>JAPOYU010000017.1 GCA_026706395.1 Chloroflexota bacterium
GTGCCGGTTGGCGGCATCGCCTACAGCGGCGCCAAGATGATCTCCCGCGTGGAAGTCAGCGTGAACGGCGGCGAATGGGAAGACGCGCAACTGCGGCAGCCGCTTTCGGAACTGACCTGGGTTATTTGGCGCTACGACTGGCGCTTCCAGGAAGGCGATTACAGTTTCGAGGTCCGCACCTATGACGGGGACGGAGAGTTGCAAAGTATGGAACGCCGCGGCACCCGCCCTGATGGCGCGACCGGAGTCCATTCCAAGAAGGCGAATATGCCTACCTTGGCCGACCTGGAAAATCCGCCCACGCCGGAGACCGAGGGCTAGTTAGCACCGGCAAAATGGTGGGGGCGACCGGCGGCCTAGTGGGTATCTACGCGAACTATTAGGTCGCCCGAAAAACCTTCCAAAGAAAGACAGGGCGCCCCAAGGGGACGTCCTGTTTTTGTCTTAGCGTATCCACAACTCTGCAAGCCAAGTTTCGTCCCTGTCGTTTGCGAAATTGCTTGTCCGATGGTATCGTCTTGGTCTTGTCTCCACCAGCCGAGGCTATGCTGTGGGCAATAGAAGATCGATCCTTTGTCTTTTGCATGTCTGGATCCTCATCGCTGCTTCCAGCGTTGTTTTTGCCATCCGTGTCTACGCGCCGGTCAAGCTAGAATCTCGGGCGCTTAATGAGCGTGAGGCATGCAGTGATGAATTCCTAGCGCGGGAACTGGACCATATCACCTTCGCGAGCGCCATGCCTGTCGGCTATTACGACAGCAATGGCGCCGGTTTGGCGATAGGCGATCTCAATAAAGATGGCTTGCTCGATATTGTTATGGCCAACCTGGCCGGCGATAATCATGTTTTCTGGAATCGCGGCGGCCTGCAATTCGAGCGCGAGGCATTGCCGTCACAGAGCCCGGCCCGCGCCGCGGCGACTATCGATGTTGACGGCGATGGCTGCCTGGATATTGTCTTCACGCAGCAAGCGACAGCGCCTCTATACTGGCGGAATCAGGGCGGAGAGAGTTTCAAAACACAGGTACTGAACGGGGTCAGCTATATTGGCTATGCCATGAACTGGCTTGACGCCGATCGAGATGGCGATCTTGACCTAGTCACAGGCTCCTACGATGTCGAGAACGAAAAGATACTTGGGCAGACGGCGCCAAAAGCTGGCGTCATATACTACGAAAATCTCGGGGGCAGTTTTCACGCGCAGCGTATCGCCGGTCGATCCAATACTTTGGCGATCTGGACCGGCATCAACAGGGATGGCGAACACGAGATCATCATCGGCAACGACTTCGCCGTCGTAGACAAAACCTTCACCTTTCGCGATGACGCCTGGCAGGAGACCGACGCACTCGATGTTATGCCGCACAGCACGATGAGTTACGACTCCGCCGACCTGGACAACGATGGCATGCGCGAGGTTTTCGCTGTCGATATGAAACCGTACGCCGATGACGCGGAAACTCTGGCGCAGTGGCAGCCCGTGATGGATATGATGATGGCCATGCCACATATTGAGGGCGATCCACAGATCATGGAGAATGTGCTCTATGCTGGCTCCGGCGGGCAACCTGTCAATATCGCGCGCGCGATGCGACTTGATGGCACCGGCTGGAGTTGGTCGGCGAAATTTGGCGACCTGGATAACGATGGCTATCAAGACCTTTATGTCGTCAACGGCATGATATCCGTAGAGCTATTCTCTCATCTGCCGAATAACGAGTTGGTCGAAGAGAATCAAGTCTACCGCAATTTGTCCGGCGCCGGGTTTGCGCCGCAATTGGGTTGGGGGTTGAACGATCGCGCGAGCGGACGGGGCATGTCCCTGGCTGACCTGGACAACGACGGCGATTTGGATGTGGTCGTCAACAACTTGCTCAGCCCGGCGATGGTCTTCGAGAATCGCCTCTGCGCGGGACCCGCCATAGAAGTAGACTTGCGCTGGAAGGGCATCGGCAATGGCGCTGGCATCGGCTCGCAACTCATACTGAAGACTGACCTGGGTGAATTCCGCCGCGATGTGACTGCGCTAAGCGGCTATCTTTCCGGCGAAAGCAGCCGCGTTCATTTCGGCTTTCCAGTTGATGCCGCCCTTCAGCGCTTGACGATAATCTGGAGCGATGGCGAAGTTAGCAGAATCGAAGAGCTCGGCGCCAACACCTTAATAACAGTGACGCGGGATTAAAGCGCCGCTCTATTTCTTTGTTGACATCTTCTTTGCACATGTTAAAGTATTGCAGCGTTGTTGGAATTGGTTCCTGGCATCGTTTTCCATATTGATAGCCGGCCGATAAACAAACAGAACTATGTCGTATCTGCTTTTCAAATTCAACGTATCTCGTTCGCCATACGGGCTCCAATTGGAAACTGTGGAGGACGTCGGTGTCCGTTAGCGCGGTTCCTGCTGGACGCGGCCGAAAAGGCAAATCAGGCGTCTTGGGCGATTTCCGGCGCGCCTTTACCGGTTTGCGCCGGGAAGAGACGATTGCCGGCTATGTATTCTTGTTGCCGAACTTGGTTGGCTTCATCGTCTTCATGCTCTTTCCGATTCTTTTTGCCTTTTACATCATGCTGACGGATTGGAGCCTCGCGAAGGAGCCGGAATTTATCGGCTTCAAGAATTTCGAGACGATGGTCAATGACAGGCTCTTTTGGAAATCGCTGGTCAATAGTTTCTATTACACCTTTGTCGCCGTGCCCACCGGTATCTTCATCGCTTTCTGGCTGGCGCTGGCGCTGAACCGCAAGATGCGCGGCATTATCTTTTTCCGAACCGTTTACTTCTTGCCGCAGATCACGTTGACGGTGGCGGCCGCTACGGTCTGGCGCTGGATTTACCAGCCGGAAATCGGCATGATCAACCACATACTGGAGATATTTGGCATCGACGGGCCCAAGTGGATTCACGATACGAAATGGGCGATGCCGAGCGTCATAATAATGAGCAACTGGCAGGGCATTGGCTTTGCCATGCTTATCTTGCTGGCGGGCTTGCAAGGCATCCCGGAAGAGTTCTACGAAGCGGCGGCGATAGATGGCGCGAGCGGCTGGCAGCGGATGCGCTACGTAACACTGCCGATGCTCTCGCCGGCGATTTTCTTTGTGGTTGTTACGTCGCTGATTGGGGCGTTCCAGTCCTTTGATCAATTCTATGTTTTGACGGAAGGCGGACCAGCCCACGCGACAACGCCACTCACCTTGTACATATTCCAGAATGCCTTTCGCTTTTTCAAAATGGGTTATGGCGCGGCGCTGGCGGCGGTCTTGTTTGTGATCATTCTCATCATCACCATCGCGCAGTGGCATTTGGCGCGGCGTTGGGTCTTCGGCTTTGAAGACGACGAGTAATTTGGCAGCTTACAGGTAGTTTCGATGGCGAGCATGCGGATCACCAGGGACAGGTTCTTTGGCCAGAAGCAGACCAAGTTAGTAATGGATCTGCTCGTTTATGTGGTCTTGGCGGTTGTGGGCATCATCTTCATCATGCCATTCGCCTGGATGGTCGCCAATTCGTTCAAAGATATTCGCGGCATATACACCTACCCGCCGGAGTTCATTCCGGAAGTCTGGCATTTTGAGAACTACACCGAAGCCTGGACGATGACGCATTTCGATCTGGGATTTCTCAACAGCGCGTTCGTCGCCGCGGCGGTTGTGCTTGGTCAGCTATTCACCGCGAGCCTGGCTGGCTACTCATTTGCGCGGCTGCGCTATCCCGGGCGCGACAAGATCTTTTTGCTTTACATTTCGCTGATGATGGTGCCCTTCACCGTCTTGCTGATCCCGCTATATGTTCAGATGCGTTGGTACGGTTGGGTCAGCACGCTTCAGGCGGTCATCGTGCCATTCCTGTTCACGCCCTGGGGCACCTTCATGATGCGGCAATTCATGGTGACGATCCCGCGCGAACTGGAGGACGCGGCGCGGATTGATGGCTGCGGCTTCTTCCGCACCTATTGGCTGATCATCCTGCCCTTGACCAAGCCGGCGCTGGCGACGCTCGCCATCTTCACCTTCGTCAATACCTGGAACAGTTTCCAATGGCCCTTGATCGTGCTGGGCAAACCCAAAGTCAAGACCTTGCCGCTGCTGCTGGCCTCCTTCCAGAACCAGTCCGGCATGCGCACGCCCTGGCATCTGATCATGGCGGCGGCTACATTTGTCGTCATTCCCGTCTTGATCGCATTCGTCGTCGGACAGAAGTATTATGTCCGAGGCATTGTCACTAGCGGAATCAAAGGAGGTGCCTAGCGACCGATCATATGCTTCGCTTTGGATTCAATTATCAAATGTGAAAGGACAATCAGATGATTCGCAAAATCGCATTTCTAGTGACCGTTCTTGCGCTGCTCAGCTTCGGCTTCGTGGCATCGGCGCAAGACATGACGGATTGGACCTGCGGCACGGTCGATGGCGACACGTCCGCGGCCATCACCATCACCGGTTGGGAAGGTCCCGGCGAGGTCGATAAGTTCTTGTTGGCCTTCGACGAATTCTTTGAAGCCTACTATCCCAACGTCGAACAGATCCTCAACACGGGTGTAAACTGGGGCGACTATTGGACGACCCTGCCGGCGCAGTTGGCTGGTGGCGCCGAGATCGATATGGCCTGGATGCACGATACACGCAACGATACTTTCGCCGCCAATGGCTGGGCACTGAATCTCGACAGTTATCTCGAAGCTTGCCCGATTCCTGGATGGCCCGATAAATTCGTCGCTTCGCAAGTCGATGCCTTCAACTATCAGGGCAGCCAGTACGCCATTCCTTATGACTTGGCGCCGGGCGGGCTGTATATCAATCTTGACATCTTTGAAGAGGCTGGCTTGGAGCCACCTGGTGAGCACACGAGCTTCGAAGAGTTTACTGAGTTGGCGATTGCCCTCACGCAGGATACCGATGACGATGGCAAAACGGATATCTGGGGCATCAGCAATCTGGTCAGCGTCGGCCGCGGCGCCGGCGGCGCCTACTGGATCATCAAGAGCTTCGGTGGCGACTTGTTCAACGAGGAGATTACCTCATCGGTGATGGATTCACCCGAGACCACCGCCGCCCTGCAATGGATGGCTGACCTGCTCTGGGATTCGGGCGCGCATCCGACGGCTGAGAGTATAGCCGCTTCCGGTTTCACGACTGAATTCCTCTTCGCCAACGGCAACGTGGCCATGCACTATGCGCTGAATGATGCCGCTTCCCGCATGTGGGAGCTGGTCGGCGACAGCTTCAATTGGACAGTTGTGCCCACGCCCACCGGTCCCGCCGGTCGCTACAACTTCATCGGCGGCTCGGCCTTCTCCATTCCCACTTCGGCCGCGCATCCGGATCTGGCCTATGAGCTGATTCGTTTCACCCTGGCGAACCCGGATCATCTATGCCGTACGGCTGCCATGGGCGCCGCGCTGACCAGCCAGTCCGAGTTCCATAACTGCGCTGCTCCCGATGACGCCCCCTACGCCGATGCTTATCATGAGGTGTTCTCGGTCATTGGCGCGCGGGATGGCGTACACCCAGTCTACCATTCGAAATACCTGGAATGGGAGTCCTCCGTTTGGGTGGCGAATATGGACCTGCTCTGGACGGGCGAAGAACGCGATGCCGCTGTCGTTGTGCAACGCGCGCACGATCAGACGAATGAACTCTTGGGTGGCTAAACCGCGCGTATCGTGAAACAATTCTGCGCTGTTGTAAGCAAGCGG
>JAPOYU010000002.1 GCA_026706395.1 Chloroflexota bacterium
TAGAGCGTCGCACTGAAAATGCGGGTGTCCCCAGTTCAAGTCTGGGTCTCGGCACGGAAGAAGACCCGTCCACGTGGCGGGTTTTTGCTTTTGCCGTGTAGTATTTGAGTAGATGTACTGGCTCGCTGCGTCGCCCGCTTTGGACTGCCGGCTCATGAAGACCATCCTGCTCATATCGCGCTGCCCGCCATTTCCGCTGTATCTGGGTGATCGGCTGATCATCTGGCATTTGGCCCGCGAACTTTCCCGGCGCGGCTATGTGATCGATCTGCTGGCGCTATATGACCGCGACGGCGATCCGCGGCAGATAGACGAGTACCGTCCTTACTTTCGTCACATCGAGCTATTCCCCGAGCCCCGCAGGAAGGGCATAGCTTATCTGCGCCGCTTGTTTGAGCCTGGCGCGCGCTTCGCCTCGTCCGCTGAACGGAGCTTCTGTCCGCCGCTGTGGCGGGCGATTGCCGCGCGGCTGTCGCAAGTCGAATATGATCTGGCGCATTGCTTCGGCTCGGTCAGCGTTTATGAGTATCATCCGCTTTTCGCCCATTTGCCCAATTTGATAACCCCCTACGAATCGCATGCGCTGTATTTGCAATCGGCGGCCGCTCAGGGGGGGGTGAGCGCGCGGCTGCGCCTGCCGATTGCGCGCCGCTTCGAGGCGTTCATGTTCAGGCCTTATGATCGGACGGTTGTCATTTCCGAGGTGGATAAAGAGCTGCTGGGTCAGTTGCAGCCGGGCTTGTCGCTCGAGGTCATAGCCAACGGCATTGAACTCCAACGCTTTCGTCCGCTGGACATCGAGCGTGATCCGCATACCTTGCTCTTCGTCGGCAACTACGAGTACGCGCCGAATCAGGCTGTCGCGCGAATCCTCATTGACAAGATCCTGCCCGAAGTCCGCGGGGCGATTCCTGAGACGCGGCTGCAGCTGATCGGCAACAATCCGCCGGACTGGCTGCGTGAAGCGGGGCGCGACCACATTGAAGTGAGCGGACATGTGCCCGATGTGAGACCGTACCTGGCGCGGGCGACCCTATTTGTCTGTCCGCTGCAAGCCGGCGCGGGCTTGAAAAACAAGGTCCTCGAAGCCTTGGCTATGGGCATTCCGGTGCTGGCGACGCCGCTGAGCGTCGATGGGATAGACGTCCGCCATGGTGTATCCGCGGTGATCGCGCCGGTTGACCAGATCGCGGCGAAGACGATTGAGGTTTTGCGCGACGGCGCGCTGCGAAAACAGCTGGCGGAGAATGGCCGCGCTTTGATCGAATCGCAGTACAGCTGGGCGCGGACGGCATCCAGCTATGAGCGGCTGTACGACGAGATCTGCCGACAGTAATAATCCTTGCTCTTGCGAGCGCCAAGCGCCTTGCTTTGCCTAGTCTCGGCATTCTTTTCGCTGCCGCCGAGCGGCTGCCGCGCTAGATGATCTGCAGCTGCTCGCGCTCGGGCAGTGGCGGGAAGGGCGCGTGCGGCAGGGTCTGATACCAGTAGGCGACCGAGGCGATGTCGTCTTGCAGCGGCAGGTAACGGTGGTTGTAGCCCCAGCCAAGGGCCTGCATGGTGACGCGCAGGTCGGCGTCAAAGCGGATGGGGTCCATGATATGCCAGCGGTACATGCCCATCCGGAACTGCGTCTTGTAGTCGGTATCAGGGCGGATCACCTGGTGGAAGCCGGCGTAGGGCGTGGTGTAGGTGACATATCCTTCGTTATGCCGCGGGCTGGGATCGAAGTTGTAGGAGCCGCAGAAGTAATCTTCGGTGCCGGTGCCGCAGATGGTCGGGTATTCGTCGCCATCGAGGTAGAACTTCAGCTCGCCCTCGCCCCACCAGCCGTTGTTGTTTGTGCCCCAGGCGACGTAGGCGCCGACGTAATGCCCGCGCCCGCGGATGCCATCGACGATGGTGTAGACGTCCTTGTAGGGCAGGGGGTTGACGCGGCGGAATTGGGCGTGGAAATAGGCGGCGTCCTCCGGCACATCGGTCAGCGTGTAGTTGACCTGGTAATAGAGCGTCATATCTTCTTCAGCGATGTTGCTGATGGTCATGCGGCAGTGCCCGCGGAAGGGCATCTCCCAGTAGGAGTTGAAGGCGCTGCCCGGGTTGACGCAGATGGGCAAAGATGTGACCTGGGCGTATTCGCCCCAGCCGACTGCGAAGAAATCGCCGACAGGACATTCGACTGACGGATGCTCGCTGCCGTCCCAGTAGATGCGCAAGATGCAATAACGCCAGATGCCGGTTGGCGTCATCCAGATCTGCTGGATCGCGCCGGGGCCGGTGATATCGGCCATGGTAAAAGTTTCGCCCGCTTTGATCCGCACCGATGGCGATACCTTCCAGCCATGCCCGAGATCGCGGGCGGCGTTGCTGCCGGTGCCTTCGTCGGCCATGCCGCCGCGGCCCTTCGCGCCATCAAAGTTCTCCGCGCTGAGCGAGCGCGACTTCGCCGCGGACAGCCGCGACAGATTGCCCAGGTGCAGTCCCAATCCGTTGAATCCGGTCATTTGTTTGTCCTTTTCGGGCGACCTGACAGCTCGCCCCTACAATTTGCGTCTTTGGCGAATACGAATGTCGTGTCTGTTCAACTTGCGCGGTCATTAGTCATCGGTCGTTCCGGCGAGATTGTCGAAGTGCAGTTGGAATACGTCGCAGACATCCGGGTGCGAGCCGACGTAAACGTAGCTGATATTGTCGCCTTCAAAGACGAAGGAGCCGGCGCTGGCGCAGGGTTCGATGGCGAAGGTCTGCGCGCTGGCGTTTTCTTCTTGACCGCCCAGGATGCAGTTGATCATTTCCTGATTGATGCGCGATTGATTGATGACGAGGGCGCCGCCGATCTTCGGCGCGGTAATTGTGGAATCACTCTGCCGGTAGAACTTGGCGGCGAGGGCGCCGCGGTCCTGGAAGCATTGCAGTATCTGTTCCGCTTTGGCGATGACGGCGGTCAGGCCGACCTGGCCGCTCAAGAGCGATGCGCCGCCGACGGCCGCGAAGGCGCCGTCAAGCGTGGTATCGACATCGGAGGCAGTGTAGGATGCCAGGTTCGGCAGCAGCCGTTGCGCGGATTTAGCGTCGTTGGCGGCGTTTCCGGTGTCGCCGCAAGCGGCCAGCACAGGCATTATGAGGGATATCAGCGCGATAAAACGAAGCAGCTTCAATGGCTATCTCCTGAAATCAACTCGGTGAAGCGGCGACACATGCATTTTATCAGAGATTGGAAAATGCGATGCGCGGCGCCGCTTCGATTGTGCCTTGCCTGCTGGTCTTGCCTGCTTCGTTCTGCTAGACTAGCGCCGATAAGGTCAGCGATAGTGATGGAAGCGCGATGATACTGCTGCGATATATGAAGGACGCCTCCACGTGTATTGGGGTCTTGCAGGGCGAAACGATTCAGCGACTTGACAGTGGCGACATGACCGAGTTGATGTCCGATGGCGCTGCGCCACAGCCCTCCGGCGGCTTTGACGCTCTGGCTGACGTGGACGTGCTGCCGCCGCTCATACCGGGCAAGATTCTGGCGATCGGGCGCAATTACGCCGAGCACGCGCGCGAGCTGAACAACGAAGTGCCGACCGAGCCGCTCGTTTTCGCCGTCATGCCCAGCGCGGTCATCGGCGCTGGCGATGTGATCGAGTGGGAGGCCGATTTGACCGCGCAGGTGGATTGGGAGGGCGAACTGGCGGTCATCATCGGGGTGACGGCGCGCAAGGTTTCGGAAGCGGAGGCGCTGGATTATGTCTTCGGCTTCACCATCGCTAACGACGTGTCGGCGCGGGATTTGCAGACGCGGGACAAGCAGTGGACGCGGGCCAAGGGACTGGATACCTTCTGCCCGCTGGGGCCGGTTGTCCTCACCCGCGATGAGGTCCCCGACCCGCAGAACTTGCGCATTGTGACGATGGTTGACGGCGTTGAGAAGCAGAATGGCTCGACCGCAGACATGATCTTCAGCGTTCGCTTCCTGGTGGCGCATCTTTCTCGCGCTTTCACGTTGAACCCCGGCGATGTGATTCTGACCGGCACGCCCTCGGGCGTAGGCAAGGCGATGGATCCGCCGGAGTTTCTGGGCGAGGGTAGCGTGGTCAGCGTGGCGATTGAGGGCATCGGCAAATTGACCAATACTTGTCGGGTGTTATAATGCAACTAGGTATTGAAGAACGAAGGACAATCAATGGCGAGCGCAGAAAATACATCGAGCCAGTTCGCGTCGATATTGGAGCGGCTAACTAAAGTGGAAACTGCCATAGAAACCGAACGTCCTCACTTGGCCACCAAAGCGGATTTGGAACGGCATACGCGTCTGATTGTGATGTGGATGATAGCGACTCAGCTAGCGTTGGCTGGTTTCCTGTATACCGTCCTCGGTAACTGACTGGCGCAATTTATCATTTTCAATGAACCGCATCCTTTACGCCGCTGAATGACGGGCAGTTGGACTTGCCGCTCTATGGCTACAAACGCCGCGGCGCCATGCTGAGTTTGTGAATCCAACGCATACGTGAACATTTGTTCATCTTTCCGCCATTCCATGCTATACTTGCCCCATGACTGCCTGCGCCCACATCCCGAATCCGCGCCTTTCAATCGCGACATCATCGCATTCCTCCGAAAAATTGACGACGCGCCGCTCGCTTTCCGAGGCCCCCTACCCCCCCCCCTGTATCTATACTGTATGTATACATATTTGAATTTTTGGGGAATCTTGGGGCATTTTAGGGGCTTTTGAGGGCGTAACAACAGGCGAATAACTTCGACTTGAGGAAATATTTATGCCGAAGCCGATAAGGATCGAAGACGTGAAAGTCATCTTGACGCAGCCGGGCAAATCCCGCCTGGCGATCGTCAAGGTCATCACATCGGAGCCGGGTCTGTACGGCTTGGGCTGCGCCACATTCACGCAGCGGATCTTCGCCGTCGCCACAGCGATCGAGCGGCATCTGAAGCCCTTCTTGCTCGGCCGCGATGTCGACCGCATCGAAGAGATCTGGCAGATGTCGATGGTGCATGGTTATTGGCGCAACGGTCCGGTGCTCAACAATGCCATCTCGGGCGTCGATCAGGCGCTATGGGATATCAAAGGCAAACGAGCGGGCATGACGGTCTGCGATCTGCTGGGCGGAAAATCGCGCGAGGCGGCGCATGTCTATGTGCATGCGGACGGCGGCAGCAAAGAGGAAGTCGCCGAGAATGTACAAGCGTATATGGCGCGCGGCTTCCGCTATATTCGCGTGCAGATGGGCGGTTACGGGGGGGCAGGCAGCCCGATGGTCAAGCCGAAGAAGGCTCCGGACGGCGCCTATTTCGACCCGCGCGATTATTGCCGGCGGATGCTGGATATGATCGCTTATGTGCGCGGGCAGGTCGGCGAAGCAGTCGAATTGCTGCATGATATCCACGAGCGGCTGGTCCCGATTCACGCGGTGGAATTCGCCAAAGATGTCGAGGGGTTCAAGCTTTTCTTCCTTGAGGACGCGCTGGCGCCGGAAGATATACACTGGTTCCGCACGATCCGCGGCCAGTGCGCCACGCCGCTGGCCATGGGCGAGTTGTTCAACAATCCGCATGAATGGCAGCTGCTGATTCAAGAGCGGCTGATCGATTTCATCCGCATGCACATCAGCCAGATGGGCGGGATCACGCCGGCGCGCAATGTCGCCATCTTCG
>JAPOYU010000066.1:0-5941 GCA_026706395.1 Chloroflexota bacterium
GCGGCGCGTGCTTTCTAAGAGGTCCTCCGCATCAAGGAAGTCAGCGCGCCTTCCGCGCATGCCGCCATTATGCCAATACTGGCTGGAAGGCCCGCTGCCCCCATGCTCGTGCAAACGCTCGGCATAGACCTGCGGAAGATACGGATAGAGATCAGACCAGCTTGCGAAACCGTGATGCACATCGGTATCAACGATGAACAGCTTCTCCTGATCAAGCTTTCGCCCGGCGGGCGCTTTAGTTGCTTCCATCTTGATTTTCTCCAACTACCCAACCTTCCTGACCGGACTGAACACGAGGAAGGACGCAATTATCAGTATAACAAATCCCCCTCTCCACCAATGACTGAGGAGCGGGCGCCTTTCAAAACTGTGCCCCGTAAGCGGGCTTTCAGTTCCAATCGGGCGGGAAATCGCCAAATTTTGCTGCTGCAACTGCGCGGAATCCGCCGGGGCAATCCCTGGCTCGCCCCTACAATTCTTTTCTCTGTGTCGCTGTGCCTATGTGGTGAATCACCCGCTGCTTGACCCGCCCCCCAAACTCCGCTAGGCTTGGGATGAAACCCGCTCCATCTCGCCGAGAACCCATGAGCCGATTCCCCGACTACCACCGCAGCCAACCCACCCGCCTGTCGCCCTACCCCGCTCCCTTGCCGAAATGGCGCCGGTTCATGTCCTGGCTCTGCCTGCTCGCTGCCCTGTGCCTGTCATTCGCCGCCGTGATTTTAGTGATCACAGCCCCGCCAATAACGCAGGCCAGCGAGGTCGCCGCGACCCCGGCCCGCGCCACCGCCACCGCGCCCCGCCTCCCCGTCACCCAAATCGCCGAAGCGCCGGAGACTGCGGCCGATTCCGCCAGCCTGCCGACCCTCAGCCCCGCGCAAATCCAGACCCTGCTCGCTGCGCCGCCACCGCCCCTGGACGATGCCGAACTCGAGACGGCCCGCCTGAACTACAACCCCTTCACCATCATCCCCAACCGCGCCCGCGCGAAGATGACCACCTACGTCGCCAAACGCGGCGATACCATAAGCGGCATCTCCAACCGCTACGGCTTAAAGCGCGAGTCCATCGCCTGGTGCAATTCCCATGAACTGGCCCAGATCGTCCGGCCCGGCGATGTCGTTACCATCCCGCCCGAAGACGGCGCCTGCCACACCGTCCTCCGCGCCCAGGGCAAAGACATCCGCGATATCGCCGAACAGTACGGCGTCGACGACCCCTACATCATCATCGACGCCCCGGCCAATAACCTGCCCGGCGTCACGCCGGAGACACTCCTGCCCAGCAATACCTTCCTCTTCATACCCGGCGGCGAAGGCGGCTTCATCACCTGGAACGCCCCCGTGCAGCAGGACGCCTTCGGCAATGTCATCGCCTTCGATACCGGCAGCCGCTTCAGTTGCGGCGCGCGCAGCGGCGGCGGCGCCTGGTGGACCAACCCCCTGCCCAACGGCACCTGGGTCCGCGGCTTCTACGCCGGCCACAGCGGCATCGATATCGCCGCCCCCCTGGGCACGCCAATCTACGCCGCCAACGCCGGCCCCATACTCTATTCAGGCTGGAACAACTGGGGCTACGGCAACACCGTCGTCATCGCCCATGGCCCCTTCTCCACGCTCTACGGCCACATGAGCAGCATCGCCGTCCGCTGCGGACAATCCGTCGACGCCGGCCAGGTCATCGGCTACGTCGGCAGCACCGGCAATTCCTCCGGCCCCCATCTGCACTTCGAAATCCGCTACCTCAATCAACCCCGCAATCCATCAGCCACCGCCGGCATCGGCTGGTAATCCCCCCCCCCCCGCCCAAAACGCAATCCATAGGGGCGAGCCGGTGGGGCGCCCACCCTAATCCTCTGTGCCCTCGGTGGTAAATCTATCCCATTCCTGCGCCACCTGCGCCCGCAGCGCCTCGATGTCCCCCTCGTTCTCGATCACCACATCCGCCCGCCGGACCTTCTCCGCCTGGCTGTTCTGCAGCGCGATCCGCCGCGCCGCCTCCGCCCGACTCATCCCCCGCGCCTCCATCAAACGCTCCAACCGCCGCGCCTCGCTCGCATTCACCACCCAGACCGCATCCACCTGCTCTTTCAACTCGCCCTCCAGCAGCTTGATCGCCTCGATCACAACCACATCGGCCTCGGCTTCCATTACCATCCGCCGGATCTCCCGCCGAACCGCCGGATGACTGATCGCCTCCAGCCGCCGCAGCGCAGCCTCATCAGCGAAGACGATCGCCCCCAGCGCCGACCGCTCGATCTCGCCATCCGCGCCCAGAATGCCCGACCCAAATGCCTCGACCACAGGCGCATAAGCCGCCCCGCCCTTGCGCAATACCTGATGCGCCACCGCGTCCGCATCGATCGTCGCCGCCCCCAGCTCGGCCAGCATCGCCAGCGCCAAGCTCTTGCCCACCGCGATATTGCCCGTCAAACCGATGACCCTCTTGACCCTGTCAGACCCGCCCAAGCTGGCCCCTCCGTCTTTTCAATCTCCCGCAAATCATAGCGCCCCAATACACGTATTCCGCCCAACCCCACTCAAAACGCAATCCCTAGGGGCGAGCCCGTTTCACTCAATAGACTTGCCTCTGTGCCCTCAATAAACTCGGTGTGCTCGGTGGTAAAAGAAAAATCCTCAGCGGCGAAAATCAAGCCAAACCCGGCCCCCGCAAATGCCAATCCGTCGCCCGCTGATACGCCGCCCCCAAACGCAAAACCCGCTCCTCCGTGAAGGGCGCGCCCAAAATCTGCATCCCGATCGGCAAGCCCGCCCCATCAAAACCACAAGGCAGGCTCAAGCCGCATATCCCGGCCAGATTCGCCGATATCGTCAGCACATCCGCCAATATCATCCGCAGCGGATCATCCATAACCTCGCCGAACCTGAAGGCCGTCGTCGGCGCGACCGGCGCCAACAGCGCGTCCACCTCCTCAAACAGCGCGTCAAACTCCCGCCGGATCAGCGTCCGCACCGCCTGCGCCTTGCCATAATAAGCATCGTAATAACCGGCCGAAAGCGTATACGTGCCCAGCATGATGCGCCGCTTCACCTCCGCGCCGAAGCCCGCGCCCCGCGTCTTCTTGTAACTGTCGATCAAATCCCCGCCCTCGACCCGCGCCCCGAAGCGCAGCCCGTCATAACGCGCCAGGTTGGCGCTGGCCTCCGCCATCGCGATGATGTAATAGGCCGGCAGGCAATACTCGGCATGTCCCAGGCTCACCTCGCGCGCCTCCGCGCCCAGCGCCTCAAACTGCGCCGCCGCCGCCCGAACCGCCGCCTCGACCTCCGGCTGCAATCCCTCGGCGAAATATTCTCGCGGGATGCCGATCTTCAAGCCCCGTATCTCACCTTCCAGCCCCGCCAGATAATCCGGCACAGCCGCCGGCATGCTGGTCGAATCCAGCCGGTCATGCCCGGCGATGACGCCCAGTACCCGCGCCACATCTTGGACATCCCGCGCAAAAGGCCCCGTCTGGTCGAAGGACGAGCCGTAAGCGATCAAACCATAACGCGACACCCGCCCGTAACTCGGCTTGATCGCGCTCAAGCCACAAAAGGACGCCGGCTGCCGAATGCTGCCCCCCGTGTCGCTGCCCAGGCTCGCGGGCGCCATATTCGCCGCCACCGCCGCCGCGCTGCCCCCGCTGCTGCCCCCGGGCACGCGCTCCAGATTCCAGGGATTCCGCGTCAACTGGTAGCCGCTGTTCTCGGTGGACGAGCCCATGGCGAACTCGTCCATGTTCAGCTTGCCCAGCAGCACCGCCCCCGCCTCATACAAGCGCGCTGCGGCCGTCGCGTCAAACAGCGGCTTGTAGCCCTTCAGTATCTTCGAGCCGCATGTCGTCTCGATGCCCTTGGTCGAAAGCACATCCTTCAGCGCAATCGGGATCCCCAGCAGCGGCTTCTCCTCGCCCGCCGCCCAAGCCTCGTCAGCCGCCCGCGCACCCTCCCGCGCCGCATCCGCCGTCACGGTCAGATACGCGCCGATGTCCCCGTCCAGCGCCTCGATCCGCGCCAGATGCGCCTCGGTCAATTCCAGCGCGCTGATCTCGCCCGCCCGCATCAACTCCAGCGCCCGGCTGATGGTCAGGCTCGTGAGTTCGGTCATTCATGCCACCTAAACTTGTCCGTTGGTTCTGTCGTAATCTGTAGGGCTAGTCCCCTAGTCGCTGGCTCGCGTTCGCCATTGGTCTGCGCCCTCAACCCCTCCGATGGGCATTAAAACCGAATAGCGCAGCGTCAGGCGATCGGCGCGCCCGTAAGTTGATAAATTTGTGTTACCATATTCTTGCCTGTATCCATAAATCCTCAAGGGAAATACCAGTGGCCAATGATAAGCCGCAGAATGATAACAACCGACAAGTTGAATGGGTAGAATCGATACCCTTGGCGCCTCTGCTCGAAAACCCTGATCCGGACTTTGACGTGGTAGTAGAACGGCGCAGCAGAGTCATACCCGGTCGGATAGAACTAGCTACAGACGAAAACCGCCCGGCGTCCCCCAAACCCGAAAGCAAGCAGGCCTAGCGGGAACTCGCCCGCCCGCATCAACTCTAGCGCCCGCCCAATCGTCAGCCCAGTCAATTCCGCCATTTAACCCACCTCAAAAAGAGTTCCTACGGGCGTCTTTGCCTCGCCCGTCCCTCACAACCCCGCCTAACACGAAATCTGTGTGGGCGAGCCGGTGACTCGCCCCCTACATTTCATTCCTCTGTGCCCTCAATCAACTCGGTGTCCTCGGTGGTTAAAGGGAAACCCCCCATGCCTCGCCCGCTATCCATCCGCCATGCCCGCGGACCAGACCACCGCCGGCGGCCAGTTGCCTTCGTCCACCTCGGCAGCCGTCAGCTGAAATATCGCCAGCGCTTCACCCGTGGCGCAATCGCCGGCATGCGGCGACTCGTCCTGGCAGGTCAACGAGCCGGTCAAACCGGGGTAATCCTCAACGGCGGACAAGGCGTCTCGCAGCGCCCCCCGGCCTATCACCAGCGCGCCATCTTCCCGCTCCTCCGCGGCCGCCTCGGCAGCATCAAGCAGCAGGTTGGCCGCGTCATAAGCGTGGGCGTGGAAGCCGCCGGTCGGCCCCGCCTCGTCGATCTCGCGCCGCCAGGTTTCCACGAAGGCCTCGTAAGCCTCGCCGGTGATATGCGGACCAGCCACATAAATGCGGATCGCCGCCGCGCCCGCGCCTTGGACGAAAGATGTTTCAAAGGCCCCGTCCGCCGTCATCATGATCGCATTCTCCAGCCCGGGCGTATCCGTCAGCTGCTGGGCGATGACTATCGCTTCGTTCGTGAAAACCGGGAAGTACACCAGCTCCGCCCCGCTCTCCGCTATCGCCCCGAGAACCTCGCTCATATCGGTCGCGCCTTTGCTGATTTCCCCCCGAAAGAGGACTTCGCCGCCCAGGCTGACGAAGGTATCGGCCATCGTACTCGCCAAACCCCGCGTATAAGGATCGCCGTCATCGATTGTCGCTACCGAATCAATGTTCAGCACGGTCCGCGCGAATCGTGCGCTCAAAGCGCCCTGGAACAAATCGTTATGCGCCGTGCGAAAATAGCCCGGCTGATACAAGCCGCCGGCCTCGCGGTCGGCATTCGTCAAAAACGGCGATGTATTCGATGGCGAGATCATCAGCCAGCCCGCCTCGCTGATGACCGGCAGCGCGCCCTTGGCCGCCAGCGAGCAATTCGTGCCGATGAGGCCGATGATCGACTGATCCGCGACCAGGCGCCGCGCCGCTTCCCCAGCCGCTTCCTCCGAACAGGCGCTGTCCTCAATCACAAACTCAACCTCGCGGCCCAGCAGCAGCCCGCCACGCGCCAGCAGGGCAAGCTGGAATGCGCTCTGCGCCGAGGGACCCGAACCGGGATTCAATCCCGATAGCTGCAGCAAGCCGCCGACGGTGATCGGCTCGTCAAGGCCGACTTCCACGC
>JAPOYU010000066.1:5976-22206 GCA_026706395.1 Chloroflexota bacterium
CACTCAGCCCTACTCGTCTTGTCATCCAGCCCCGGCGGCCGTCGCAGCGCCGAGCGCGGCAATGATTACCATGAGCGTCAGTAATGTGATTCGCTTCTTCATCGCAGCCCACCCCCAAGCCATTTCTCGATTTACCAGGCGACGCGGCATTATGCCCCAAATGCAGCGAAATCTGTAGGGGCGCCCCTTGGCTCGCCCACAATCACGCCAATCTTCACTGTGCTTACGGGCGACCCGGCAGGTCGCTCGCCGACGACACGCACATTCCGCTGGGACAAAGCACCCGCCCGCCCATACGAAATTGATAGCTGTCGCAATGGGCGCCGATACGGTAAAATGAGCGCGGACGACCCCGTCCCGACACTCATTCACAGCACAAGGAAAGGACCGCCTATGACCGCCTTTGGCACGGTCGAAGAAGCTTTTGTCGCCTTGCGGCAGAGCGCCGATGCCGAACTGCGCGCGGCGGCGATAGTCCACCTGGGCCAGCGGCAGTATGCGCCGTCGGTGCCGCATCTGACCGAGCTGGTCCGCAACGCCGACCCCGGCACGCGCTACCTGGCGGCCATAGCCCTGGGGCAGATCGGCGATGAGGCGGAGGCGGCGGTGCCGGTCCTGCTGGAGGCCCTGCGCGCCGACGATATGTTCCTGCGGGCCGGCGTCACAGGCGCCTTGATCACGATCGGCACACCGGCCGTGCCCGGCTTGACCGGGGCCCTCTTCGACGAGAGCAACGCGGTCAAGCGGGCCGCTTGCAAAGCCCTGGGCAAGATCGGCAGCGAGCGCTCGGTGGGGGCGCTGATCTTCTCCCTCCACGATCGCAACGCCGGCGTGCGGAAGCTGGCGCGGGAGGCGCTTGAGCGCATCGACAGCCCGGCCGCCCGCGCCGCCCTGGCGGATGAGTAGGAGCATGCGACGCTTTCCTGTTTCACCTCAGAGAAAGACATCGTAGGGGCGACATTGTATGTCGCCCGCACGAATGAATGATTGTTGGACGGCGCATCAGACGAAGGCGATGATGGGACCGCTGTTTTCGGCGCCGTGCCAGGCCAGGGCGGCCGCCATGACGGTGTCATCGTGGCAGCCGGCCGGCGCGCCGTAGCGGAAGCCGCCGCCGGGCAGGCGCTCCAGCGAATAGCTCGCCAACTCGCCCAGCAGCACCGGGTCATCGAGCAGGCCCAGGTAGCCGCGTTCGATCGCCAGCGCCAGAGATTCAATGAGCGGCGCCTTGTTGCGGGCGCTGGTTTGGAAGCTGCGCATGGGCAGGCCGTCTTGCTGCAGCGCTTCGATATTGGGCGAGCCGAAGCTGTTGGCTTCCGCCCAGATGACTTGCGCGCGCCAGGTTTCGGCGATGGACCGAAGGCGGCCGCGCTGCAGGCTCCAGCCGACCTGGTTGAAGCGGTCCAGCGCGACCATCTGGCGCGTCGTGGCGTCGATGACGGCGATGGCGGTGTAATCCTGGCTGCGGCCCCAGTCGACGCCGATGACGTAGCGATGATCCGGATGCGGCCCATAATAAAGCGGGGGGCGGACGGCGGCGCGGATGCCGCGGAAGACCTGCCCGCTCTCGTCGTTGAATTCGGCGAGGTATTCGCTTTTCCAGATGCGCTCGGAGGTCTGGCGGCGGATGCTCTCCAGCTCGGCCCGCTTGATTCTGGGGTTGTCGGCGGTGCTGAAGCGGAAGGCGGCCCATTCGTCTTCCTTTCGGTCCGCGCCGAGGCGATAGATGTCCCAGAACCAGTTGCGGCCCCTGGGCGTGCTGAGGAAGAGCGCTTCCCCGCGCGTGGTGGTCAGCATGGGGCGGACGATCTCGGGCCAGACGCGGGGCTCGATGTAGGCGGCTTCGTCAAGCACGGCCAGGTCCAGGCCTTCGCCGCGCAGATAATCGGGCTGGTGGCTGCTGCGCACGGCGATCATGCCGCCGCCGGGCAGGTCAATGCGATGCTCGCTCTCGCTGATCCTCACGCCCTCGATCCCCCTCGCGGCCGCTTTCAAATCCCGCCAGACCTGGCTCGCCATCATGAATGTCGGCGCCAGCCACCAGGCGCGCTGATTCCCCTCCAGCACACGTTCCAGAAGCACCGTTTTGCCCAGAGTGGTCTTGCCCCAGCGCCTCCCGCAGGCCACTACCTTGAAACGCTTCCTCAAACTCCATACGGTCTTTTGCGTGCGGTGGAAAGTCGTGGATTTCACCATCGTAGTCGTATTCGAATCGGATGACTTGTTCTTTGTCGTCATGGGTCTCCTCAATCACATCTGATAGTTTCAGGGCATGGCTGATCAAGCTGCCAAGGGCGGTCGCCAGTTGGTTCAGTGGCGCATTTTCGAGTTTCTCTTTACTAATGAGGTCGAGGGCTGTTTTACCGCGTCTGAGCATTTCCATTTGCAGATCGACGAAGAGGCGGTCGCGTTCTCTTTGCTTGCGCTCCCGATATTGTCGGCGCAGTTCCGGCTCTTTCTGACGCCATCTTTGCAACGTCGAGTAGGGGATATCAGATGACTTGCTGAAAGCGGCGAAATTGCCATCCAGGCGGTCGAGCTCATTAAGAGCTTCAACTTTTGCATCGAGTGAATAGCCCCGTTTGGAGCTTTTTGCATCGTTTTGCGTCATATTGCGTCCTTTTGCGTTTTGCCCTTGCGGTCGAATTTGACGGCGGGCCGGCTGACAGAAATGGGCGCTCCGCATTCGGCGATTGCGTCCGGGTCCAGTGAGCGGGACGGCGTTATGCCGTGTGGAGCGCCCGGGGGACGAATAGAGATGTCCATCGCTCGCCGTCCGGCTGTTGGCGGTCCCGGGGTATTGGCCTCCGTCCGCGCATGGGCATCTCTACCGACCCGGTTCCACGCTAGCACATAAATTCTAGTCATACGTGAACATTTGTTCTCGTATTGGAAGATTCAAACTATTTCAAACTCAGCACGGAGGCACAGAAGTAGATCAAAGAAAGTAATGAGAATGTTGAGGCGCCGTTTTTCTACCCCATCCCCCGGCCCCTTCCCGCCATCTCTATGGCGGGCATCCGATAAATCAGGGAAGGGGAGCGCTCCTAGCGAGGTTGTTTTTTGCACGATTAACTTGGAACTACCGAGAAAAGCGGGTTGTAGGGTTGAGCGGGGTTGGGTACGGGGGACGCAAGGGGGGTGGGTCGTCCAAGCTTTCACCGCCGAGGCGCGAAGTTGCGCTTTGCGGATTCCTTCTCTGTATACAATGCTAGAATGAAGCGGTCAGCTCAAGAAGGCGGCGGGGCATGTGCGGCATTTGCGGCCTGATACATTTCGATGGGGCGCCCGTCACGCGGGAATTGCTGCGGGCGATGAACGAGCGGCTGCGGCATCGCGGGCCCGATGGCGATGGCTGCCACATCCAGGGCGGCGTCGGCCTGGCGATGCGCCGCCTCAAGATCATCGACATCGCCGGCAGCGATCAGCCGCTGTACAACGAGGACGGCTCGGTGGCGCTGATTTTCAACGGCGAGATCTACAATTATCGCGATTTGCGGCGGTGGCTGGAGGGGCGGGGGCACCGCTTCAAAACCGCCGGCGACGGCGAGACCATCCTCCATCTCTACGAGGAATACGGACGTGGCGCGGTGGAGCGCCTGCGCGGCATGTTCGCCTTGGCGCTTTGGGATGCCAGGCGAGGCAAGCTGCTGCTGGCCCGCGATCGCTTCGGGCAGAAGCCGCTGTACTATTACGCGGACAGCAAGGTCTTTGTGTTCGCCAGCGAGATCAAGGCGATATTGGCGCAGGGGGAAGTGCCGCGTGTTTCGCGCTTTTCGCCGGAGGATCCGCGGGCGCTGGCGGAATATCTGAGCTTCGGCTATGTGCCGGCGCCGCGCACGGCTTTCCGCGGCATTATGATGCTGCCGCCGGCGACAACGCTGGAAGTCGATATGGACGGCGCGCTCGACCGGCGGCGCTACTGGACGCTGGATGCCCTGGCCCCGCCCGACCCGGATGCGGAGGCGCGGACTTATATCGGCGAGCTGCGCGAGAAGCTGGAAGAAGCGGTCAAGCTGCGTCTGGTCAGCGATGTGCCGCTGGGCGCCTTTCTGAGCGGCGGCCTGGACAGCAGCCTGATCGCCGCCTTGATGCGAAAGCAGAGCAACTCGGCCATCAAGACTTTCAGCATCGGCTTCGAGGGCGATGACAGCTTCGATGAGAGTCCCTATGCCGAGCGGGTTGCGCGGCATCTGGGCACGGAGCATGTGAGCTTTCGCGTGAAGCCGGAGGCGCTGAGCCTGCTTTCGGATTTGGTCTGGCATCATGATCAGCCTTTCGCCGACAGCAGCGCGATACCGACCTATCTGGTCAGCAAGCTGACGCGCGAGGGTGCCACGGTAGCGTTGACCGGCGATGGGGGCGATGAGCTTTTCGTCGGCTATGAGCGCTTTTACGCCGCTGCCTTGATGGGCCGGCTGGGCTTCTTGCCGGCCGCGGTTCTGCGCCGCGCGGCGGGATTGCTGCGGTTCTTTCCCGAGGGCACGGGTTATTACGATCCGGTCAAGCGGGCGCGGCGTTTCATGCGGGCGGCGGCCCAACCGCTTGAGGGGGCCTATTTCGACCTGGTTCGCGTCTTCAGCGAGGATTTGCTGGCGGAGATCCATCCGCGCGCCGAGGCGGATCTGCCGTACATGAGCGCCTACCTGGACGCCGGTCAGTCGCATCCGGTGGCGCGCCTGGCGGAAGCGAATATGCGGTCTTATCTGCCGGATGATTTGCTGATCAAGGCGGACCGCTGCAGCATGGCGGCGTCGCTGGAGGCGCGGGCGCCCTTCCTCGATCACGAGTTGGCGGAGTATGCGGCGGGCATTCCGTTCAATCTCAAGTTACGGGGTTCGCGGACGAAGCATATTCTCAAGGAGGCGGCGCGGGGTCTGCTGCCGGATGAGATCATCGAGCGGAAGAAGCATGGCTTCGGGGTTCCGCTGGGGGCCTGGCTGCGGCGGGATATGGGGCCGGCGCGGGAATTGCTGCTGAGCCGGCGGGCGCGGGAGCGGGGACTGCTGGATATGGCGGCGGTGGAGCGGCTGATCGACGAGCATGAGGCGGGGCTTCGGGATCACAGTCGGCAGCTTTGGGCGCTGCTGACGCTGGAGGAGTGGCAGCGTCAGTTTGTGGATGGGTGATTCGCGGTGGGGGGCGGAGAGAGATTTTACCACCGAGTACATCGAGGGCACGGAGAAAAGCACTTGTAAGGCCTGTCCGGTACTGGGCGCATGACACGCTTTTTTCTACCCCATCCCCCGGCCCCTCTCCCGCCATCTCTATGGCGGGCATCCAGCAAGCTAGGGAAGGGGAGCTATACTTGGCGGATTTCGTAGTAATTTGTTGAGTTTCGCAAGGATCGACCCTCTTATATTGTATTGTTTCGGTATTACTTCAGTTATCATGCATAAGATTTGCAGTAGCGGACAAGCCTTACGGGTTTCGCTATGGTGGGGGTATGGAGCGTCAAAGCGGGACGGACCGTAGACCGCGCTGGGCTTGGGCGAGGCGCTGCTGCCACTGGGTTTGGCGATCGGCTGGGATGCGGGCGCAGCCGACATGCTCCAGCGCGAATGAGGCGGCGGCGGCGCCATAGCAGCCGGCTTCGACTATGTCGCCGGTTTGGACGTAGCCGACGAGGAATCCGCCGCAGTAGGTATTGCCCGCGCCGGTTTGATCGATGATATCGGGGACGTCTACGGCGGGGATGTAGCGCGCTTCGGATTCGCCCCGTTTCGCCACGAGGGAGCCAAGTTCGCCCATGCGCAGGGCGGCGACTGCCACGCCATCGGCCAGCAGGCGGCGGATGATCTCGAGTTCGTCTTCGATGCCGTACATGGTTTGAGCTTCGTGCAGGTTGGGCGAGACGATATCGGCGTGGGGGATGCCGGATATGAAGGCGTCATGATCGGCGCTGAGCATGAATATGCGGACGGGCTCCCAGAGCAGCAGGGCGTTGGGGAAGCGGGCGCGCCAGGCGGCGATGTGCTGGGGACCGCGGAGGAGGGTCAGGCCGCGGGGAGCTGTGAAGGGGATGCCGGGATCATCGGCGTCGGGGCCGTACATGAAGGGTTCGATGACTTCGACGCGGAAGATTTCGTTGCGTATGCCGTTCCATTCGAAGATTTGCCAGCCGCGCATTTGGGGGTGATGGGTCCAGGCGAGGCCGGCGGTATCGAAATCGTTTTCGAGGCGGGCGCGGATATCGGGAGGGAGGTCTTGGCCGACGAGTCCGACGAGGCCGGGGCGTTGGCCTGTCAGGGCGATGCCGTAAGCGGCGTGGCAGCCGCCGCCGCCGAGCACGCCCATGCTGGTGCGGCCGTCGGGGTAGACGATGTCGTCGATGATGATGCTGCCGATGGCGATGAAGTCAGGAGTGGTCATGGGTTTATTTCACCACAGAGGCACGGAGGGAACAGAGAGATTTTACCACCGAGTACACCGAGTTCATTGAGGGCACAGAGGAATTCAAGCACAAAGGGCCCAAAGAATGTATGTAGGGGCGATACTGTGTATCGCCTGTATCGGCCAGCATGCTCATTTTAGCGTTTGAGTTCGGTGATGATGTGGCTTTCGTAGATGGCGCTGGCGCCGTGGGCCCAGTCGACGCGGCGGCCGCCTTCGAAGTTGCAGAAGTAGGCTGAGCCGATGGAGACGGCGCGGGCGGCGGCGAGCAGTTCGCCGGGGATGCTGTAGACGATGCTGGCGTAGCGTTCGGGCACATGGCGGGGGATGGGCAGGAGAGCATCGACGTATCGGCGGATCTCGTTGGCGTCTTCGGTTGAGACGAGGGCGAGGGGGCGGCCGATGGATTGGGCGGCGCGAGCGACCTCGGCCATGCGGTCGGCGTCGAAGCCGTTGGCGGAGAGCAGGACGGCGGGGATTGTGTTATCGGCGATGAAGTATTGCAGGTGGGACCATTCTTCGGTGTCTTGGGCGAGGGCGGGGTCGCCGCTGGCTTCGAGGACTTTGGCGGCGCTGAACATGGCGACGCCGTAGAGGGGGCCGGCGCCGACGAATTCAAAGCTGGTCGCATTTTTCCAGCGCTCGGCCAGTTCATCGGCGATGGGCTCGCAGATTTGGATGGTCTCTTCGATGGCATCGGCCAGTTCGGCCAGCTGGGCGCGTTCGGCATCGGCGGCGGGGGTGGTCAAGCGGCCGCGGACTTCGGCGATGCGCAGGGCGGCGAGGATGAGGGCGATTTGGGAGGCGAGGTAGGAGCGGATGCCGGGCACGATCATGCCGGCCAGTTCATCGGGCAGGGGCGGGACGGCGGTTTCGAAGACGGTATCGGCGGTTGTGCCGAAGGGTCCGGATGGGTTGCCGGTGAGGGCAACGGTGGTCGCGCCGGCTTGGTTGGCCATGGCGAGGGCTTCGATGGTGCGGCTGACGATGCCGGAGACGGAGACGCCGATGACGAGGTTGGTTTTGGGGCCGGTTTTGGGCAGGAAGCCGGCGGTGTAGCGGCTGAAGGGCAGGGAGCTGAGGGCTTGGGTCGGGACGCCGGTGAGTTGGTTGAAGGCGAGTTCGGCGCCGACGGGGGCGTGGTGGCTGTCGCCGCAGCCGACGAAGGTGATGCGTTTGACGGCTGTGCAGGTTTCGAAGTCGAAGGCGCGGCGGGCGGCAGCGTCGAAGGGTCCGACGATGGCGCGGATGAGGTCGGGCAGGGTGTCGATTTGCTGGTGCATGGGGCTGCGTGCGGGCATGGGGCTTCCTTTGTGTGTGGGTGGGATTAGGCGATTTTTACCACAAAGGCGGTGAGGGGGCAAAAAGATTTACCACCGAGTACACCGAGTTAAATGAGGGCACAGAGGGGAAAATAATCCCCATCCCCCGGCCCCTTCTCGCCATCTCTATGGCGAGCATCCCACAAGGAGGGAGGGGCTTTCTTCGTCTTGAGCGGAGTAGATAATGATTTAATGGTTGAATGCGGCAGTGATAAAAGCCGGGATCCAGTGGGCGGCGGAGGCGATATCGGCGAGGGCGGCGGTTTCTTCGGTGGTGTGGGCGTTTGCGACGATGACGCCGGCCAGGGCGAGGGGGCGGGACCAGGCGGCGAGCAGCATGTCGTCGCTGCGGGAGACGTAGCTGTGGTTGAGGCGGACGGTGTTCGGGCGGGCTTGGTTGACCATGTCGGCGAGGGATTCGGCGAGGGCTTGGTAGTCCATTGGCACGACGGAGCCGCGTCCGTAGCCGGAGACGAAGGCGTGTGAGGCGCCGATGCCGGGGATGTGTCCGGCGCTTTGGTCGAGGTTGTGGCCGTCTATGTTGATGAAGCCGAGGCGGGGCGGCGGCAGGGCATGGGCCAGGCGGGCGGCGCCTTGACCGAAGAGGCCGATGGGCGGGCCTTCTTCCTGGTCGGTGAAGGCGAAGATGATTTTGCGCTCGGCGAGAGCGTCGGGGGCGTACTTGCTGAGGGCGTGGGCGGAGAGAAGGGCGAGCAGGACGCCGATGGCATTGTCCAAGCCCGTGCCGATGATCAGACCGTCGCTGATTTTGGGGGCACAGTGCATCATGACGGTGTCGCCCCAAGCCAAGTCGCCGGATTCGGCATGGAAGGTGATGTGGTAGTCGTCGTCGGTTTCTTGGAAGCGGAGTTGGCCGCGGGCGGAGATTGCGACGCGGTCGTTGATGTAGCGCAGGGCGATGGCGCTGCAGCTATAGTTGTCGCCGGGGACGCGGATGGCGCAGAGGGGATAGAGGGTCGCATCGGGCAGGGTCAGGACGCGGAAGCAGGGGCGGTCCATGTGGGCGGTTATGAGCAGGTCGAGGGGGGCGGCGGGGTCGCCGAGTGTGATGCCGAGGTTTCCGGTCGAGCCGATGGGGGCGCAGGGCAGACTCAGTTCGGATGCCATGGCGCGGATGACATCGCCGACGGCGCCGGGGAGGGCGCAGCTGTTGGCGGGGGCGGGGGCGGCGAGCAGGCGTGAGATGTGAGCGCTGATGGCGGCGGTGGCGGTGGCGGGATCGGCGGTGATGCGGGCGAGCGAGTTTTGGATTTGCGTAGTTTTCATGGGTTAATTCACCACAGAGGTCGCGTAGACACTGACCGCCGGCACAGAGGGTTTGTTTTCGGGATTGCGTAAGTCTACCCCATCCCCGGCCCTTCCCCAATGCATTGGGGAAGGGTGGCTCGTCATCGTATTTGGCGTGTCTGTGACCAACTTAGTTTACTGAGGTTTTCTGGCAAAAGGCGACGAAGGCGCGAAGGTCACAAGGATAAGCAAGCGGCGAGTTATCAAGTCGCCCGAACACGCATCCCAATGAACACGGGCGACCTGATAGGTCGCTACTACACAAGAATCCTATGAAGACAAAGCATTGACGAAGAGGTCGTAGACGCCGTCAGTGTCGAGTTGTTGGATGATGGTGACGTTGGCTTGCTTGCCGCTGATGCCGATGTAGTCGATGACGGTTTGGCCGCGGGTGTGGGCGCCGGTCAGTTCGACCGTGACGAAGAATTTGCCGGATTGCTGGATGAGCTCGGGCTGCAGGGTGATGGCCATGGCCAGGGGATCGGGCAGGAGGTAGGCGGGGCGCCCGAAGATGTGCTTGAGGCGCTGGGCGGTCTCTTGCGAGATGGCGCGGAAGAAGCGTCCGTTGACGGTATCGATGGCGCAGAGCGCGTCGAATTTGTCCCAGGGGAAGCCGTGGGCCAGGGTGGTCTCCCAGCTGAGCATGGTGGAATCGGGGAAGGCGGCGAGGGTGATGAAGGCGGCTTCGGGGTCGGTATAGATATTGTATTCGGCGGTGACAATGGGCGTATTGCCTTGCGCGGCGATGGTGCCGCCCATGAAGACGAATTGCTTGATGCGGGCGGGAAAGTCGGGGTCGAGGCGGATGGCGGCGGCGATGTTGGTCAAGGGGCCGAGGGCGATCAGGGTCAGCTCGCCTGCGTATTCGCGGGAGAGGCGGAGGAGGGCGAGCACGGCGTGTTCGTCTTCGATGGCGCGTGTCAATGCTGGGCGGTCTTGGTAGTTGCCGAGGCCGTCGCCACCGTGGAATTCGGCGGCGTCTTCCCAGGGTTGGATGAGCGGGCGGTCGATGCCGGCGTAGACGGGGATGTCGCGATTCATGATTTCGAGGATGGCGAGGACGTTGGGGTTGACCTGGCGGATGTGCACGTTGCCGGTGAGGGTGGTGATGGCGAGGACGTCGACGGCGGCGCAGCTGAGGGCGAGCATGATGGCTTGGGCGTCATCGACGCCGGCGTCAGTATCGATTATGAGTTTCATTGTATGAGTTCTTTCGCTTTGAGATTTATTGAATGGAGATTAGATTTCGCCCTAGTATAGCACTTTCGGGCCGGGTCAGACATGTGGGCGAGCTGCCGGGTCATCCGTAGGCACAGTCTGTCAGTCAGCCTAACGGATTTTTTGGTGGCGGGCGGGCGACCCAAGGGTCACCTCTGCATTTGCGATGAGGTTTGCGTCGAGCCAAGGCGGCGGGTCGCCGGAAAAATGCGTCACGACAAACTATGCGATTTTTCGCATGATTAACCTGGAACAGCTTCTCGGCTATACTGCAACTGAGGTACGCTGGTTTAAGCTATGCCCAAACTGCTCTACATCTCCCTGATGCGCCTGCCGACCGAGAAAGCCCACGGGCTGCAAATCATGGAGAATTGCGCTGCCTTCGCCGCCGCCGGCTCTGAGGTGACCCTGTGGGTGGCGCGGCGCTGGAACCGGCCTGAATTGCGCAAGGCGCGCGATCCCTTCGCCTTTTACGGATTGCCGCCGACTTTCACCGTTCGGCGCATTCCCTGCATCGACATCTTCCCGCTCTTCCCGCCGGATAGCATTGGCGCGCGGCTGGCATTTTATGTGCTGCTGCTGTCCTATGCCTTTGTGAGCGGGGTCCTGCTGCTTTTCATGCGGGCCGACATTTACTACAGCCGCGACGAGTTCATCCTGGCGCTGCTCTCGCAGTTGAAGGCGAAGCGGAAGATCGCCTACGAAGTGCATCTCTTTGCGCCGGCGGGACGCGGCGAGGCGCTTCAGCGATACGTTGCCGCCCGCGCCGGCAGTGTGATCGCCATTACCGAGCGATTGCGCCAGGATCTAGTGGCCGAACGGGATGCGGAGGGGGCCCGCGTTATCGTCGCCCATGATGGCTTCCGGCTGGCGCGGTTTGCGGAACTGCCGACTCAGGCCGAAGCGCGCGGCGGCAGCGACCTTCCCACTGACGCTTTCGTCGTCGGCTATCTGGGCCGCCTGCAAATGATCGGCCTGGATAAGGGAGTGGGGGATCTGATCGAGGCGCTGGCGCGGGTTGACGGCGCGCATCTGCTGCTGGTCGGCGGACCGGCGGAGGCGGTGGAGAGCCTGCGGCGGCGCTGGCATGAGATCGGCAGCCCGGCGGAGCGCTTTCACTATGCCGGTCAGGTGCGGCCGAACGCGGTCTTGAAGCAGCTGCGCATGATGGACGTCTGCGCCATGCCGCATCCCGCTGCGACGCAATTCGCCTACTATACCTCGCCGCTGAAGCTATTCGAGTACATGGCGGCGGGCAAGGCCATCGTCGCCTCTGATTTGCCCGCCTGGTCGGATGTGCTCAGCGATGGCGAAACGGCGCTTCTGGTCCCGCCGGATGACAGGGCGGCCTGGGCGAAGGCGATCGAGCGCCTCCGCGATGACCCGGAGTTGCGCGGGCAGTTGGGCAGGCGCGCCCGCGAACGCGCCCTGGCGCACTATACCTGGAGCGCCCGGGCGGAGAAGATATTGGCGCATATTCGCTCGGCTTGAGGGATTAGGCGATCTGCGGAGGACACAAGTCTCGCCCCTACATTTATCCCCGGCGAGGAGTTGCGCGGGGATCTTGCGGGGTTTGAGCGGAGTTAGTCCATTGCTCAAGCGCAGATTCGGCGCTGAAGCGGTCGACTTGCGCCCCCCGCATCAGCCGGGCCAAGGCTTCATCGTAGCGCTCGGCTTGTATCAGCGCGGACAGTTCGGTCTCGTCCAGGGCGGCCTGAGCCAACAGTTTGCGCCGCTTGCGTTTTTCTTCGACTTGCATGAACTGGTACATGCCGTAGAGAAAGACAGCGCCCATCAGCAGCAGGTTGAATACGAAGAATACGAGGATGGTCATGATGGCTCCGCCGCGCTAACAAGTCGCATCTTTGCCATCTGTGCCGAAGATGCTCAGGCGATAGTCGCTATCGGGCAGTGGCGCTGCGCTGAGCGGCCGGTAGTGGAATTGCAGGGCCCAGCGCCGTCTGCTTGAGCGCGTGGGCGGGGTGCCATGATGCAGCAGGCAATGGAAGAGGAGGCAGCCACCGGGCGGCAAGGGCACGGCGACGCTTTCGCCGACTCGAACATCGGTATCGCAGATCTGCCAATCGCGCCGGGTCCAGTGGGGCATAGGTCCATCATGATGAGTGCCGGGAATGACCATCATGCAGCCGTTTTCGGGCAGGGCTTGGTCGAGGGCGATCCAGGCGCCGATGATGGTGGTATCGGCGGGATAATCGAAGTAGGCCATGTCCTGATGCCAGGGCTTTTCGCGGCCGATGAGGGGCGGCTTGAGCATCGCCTGATCTTGCGAGAGGGCGGCCGGCTCGCCCATGATGCGCCCGAGCGCGTCCAGCAGCGCGGGGTTCTGCGATGCCGCTTGCAAGCGCGCGTCAAAGGGGACGATCGGCATCATCTCGCGCACGCAATCCAGCCGTTCTTCATCGGGCAGATCAAAGAAACGCTCGCCCACAACCGATTCGACCATGACATTGTCGTTATCTGGACTCAGGATCAGATCGCGTATGGCCGCGCGGCCCGCGTCGATACCGGCGCTGTCTATGGCGTTGTGGATGACCATGAAGCCCAGGGCGTGAAATGATTCGATGTCGGCATCGGTGACATTGCCGAAGCCATCGATGCCGGTCGTGATTTCCGCGCTGAAGTCGTAAAGCCCGGCCGGCGGCGCTTCCAGGCCAAGCTCGTCTTGTCTCAAGGCTTGACTCCTTAATTCTCCAACCCCTCCCCCGAAGCATCAGGGGTCGCGTAGACGCTGACCCGCCGGAGGGGAGTCTTCTTGGGGCGATTTTAGTGGATGATGCATGCGGGCGAGTCACCGCCTCGCCCCTACATTGAACCTAATCTTTTGAATCGATTCACTGGAGCTTCACGTGACAATGTAACATCCGCGAAACTTCAGCGCAACTGACGCCGAAGCTGCGCCTCAACGCTATCCGCGACTTGCAGCCAATGGTCGGTATCGAGCAGGGCGACTTCTTCGTCGGTCCAGAAGGCGTAAGCGATATCGCGCGCTTCCGCCGTCTCCGGATTTTCCCGCAGGACTTGCCAGGCATCCATGCGCCGGCCGTAGTAATGCTCGACCAGTTCGGCCATGATCGCATTGACGGTCGCGCCCACCAGGTAGCCGATGCGAGGCGGCAGCGGACCTTGCTGCAGCGCGTGGGCCAGGTCGGACAGGGTCTTCATATAATTTGCCGCGCCGGGGAACTCGAAGTCTCGCATCGCTTCCGGCGGGAGGCGGGCGGGGGCCGTGCCCGTGTTTACCATCTGCATCAGTATCCGCCGCGCGAAACCGCCCTCGGGATAATAAAGCTCGAAGGTAGCGAGGAAGGACTGGGCCCGTTCAATGACGACGGCGAGCGCGAGATAGAACTCCATATCCATGAATATGGACTTGAGCAGGAATTGGCAGCGTTCGGGATCGCGCGCTTCGGCGGCGTTTCGGAGTTTGGCCAGCGTGGCATTCTGTGATTCGCGCAAGGTGTGCCTGGGCGAAAAGGAATCAAGGCGATCGGCATTAAGGTAACACAAGGCGCGCATCCCGTACAGAAGCGCGCTCATTTGTGACTCGGCGCTGCGGGTCGCCTAACGCGGAATCGCCATGAAAACAGAAGCAAAATTAGGATTTGATGAGAGATCGCAAAAATGAATGCTCATATGCGGCGTGACTTACTAATGTCTCAACACATTTAATGATAGAGCTTCGGGCATTTGCAATGACCGACTGCTCGTAAAGGAGTATATGAGATGTTATTGTTGCGGGCTTTCAATCTGTTTTGCGCCTTTCCAGGCAGGTTGGTCGGGCTGCTTTTGCTTGGCATATTAGCGGTGGCGCAGCCGGCAGCGGCTGATGACTGCGACAATTGGGGGCGGCTGGTTCATGTGGGGGAGCAGCCAAATGACGACTTCTGTTTCGCGCGCGTCGGCGCTGAAACCACCAAAACGCTTGAGGGCAAGTATGATTACGATTACTTTCTCTTCTACCTCGGCTACAATAGCGAGACCCAATTGGGTGGCGATTATACCGTCACGCTGAAGAATACGGGTCTGACCCGACCTAGAATTATCGTCAACACCTTTTATGATGACGCTCAGGCTTGGGGCGGTCTTACCGGGAGTGAAGTCTGGTACAACGCTTACGCTAGCGATCTGGGCGGCATGACCTACGACGATTTCGCGAGAATGGTGACGCTGGCACCCAATCTTCAGCACGATGGCGTCTACGATTATGTAAACGGAGAGGTTATCGTAGTAACCCCAAGTTCGGATGCCGCTACCCGTCTAATGTTTTACGCGGTGCCCGTCGGGACCAACCTGGCGACCAACGATCGTGGCGCATTGACCGTAAACTTTACGCCTCCGGATAGAGGCGCCTACATGGTGATGGTCAGCAACTACAGCCCGTCCAGGCGCGGTGGAAGATTAACCGGCAACTATACGGTGGAAGTATCTGCGGACTGATCGGCGCAAGTCGCCAGCAGCCTCAACCTTCGCGCAGACAGGCAGAAAACCAAGCCCGCCGGTATTGTGGCGGGCTATTGCTCGTCGGTTGTCCAGCCAGTTGCCGCTCATTTCCTGCTATAATCTGAGCTATAAGATTGGATTAGCCGAAGGATGCTGCCATGGCAATCGCAAGCCGCGACATTCAAATCGACACCACCGCGGACTATCTCGGCGACGAAGCCGATTACCTGCTCAACCACCGCTGCGGTACCATCCCGCGCGCAGATCTGGCTTTGCCGGGCCCGGACTTCGCCGAGCGCGTCTGGCTGGACAGCGACCGCAGCCCGCAGGTCATCCGCAGCTTGCAGCAGATCTACGGGAGCGGGCGCCTCGGCGGCACGGGCTACGTCTCGATATTGCCGGTCGATCAAGGCATCGAACATTCGGCCGGCGCCTCTTTCGCGCCGAACCCGGCGTATTTTGACCCGGCCAATATCATCGAGTTGGCGCTGGAGGGCGGCTGCAACGCGGTGGCATCGACCTTTGGCGTGCTCGGTATGACGGCGAGGCGTTACGCTCATCGGATCCCCTTCATCGTGAAGGTCAATCACAATGAGTTGGTGACTTATCCCAACTCGCACCAGCAGATCATGTTCGGCACGATTCGTCAGGCCTGGGATATGGGCGCAGTGGCGGTTGGGGCGACGGTCTACTTCGGCTCGGAAGATTCGAATCGGCAGATGGTCGAGGTGGCGGAAGGGTTCGCCTACGCTCACGAGCTGGGCCTGGCGACCATCCTTTGGTGTTATATGCGCAATCCGGCTTTCACGGTAAACGGCGTCAATCATGAGTCGAGCGCCGATCTCACCGGGCAAGCCAATCACCTCGGCGTGACGCTGGGCGCAGATATCGTCAAGCAGAAGCTGCCGACGCAGACCGGCGGCTACAGGGCGCTGAACAGCGGCGACTCGTCTTACGGCAAGCTGGATGAGCGGATCTACAGCGAGCTTTCGAGCGATCATCCGATCGACTTGACGCGCTATCAGGTGGCCAATGGCTACATGGGCAAGGTCGGCTTGATCAGTTCGGGCGGGGCGAGCGGGGCGAACGACTTCGCCGAAGCGGTGAAGACGGCGGTGATCAACAAGCGCGCCGGCGGCATGGGCTTGATCAGTGGGCGCAAAGCCTTCCAACGGCCGATGGCGGAGGGGGCAAGGCTGCTGAACGCGATCCAGGATGTTTATCTCGACGAGGGCGTGACGATCGCTTAGGCGGCTGCAAGACCTGCCCGGTGGATAATGGATTCGCGCCTGGATTAGTCTGCGTCGATCTGCAGAGTATCGAGCGCCCGCGTGACGATATCCCGCGCGATGCCGAACTTCACGGCGATTTTGCCTGCCGAGTCTCTTCCCAGCCGATGGTCATGACGCTCGCCGGCGACGAACTGTTGCAGACGCAGCGGCCGCTCATTGCTGTTAAAGCGCCATAGTTGGTTGTTGAGCACTTTGCGAATCACGACTTCATTGAGGAACTGGCCGCCATCGTGACG
>JAPOYU010000066.1:22292-42473 GCA_026706395.1 Chloroflexota bacterium
GGCGGTCGATTCCAATCCCTCTCGCAGCGGCAAGATAGCGTACAGTGGTAAGCCGACGTCAACCAGATGCTTCAGCCCGTCAAGCAGTATGACAATGGCGCTGTGGCAGCCGATTGACGCGCCCATATCGTTGATGGTCAGATAGCCCTCGTAGCCCAGGCGCAGCAGCAGGCCGAAAAAGGCGTAATTGCTCTCGTAACAGGTGCCGCCGGTGCCGAAGGTGAAGTGGCTCTCCCAGAATGCCGCGCCCATGAGCGCGCAGTCCGCCGTTTCCTCATGTTGGGCTCGGCGGACGATACGCGAGGCGCTCTCCCAGGGCACGGTCCGCGTATAGAGCGCGAGCAGTTGTCGCAGGGTCGCGAGATCCGGCGCCGGCGCCCTGGAGTAGCCCAAGCGCTGTAGAACGCGTTCGGTGAGTTGCGGAGAAAGCGCTTCCGCTGACGGCATGTTGTGGCATCCCGGCGTCGATTGTGGTCAGATTATAGCCGAGATGGCCAAGCCGACCCAGACGCGAACGATTGTTGGCTGGCGCTGGCCGATGCCGTAAAATCGGATTTTCTCAGGTCAGGACGCAGCAGGCGGAGTTAGGATGCTGTACGCCGAGGTCGCGCTCAATGTGCCGGCGCGCAAGTCTTTCACCTATCACATCCCGGAGGCGCTGAAGGACATTTTGGCGCCCGGATGCCTGGTGCGCGTGGAGTTCGGCGTGGCGATGCAGCCGGCACTTGTCCTCGCGCTCCACAGGGAGACCGCTATCCCGGAGACGAAGCCGGTGATCGAACTGCTGGATCCGGCGCCGGTTCTATCGGAGACCCAGCTCAACCTGGCGGCCTGGCTGAGCGAGACCACGCTGTCGCCGATTGGCGCCTGTGTTTGGCTGATGCTGCCGCCGGGTTTCGCCGGCAAGTCCGACCGGCTGTTTCACTATGTCCGGGATGATCCGGATGCTCAGCCGAAGCAGATGATTCTTCCCGGGGCGGACCCAAGGGCCGCCCTACCCTTGCGGCAGCGCCTGCTGGCAAACTTGCGCGACAGAGGTCCCCGCCGGCTGAGTCAACTGAAGCGGAGCTTCCCCAAACAAGCGGTCGAAGCTGAACTGGAGCGATTGGTCGCTGCCGGAATGGTCTCGGTTGAATCGGTGCTGGCGCCGCCCTCCGCGCGGGCGAAGACGGTAAAACGCCTGTATCCCCGGTATCGCGCTGAAGATATACCGGCGCTGGTCCGTCGTGTGACTAAAGCGGTATCACATGCCGATCTGCTGGAAGCGATCGCGGAACGGGACGAGGACGGTATTGGGATTCGCGACGCATTGGATTTGATCGGCGCAAAGTCCCGCGCGCCTCTCAAGCGGCTAATTGAAGAAGGACTCGTCTTCATAGAGCCAACGGAGCGCGGCGAGCAAGACTTGATCGTCCTCGAGGCGACGCCGGAACGCATCGAGGAAACCTTGCGGAAATGGCGTGGAAACGCCTACATTGAACAAATCCTGCATCAGATCGTCGAGATGCCGCAGCCGCCGACGCTATCGGAGGCCCGGCGAGCCACCGGCGCGACGCGAGCGCGCCTGAATCAACTGGCGCGGGCCGGCTTGCTGGATCTGCGTGAAGAGCAGGTCTGGCGGGATTCGCTGCGCGATTTCGACTTCGTGCCGAGCAGCGCGCCAAAGTCGACGCCCGATCAGCAAGCGGTCTGGGAGCGGATACGTCCGGCATTGGAGCAACAGAAGCGCGAGCAGTTCCTCCTGCACGGCGTTACCGGCAGCGGAAAGACGGAGATCTATCTGCGCGGCATCGGCGCTGTATTGAAGCAAGGGCGGAGCGCGATATTCCTCGTGCCGGAGATCGCCTTGACGCCGCAGACCGTCCGGCGCGTATCAGAGCGTTTTCCCGGCCAGGTGGCGCTCGTGCATGGCAGCCTGCCCATGGGCGAGCGCTACGACACCTGGCAGCGAGCGCGGGCCGGCGATATCAAGGTGATAGTCGGCACGCGTTCAGCCTTGTTTGCGCCATTGCCGGAGCTCGGCTTGATCGTGCTTGATGAAGAGCATGACGCCAGTTACAAGCAGGCGCCCTGGATGTCGGGCCCGCATTATCATGCGCGCGACGCGGCGAAGTTTTTGGCGAAAGAAAACCGAGCCGTGCTGATTTTGGGCAGCGCCACACCGGACCTGGGCACCTGGCGAGGCGCACAAAAGGGGCAGCTACGGGCGCTGCATCTGCCCAAGCGCATCATGGGGCATCGTCAGCGGATTCAGCAGCAGGCCGATCGGCTCGGCCTGGAGACGGTCTACCGCAGCGATGCCGAAGACGCGCTGACGATCGAGCTGCCTTCCGTCAGTGTCATCGACATGCGGGCGGAGCTGCGCGGGGGCAACACCAGTATGTTCAGCGGGGAGTTGCAGGGGGCGCTCGCAGAGGTGTTGGCGCGGGGCGAACAGGCAATGCTCTTGCTCAATCGCCGCGGACAAGCGACCTATGTCTTCTGCCGCGACTGCGGCTACGTCCTGGAATGCGAGCGCTGCGACAGTCCGTTGACCTACCATCGTTACGATCGCAGCTTGCGCTGTCATCATTGTGGCGGGGGGCAGCCGCAACCTTCTTCCTGCCCGGAATGCGGATCAGGGCGGATACGATATTTCGGCGCCGGGACGCAGCAGGTTGAATCGGCGCTGGGAGAGCTGTTCCCGGCCGCCAGGACCTTGCGCTGGGATATTGATACTGCCGGGTCGCCGAAAATGCACTTCGAGATTCTGGAGCAGTTCGTCGAGCGCCGAGCGGATGTGCTCATCGGCACGCAGATGATCGCCAAGGGGCTGGATCTGCCTTTGGTGACTTTGGTCGGCGTCGTCAGCGCGGATCTTGGGCTGGCCTTGCCCGATTATCGCGCCGGCGAGCGCGTCTTCCAGATTCTTACGCAGGTGGCGGGGCGAGCCGGTCGTGGTGTGCTGGGCGGCCGAGTCATCTTGCAAACGTATCAGCCGGAGCACTACGTCATTCAAGCAGCGGCGAAGCACGATTATGTCGGCTTCTCCCAGCGGGAGCTCAGCTACCGGCGCGATTTAGGCTATCCGCCATTTCGGCGATTGGCGCGGATAGTCTTCAGCGCGACGAGTGCGGAACGGGCCCAGCGGCAAGCGGGAGACGCCGCGCGGGAATTGAATCAGGTTTTGCGGGAGAAGGACTTCTCCGGCACCAGCCTGATAGGACCGGCGCCCTGTTACTTCAGCCGCATTGATCGGCAGTACCGCTGGCAGCTTCTTCTTCGCGGGCCGGACCCGCGGGCCGCATTGCGGGAACTGCAACCGGGGGCGGGCTGGCAGATCGACATTGATCCGCTGGATATCCTCTAAACTTCCGCTGGGGCGGCGGCCGGGCACACGTTGACGCGCGGAGTTTCCACGTTACAATGTGCCTGAATGCGTGGAGACGAGATGACGTTATGTGGATCGTGCAAATTTGTTTCGCATCGTTCTGCTGGTATATCGGGATTCATCTGCTGTTTCGTGAAGCCGCGGTCTGGACGACCGTCGAGGGGATTCCCTGGTTTCGCAGAGCCTTCGGAAGTTCATCCACGCGGAAATGGGAACGTTTCTGCCGCGATGCCGGTTTGATCTGTCTTGCGACGGGCTGCCTGTTATTCCTGAAGCTGCCTTTTGGATTGGGCGTATTCGGCGTGATTGTCGCCGCGCCGCTTCTCGTCGTATTTTTGTGATCGCCGCCCGCCGCGCTTTGGGCTGCGACGATGTCAGCGTTAGTACGGTATTGTTCATAAGGGTGACCGGTTAGAATCATGCGCAAATTTCTCAGTTTGCTCTTTGGACTAGGCATCGGCGCGATAATCGGCGCTTTGCTGGTCACTTTCTTTTCCCCGCTATCGTCCGACGAGTTCCGGGCGCATTATGAACGCGCGCTGGAAGCGGGCCGCAAGGCCAGCGCGGAACGCCGCAAAGAACTGGAAAAAGAACTTGCCGACCTGGGCAAGGACCAGAGCAAACTATAAGGCTTTTCCGGTAGTGGGCGCTTGACACGCACAATTCGCCCCCATCCCCCGGCCCCTCTCCCGCCATCTCTATGGCGGGCATCCCACAAGGAGGGAAGGGGAGCTAAACTTGGCGGATTTCGTAATAACTTGTTGAGTATCGCAAGGATCGTCCCTCTTATATTGTATTGTTTCAGTTATCTCTGCGTATGATTTGCAGTAGCGGACAAACCTTTTAGGTGTGTGGACGATATTCTTGCGGATTGCGCTCATGCACTCCGACTATCGAAGCCCTGCGCTCGCTAAAAGATAAGTTAGAATAGCCCTTATGGATACAGAGGTCAGGCTATTCGACAACTGGCAGCTGGACCTCTGGGTCTTGGTCGCCACGATTCTGGGCCCCAGCATGGTCTTCATGGTGAGCACGGCGCTGAATGTCGCGCTTCCCGCCATTCAACACGAGTTTAAGGCCAGCGGCACCGATCTTATATGGATTGTCAACGCTTATACGCTTTCGCAAGCGGCATTCATTTTCCTCAGCGGTTCCTTCGGCGACCATTATGGGCGCAAGCGCATCTATATCGTCGGTCTGGCGATATTCGCGCTGTCGTCGCTGGTATGCGGGCTTACTGATTCAACTGAGGCTTTGATCCTGGCGCGGGCGCTGCAGGGCGCCGGCAGCGGCATAATGATCACGTGTAGCCTTGCGCTTGTGGGCGCCTTCTTCGCGCATCATCGCCGGAGTTGGTCGATCGGTGTTTGGTCGGCCTTTACCCTGTTGTTTTCCGGCGCCGGTCCCATCTTGGGCGGCGTATTGACCGAGATCGGTCTTTGGCGACTGATCTTCGTCATCAACATTCCGCTCAGCGTAGCAGCTATCTTAATCTTGGTCAGATATGTGCCGGAGAGTTTCGATGAAGACGCCCCGAAAGACCTGGACATTTCAGGCACCTTCCTGAGTACGATGGCGCTTCTGCTCAGCGGATACTTTTGCATCGAGGGGCCGCGGCGGGGCTTCACCGATCCGATGGTCTTGCTGGCCGGCGTTTCGGCGATTGCCATTTTGCCGGCATTCATCTGGATCGAGGGGCACAGCGATCATCCGATGATGCCGCTAAACCTGTTTCGCTCGCGCACTTTCACCGGCGCAAACTCCCTGACGCTGCTGCTCTATGGCGCCATGAATACCGTATTGTTCTTCTTGCCGCTCAGCCTTATCCAGGTGCAAGGCTATACGGCGTCAGCGGTAGGGCTGGCTCTGGTCCCGATGACCGTGTTCATGGTGAGCTTCTCGCTTGTGATGAGCCGCGTCATCGATCGTTTTGGACCGCGCCCGCCTCTCATCACCGGTCCGGTTGTCCTGGGCCTGGCCTGTGTCTTGTTAGCGCTCCTGGAGCCTGCGAGCGGTCAAGACCAGTATTGGGGCACACTCTTTCCACCGGTTTGCCTATTCGGGATCGGCATGGGCATTACGCTATCGCCTTTGACGACTGCGGTAATGGCGTCGGTGGATGAGCATCATGCCGGCATGGCTTCCGGATTGAATAATACCGTGTCTCGCTCGGCGCAGGTATTGGCGCTGGCGGTCATGGGCGGGATCGCGCTTCTGTTTTTTAAGGATGCGCTATTGAGTGATCCAACGGTGGCGAGTTTGCCGGATGAAGCGCGGGCCTTCCTGGAAAAGGAATCGATAAAGCTGGCGGAAACGAGCTTGCCGGACGGCCTGGGAGCGCAAATCGAGAGTTATCTGCAAGATCTGATCGGAAACTCATTCGCCGCTTCAATCAGCGTCATTATGTGGATCGCAGCGGGCATGATGTTCTTCTGTGGTCTGCTGGCGGCGCTGGTGATTGAAAAGGAACTGCCGTTTCCAGAATGAGAATTTGTATTACGTAATATTTCGGTTACTATTGCCTGCTTGAGCATTTGCTGTGATATGCTGAGGAAGCGTGCTGTTTAATTATTCGTATTTCGGGACCAGACCTTGATTGCTATTGCGCGGGCGGAACCCAGCCGATCGGTCGGCTATATTGTGTTGCTCGCGACGATCTGCGCTGCGAGCATGGCCTTCGTCGCCAGTTCGTCGCTGAATGTGGCTTTGCCGGCCATTCAAGTCGAATTGGGGGCGAGGGGCGCCGATCTCATTTGGATCCCGAATGCCTACGTGATGGTCCAGGCATCGCTCATCGTCGTGACTGGGTCGATGGGCGATCATTACGGGCGCAACCGGGTGTGCTTGTGGGGGATTCTGCTTTTCGGGCTGGCGTCGATCGTCTGCGGATTCGCGACGACAACCAATGTCATAATCGCCGGGCGCCTGGCGCAGGGCGTCGGCAGTTCGATGATCGTCCCAAACAGCCTGGCGATCGTGTCGGCCTTTTACAGTCGAAGGGGTCAAGGCTGGGCGATCGCCATCTGGTCGGCATTCACGGTGTTTGGCGCCGGCATCGCGCCGTTCTTCGCCGGCGTGCTCACGGACCTGGGCATGTGGCGCTTCGTTTTCTTTATTCATATCCCATTGGGCATTCTCGCCGCTTACCTGATAATCCGCTTTGTGCCGGAAAGCTTCAACCGCGCAGCGCCGAAGCGCATGAGCCTCGTTGGCGCGCTGCTCGTCATAATCGGACTTGCCGGCATTACTTATGGATTCATCGAAAGCTCTACCTACGGCTTTGACAGTCCGCGCATCATCTTGGCAATCGCCGCCGGCGTCGTGGCAGTTACCGTGTTTCTTCGTGACGAATTGAGAGGAAAATACGCAATTCTGCCGCTTTGGCTGTTCAGGTCGCGCACGTTTGCAACAGCGAATCTCATCTCTCTGGCCTTTCACGGTGTAATACAGCCCGCGCTTTTGTATCTGCCGCTTAACTTTATACAGGTGCAAGGTTACAGCGCCACATTCACCGGACTCTCTATCATCCCGCTGATATTGGTAGCGACCCTGGGTTCTACGCTTGTGGGTCCGTTATTGGATCGGCGCGGACCGCGTCTTCCAATGGCGCTTGGATTGCTATTCGTCGCTTTGGGCTTTCTTTTCTTCGGGGGCGTCGGCGTAACCGGCGGCGAATCGGAGTATCTCAGCACATTCTTCCTGCCGGTTGTTCTTTTCGGCTTCGGTTTCGGATTGTCATTTGCGCCTTTGACCATGGCGGCAATGGCGTCGGCGCCCTCTTCCAACGCCGGTATCGCCTCCGGCGTCAACAGCACAATGGTTCGCGTCGGACAGGTGTTGGTCGTCGGCATCCTGGGCGGGCTTGCAATCACCTGGTTCGGCCAGCTGCTGATGAGCGATCCGTACATCCAGACGTTGCCGGCCGAAGCGCAACTGGCTTTGGCGGCAGACTCGGGCGACCTAGTCGAGACGGATATACCCCAATCGCTGACGCCTCAACAGCAGGAAGACGTGAGCCGAGTCATCAAGGAAACCTTCGCAGCCACGTTCAGCATCCTGATGTGGATTGGCGCCGCCGCTTGCCTGATCTGCGCGGCCGTTGCCCTCGTGGGAATAAGTGACAGCGAGCTCAAACAGAAGAAGGGCAAGGACATCGAGGACGAAGACGAGATGGAGCAGGAGCAGGCCCTCCCGGTTTAGCTTCCCCTAGCCCTTCGCGTCATAAACCACTTCGCGGATCCCCTTTAGATATCCGATAGCAAAGAGCCGGCCGATAGACGAGTAGCCCGCGTCGTCGTTGTCATCGCCGGCCATCGTCGGCACGTGATCGGGGCGCAGCACGCCAGTAAAGCCGATGTCTCGATAGGCGCGCATGCAGGCGACCATGTCGGTCCGGCCGGCATCGTGGAAGGTCTCCTGGAACTTCTCGGGCCTCCCCGCCACATCGCGCATGTGCACGAAGAAGATCTTGTCGGCAAATCCCCGAATCACCGCGGGCAGGTCCTCTGTCATCAACGTGAAATTGCCCTGGCAGAGAGCGATGCCATTCATTTGGCTCGGGGCTAGTTCGAGCAGACGCTGGAAGTTTTCGATGCTGCGCATGATGCGGCCCAGACCGCGGATCGGCGACAGTGGCGGGTCGTCCGGGTGCATCGCCAGCTTGACGCCGGCCGCCTCGGCGACTGGCAGAACGCGCTCCAGGAAATAGCGCAGGTTGTCCCAGAGTTGGGCCTCGCCCACTTCGCCATATTCGGTCAAGGGGGCGTCAAGCATTTGACTATGGTCGTAGCCGGTGACCAGGGCGCCGCCGCGCGACCGAATCGTCGTTGAGGTGCGCAGCCAGTTCATCACCGGCATCCACTCGTAACACCAGACGCCGATCCCCAGCACCCCCATGCTTTCCAGCAGTTCGCAAACCGTCGCGATTTCTTCGTCGCGTCCCTCAAGCCCTAGTTTCGCTTTGGTCAAGGGCGGGCGGCTTTCGATGACGGCGAGCTCGAAGCCGCGGTCTTCATAGGCATTCTTGACACGGCGAAGCGAGGAGTAGGACCAGGGCGCGTCATGGCTCAGTTGATGGTCAAGATCAAGCGTGCCGACCACTTTGGTGACGCCGCATTGGGCGACCAAGTCCCAGAGCGGCGAATAGACAGGCGGGAGCATTTCGGCGATTTGGATCATGGATATTCCTGTATGGCTAATCCAGTTCTGCTATTTTTGGGAACTATATACCAAACTGACGCAGCAGGGCATAGGAATGTTCCTATTGCCACACCAGCTCGACCAAATACGAGCGAATCCAGCCCCAACCTCTCGGCAATTTTACTTGATACCACCATTGCGCTTCATTGTCGATACTAGTCGTTACATGGCGAAACATGCTACCGCTGTCAGCGACACCGACTATCCTGTTCTCTATGCCAGCGCGCGCGCGAAAGTTGGACCGGTGTAGTAGTCGGGCCCAAAGCACCGGGTTGGCAGACACTACTATTGTTTCCTGCGCGGCGCTATCGCCGTCTGCTTGCGCAGCATCATCACTACCGCACTCATTCAGCAGGCGTCGAGCAACTGCCGCCTCCGCGCTGTCCATAGTCAAGTTGTACTTCGACTTGACACTCACTACTATCTGCACGTACCAGCACTGGTTCTGTGGCGGCAGCCATTCCGCCAGGTCTTTGGCAACCTTGTCGTAGCGATTCAAATGCGGACTGGCGAGCGTCAAATTGAGCAGGTCTTGGGCGAATTGCCGCCGTGTTGCCAAAGAAGCCGAACATAATCCGCTATCGTGCGCCTCTGACGTCGCTACGATATGTTCAATGTCCGTTTCGTAGCGGCTGCCAAAAGTCTCGCCTGTATACGGACTGGTGATACGCCCGTCGAGATTCTCCGAGATGATGCGCAACTCAATACTTTGCGGGTAGTAATAGTCATCTCGGTCATACGGTGAGCAACGGTTCTCCGGCGCGATTTGGATGTTGTCGAGGGATACTTGGCCGGTCTGTATGGTTGTGACAAGCGGTACGGCAGTAGGCTGGATGGTCGCAGACTGCGAAGTGTCGCTGGAGTCAATGGAAGCAGATGTACGCGGTGAGTTCTCACAATATATGCCGTCACGGTCACGATCCCCACGCGGGTGATTTATCCTGTTGTAATGTGACTCTGGAGCGGGTTCATGGCCTGTACAAGTGCCATGACTCAACGAAATAGAGGCATAAGCAAGCGGCAAAAGCAAAGCAAGAATAAAACGTTTCACGGTGAATTATCCTCCAAGCGCGCGCAAAGACCAGCAATCTCAAGCTAGTAGATTACCAACTTCGTAATAGTGTCTAATACCAGTTAAGTATAAGTGGGGATGATATGAGACATATTAGTCTATATTATCTCGTAATTCAAGAATTGGTTTTGCCGTGCTGGCTTGGTATGGGGGCAATTCGCTGGCGGGTCGCTGGGCTTTGCGTAGTGAGTCGCTGACTGGCTCGCAATGTCCGCAGGCTTGGCGGAGTGGCGCTCGCTGTTACAATATCCGGCGCATCCTGCAAGCGGGATACATCTTTTCACAGGCAACTTCGTATACAAGCTAGGCGCCATATCGGAATATAGAAGGCATGCAAAGCACGATCGACAGAGGTCAGCAACAGACCGAGCCGATCACCGGCTTGAGCGGGGCGGAGGTCCTGGAACGTCGGCGGCGCGGCGAAGGCAACGACTTTGAAGCGCGGGTCGGGCGGAGCTATTGGGACATCTTCCGCGAGAATGTGCTCAACCTGTTCAACGTCGTCTTGGGCAGCATGCTCATCATTGTGATCGCGCTGGGGGATTACGCTACGGCATTCTTTGCCGGCTTCAGCGTCGTATCCAATACCTTCTTCGGCATGATCCAGGAGTTCAACGCCAAACGTCAGTTGGACCGGCTGGCGGCGCTTTCCGAGCAGTCGGTGAGCTGCCTGCGCGATGGCGAATGGATCGAGGTTCCGATGCGCGAGGTGGTCAAGGACGAGATCATCCGCATGGAGCCGGGCGATCGGCTGGTGGTGGATGGCGTGGTCTTGCGCGCGGATTCGCTCGAACTGGATGAATCGCACCTGACCGGCGAATCGGACGCGGTGGGGAAATCGGCCGATGACAAGGTCTTGTCCGGTTCCTTCTGCGTCGCCGGCAGCGGCATCATGCGCGCGACCCAGGTCGGCGCGGCCAGCCACATCAATCAACTGTCGGTGATCGCGAAGCAGTACAAGGTGGTCAAGACGCCGACCCAGATCAAGATCGATATCACGGTGGAAGTCACGGTGCTGATCATGCTGGTCTTTGTGCCGATGATCTTTGTGACTGGCTTTTTGTTGGATAACGCTTTTCTGGAGATTGTTCGCAACGCCGTCGTCTTCACGACGAGCCTGGTGCCGCAGGGGCTGGTGCTGGTTGCGATACTGTCGCTGACCATCGGCGCGGTCAAAATCAGCATGCAGCAGACGCTGATTCAGCGGGTCAACGCGGTGGAATCGCTGGCGAACGCCACGGTGCTCTGTTTCGACAAGACCGGAACGCTGACGCAGAACAAGCTCGCCGTGCGCGAAATCATCGCGATTGCCGACATGACACGCGATGAGATCCACATTGAGCTGCACAGCTACCTGAAGAATCTGGCGCACCTGAACAACACGGCGCAAGCTATCGAGCGCTACATCGACCGTATCGTCATTGCCGAAGACGTTCCGCAGAAGCTGCGCGAGATCCCTTTCACCTCGGGGCGGAAATGGTCGGCTGTTTGCCTGCCGGAGAAGACGCTGCTGATGGGGGCGCCGGAGCGCCTGCTGCCGCCGGATCATCCCTGGTATCACGATGCGGAGACTTTGGCGCGGGATGGCATGCGGGTGCTGGCCTTCGCGCAGATGAGCGGCGACCCGGATATGGACGCGGGCATCGTCTCCTACGATGCGCAGCCGCTGGCGCTAATCGTCATGAGCGATGAGATCCGCCAGGATATACAAGAGACGCTGCAAGCCTTCCGCAACGAGGATCTGCAGCTCAAGGTCATCTCCGGCGACAACCTGGAGACGGTGCGCGCCATCGCGGGGCAATCGGGCATGGAGATCGGCAGCCGCGCATATACCGGCGCTGAGCTGGATGCGATGAGCGAGGGCGAGTTCGACAACGCCGTGCGCGACAGCAATGTCTTCGCCCGCATCGAGCCGGATACCAAACAGCGGATTGTCGAATCGCTGCGGCGGGGGGGCGAATATGTGGCGATGGTCGGCGATGGCGTCAACGATGTACCGGCGCTGAAGGCGGCGAACCTGGCGATCGTGATGAATGACGGGACGCAGATCAGCAAAGATGTGGCCGATATCGTGCTGCTCAACAACGCCATGTCGACGCTGCCGCGGGCCTTCCGCGAAGGCAAGGAGACCACCCAGACCATATTCGGCACGATGAAGATGTTCCTCGTGCGCAACTTCTACGGCATCGCCTTCTTCATCTTCATTGCCTTCATGGCGCTGCCCTTTCCGATTACGCCGGTGCAAATCAGCTGGGCGACCTTCGGCACGGTCAATCTGCCCGCGACATTGATCGCTTTCGGCTGGCTGCGGCCGCAATTCATGGCGCGTTTTCGGCGCGATGTGGTCGATTACATCTTCACGATGGGTTTCATCGGCGCCGTCTGCATCACGCTGCTCTACCTGATCACCTGGTTCGGCAGCGGCGGCGATCTTATGATGACGCGCTCGTCAGTGACGATCATGGTGGCGCTCTACGGCATGCTGATAACCTGGCATGTGCAGGGCATCGACATTTATCAGCCGCGCACGTTCTTGCAGCATTGGCGAATTGTGCTCTTGAGCAGTCTGCTGACGGCGCTGACGATTTTGCTGATGTATGTGGATCCGCTATTAGAGGAGGCGATCTTCGAGTTCAAGCCGGCGATTTGGGATGGCGGGAAGGGCAGTTTGATGCTCCTGGCGATTCCCGCGTTGTTTTTGGTGACGGTGGTGTTGACATCGCATGGGATGAAGTATCGGTATTTGTTGGGGCGGTTTTGGGAGCTGATCGCGCCGGATCGGGGGGAATGACTACCGGGAGACAAAATGGTATAGATGCTTTTACCACCGAGTACACCGAGTTGTTTGAGTTCACCGAGACAGCAGTTGTTATAGAGTAGCGGGATTGCGTCTTTGTATTAGGCTGCCCGCGACATTGAAAAAAGGGTAGATGAAGACTGTGGAAATTCGTTTCGCCAATCTTCCCATTCCATATTGCCTTTGAAGAATACCGGTACATTTTGCATATCAAAGAGTTCGAGCAAGGATATTGTCCACTGCGTTTGGGGCTGAAATACCTGCCGGCCGTTCGACGCCGCGCCGATAATTGCCCAATCGAACGGCAGTTTGTCCTCGGTCTTCAGCCAGTCCTCGAAGACAGGCGCGACATCAAACCAGAGCGGCTCGATGCTCATGAAGCGCACAGTCGCGTCGATCTTCTTCATGTGCTTTAGGTAGGCTTTCAGCGCCCTTGCGCCGCCGGTTTCGCTCATCAGATGACCGGCCGGCAAGCTCACGCCCACCCAGACATTGTCCGGAAACTGACCAAATGTCGGCAGTCTGATCGGAAACTTGCTTAGTGTCTGAAATGTGTGCCAATGCGCCTCTTTCATCACCGCAAGAACGTCACTGATTTGCTCGTCGGGCACCCAGTGCCCGAAGAGGTCGGCCATGCTTCCCACGAAGATGCCCGCAGGTTTTTTCAGCTTTCGTGGCGCATCTAGACTATGCGGCCGCCAGTAGTGGTGCTCGAATCCATTCGGGTAGCCAGATGTGAAGCGCTCGGCGATGGTCTTGGCGTAGCATTCGGTGATGGAACCGTCCGGCATGCGCCAGGTGCAGCCATGGAAGCAGCCGCCGGTGGGGTTCCAGGTGTAGCCGGGCAGTTCCGTGCCGTCGGGCTTGCGTATTCGCGTCCACTCGATGCCTTTGGGTGGCTTCTGCCGATTCATACCAGTCCTTTCGACGCCGATGAACTAGCATTCGCAGACGATTATAGAACATTTGTATGAAAGCGCAAGCGCATCTCGCCTGACTTTCTCAACGCCGCCTCCGCCACCACCGCAGAAGCCACAGCAGCGCATATGCCGAAAACACAAAGAGCAGCGGATCGGTCGGGGAGCGGTAGCGTGTGGACGGGTGGAAGAGCAGGTACATCAGCGTTTGGCTCACTTGCACGAAGACCAGCAGGCTCAGCGCGCGCCACCCCCGTCGGCTCAGCCAGAGGCCGGCAATCGCCAGCAGCCACAAAGCGCCGAAGTAGACGATGTGCACCTGGCGGCCTACGGTGTTGAATAGACTATCGTCCTGGTAGGCGGCGTTGGCGGCGGTGACGCCGATGTGCGAGCCTTCGCCGGTGATGATGAGGACATCGCCGTTTTCGTCTATGGCGAGCCTCTCGCCTTGACGCAGGTTTTTCAGCGGCGTCACTTGTGGATTCCAGTAGACCTGCAGTTTGACCCACAGCAGTTCCGGAATGCGCTCAGGGTGGTCGCGCAGGTAGGCCCAGCCGGCGTTCGCCAGGAAGTTGTTGCGCTTTAGCGGTTCATTGATCGTAGGGGCGTCGAGAGGCGGCGGCAGCCATTGCGCGTCATATCCGGCGCGGAAGACAGAACCAGTCCAGGGGTTATTGCCTTGGTAGAGGTTCTCGCCGCTGTTGAGGGCGATCGGCACCAAGCCGCCGTAAATCTGGTAGCCACGGGCAATCCAGGGCGCGAGCACCAGAACGCTGACGGCTGCGACCGGCAGCAGACGCAGGATTGTCTCGCGCGGGTCCAGCTTGAATAAGAACCATAGCACAGCCAGCAGCGCTAATGACGGCAGCAAGGCGCGGACCAATGCGGATAGACCCAAGACCGCGCCGGCGAAAAGGGCGAGAAGAAGGGTATGCCGGTCAAACATCTCTCGCTGGCGCAGCCGGATAAGCAGCCAGACGAAGAGATGAAGCATCAGGATCCAGAGCGCCGTGTCGTTGAGCGTCAGGTTCTGGAAGACCAGATAGGGATAGAGCGCGAAGAACAGTCCAGCCAGCGCGCCGATCCCATCCCCCTGTCGCGCGAATAATCGGCGGCAGATGTCGTATAGCAGGGCGATGGAAAGCGCATCGAAGAGGATATGCAGGGCGGCGACGGCGAGATAATGGCGTCCGAATAGTCCATAGACAAGGGCCAGTACGGCGCTGTAGAGAGGCGGCAATCCGGCATCGGCGATTCCGGGCTGGCGGCCGTAGACGCCGGTTTCCAGCAGGTTGATGGCGTATTCGTCATAGGCGACTGAGCCGTGAATCTCGGCCCCCGCTTCGGTATAGGCGAAGACCGCCGGGAAGGCGAGCAGGATGATGAGCCGCGCCAGGATTGCGATGGCGACGACTAGGCTGAATTTGTATTGATTGACCCAACTGCTCATTAAGTTTTATATGTTCAGTCCCTTGACAATGCTCAGTCTACAAGCGGAAGCTGCTTCGCGCCGTATGAATCCGATTATAAAGAAAACGCCCCGATCTCTATCGAGGCGCTTCGGCGTGTTATATCGATGTGTCCTGGTTATTCATTCAGCCGGCTGCTTGTATCGGTCGCCGATCGATTCAACATCATCCATCAGTTGGTTGAACTGTTCGAGGTTGAGCTGCTGCTTGGCATCGGACATGGCCACGTCCGGATTGGGATGGACCTCCACCATCAAGCCATCGGCGCCGCTCACTCGGGCCACTCGACCGAGCGGATTGGCGATATCGCGCCGGCCGGCGGAGTGGGAGATATCCACGATGATCGGCAGATGCGTCTCTTGCTTGAGCAGGGGCACAGCGCTGATATCGAGGGTATTGCGCGTCCATTCGCTGAAGGTACGGATGCCGCGTTCCATCAGGATGACTTGCTCATTGCCGCTGGCCATGATGTATTCGGCGGCGTAGATGAACTCCTTGAGGGTCGCGCCGAAGCCGCGCTTGAGCAGGACTGGTTTGCTCTGCTTGCCCAGGGCCCGCAGCAGGAAACTATTTTGCATGTTTCGCGCGCCGACCCAGAAGGCGTCCACGTACTCGTCCATCATCGGGATCAGTGACATATCGAGCACTTCGCTGATGACGGCCAAGCCATATTTGTTGGCGACCTGCCGCGCGATTTTCAAGCCTTCTTCGCCCATGCCCTGGAAGTCGTAGGGCGATGTGCGCGGTTTGTAGCCCATGCCGCGGATCATCTTGACGCCGCGCTCGGCCAGCACAGCACCGACCGCGTCCATCTGCTCACGGCTTTCTACCGCGCAAGGCCCGGCGATGATCTCAAAGGAATCGTTGCCAAAGCGCAAACCGTTATCGAATTCGATAATGGTGTGCTGGTCCGGCCGTTTCCGCTGAACAAGAATGGTCTGCCGCGCATCCTGCTCCTCGAGGCTAAGAGTGGCGCGGAAAACCTCACTGAACAGCTTGTTGATTGCATCGTTGCTGAAGGGACCTTCGTTGGCAAACTGCAGCGCTGTCAGCATCTCGGCTTCGCGCTGCGGATCATAGAACCGCGTGCCCATCTCCTGCTGAACTTTGCCGATTTCCAGCGCGATTGCCGCGCGCTTGTTTAGCAACTCCAGGATCTGCAGGTTGATCGGGTCGATCTCGTCCCGCAATTCCTTCAAACGACTTGGTGCTGACACGGCTTCTGTACTCCTGATCTGGTACTAGTTTCCTCGTGAAGGGTATTATACACAGCTATCGCCAAAAGGCATGGCTGGATTTCCCAAGGCAATTGCAGGTCGTAGACTTGCGGACAGAAGGGCTGTCGATGATCACAGGTGTAAAAGGACTGGACCTGACGCGGGCCTTCTTCAATGAAGTGGTGCAGCCCATCGTCTCGCGGCGGTTTCCAGGGCTTCGTTACAGCGCCGCTCTGTTGGGCAGCGGCTCGGAAGTGCTGGGCTATGACGACGCCGTCTCAACTGATCATCATTGGGGACCGCGGGCCATGCTCTTCCTCGCGCCGGTGGATCACCGCGCCTGCGCCGACCAGCTTCATGACGCTCTCGCGGCGGAATTGCCCTATCGCTTCATGGGCTACTCGACAAATTACAGCGCGCCAAAAATCGGCGACGGTGATCATGGCACACGTTTATTGGAGGAGATCAGCATTGGGGTAGTTAATCACCGTGTCGAGATTCTGACGCTTGACGGCTACCTGCGCGGCTATCTCGGCATCACCGCTGAGCAGACGCTAAGCGCGGCGGATTGGCTGAGTATTCAACAGCAGAAGCTTCTCAGTTTCACGAGCGGCGAAGTTTTCCACGATGAGCTTGGGCTGCAAAACATCCGCGACAGATTCTCTTATTACCCGCGTGATGTTTGGCACTACCTGCTGGCTTGTGGCTGGAGCCGCATCGGGCAGGATGAGCATCTGGCGCCGCGCGCTGGGGCCGTCGGCGATGAATTGGGCTCGGCAGTCATCGCCGGTCGACTGACAGGGTCCATCATTTTGCTTTGCTTTCTGTACGAAAGGCGATACGCGCCATATCCCAAGTGGCTGGGCACAGCCTTTGCCAAGCTAAGCTGCGCCGATGAGCTGGCGCCGATACTGCGGTCCGCGCAGACGGGCGAGACATGGCAGGACCGGGAACGTCAGCTTTGCAATGCATACGCAGTTCTGAATCGCCTGCACAACGAAAGCGACCTGACCGCGGCAGTGGCGCCGGCGGCGCAAGAATTTCACGAGCGCGGTTTTATGGTCAGCAATGCCTGGCGTTACATTGAGCCGCTGCTAGCGGAAATCAAGGATTCGGCGGTGAGGGCGATTGCGGAAAGCTCCTTGATCGGAAGCATTGATCTGTTCAGCGACAATACCGATCTGCGCGAGGCGACGCATTTGCGGGGCAAAATCGCGAACTTGTATTCGCTCTAAGCCGACGAGGCGCGGGCTTGCTCTCGCGCGGCGACGAAAGCGGCGACCGATCGTCGAACATCTTCCTCGGTGGCAGCCCAGGAACAGACGCTGATTCGGATTACCGGCTCGCCCCGCCATTGGGATCCGCCGCACCAGCATTCGCCGCTGGCTTGCAAGCGTTCAAGCGTTTGCGCTGTCAAGTCGGGCGAATCACATGCCACGAGCACTTGATTGAAGACGACATCGTTGAGCACGCGAAAATCATTCATGCGGAGTTCTGCCGCGAATTGCTGCGCGCGCCGACATAATTGCTCGACGAGTTGATCGACCCCGCTGCGACCGAGGGACTTGAGCGCCGCCCACAATTCGACGCCTCGCGCTCGGCGAGACATCTCCAGCGTGTAAAGCATCCCATCGCGCCCGTCACCGAAATGTATGTAAGCATCGCTCGCTTGCAAAGCGCTGACCAGGGCGCTGCGATCACGGCAGAGTACGACGCCGCAATCGTAGGGGCTGTTCAGCGTCTTATGCGCATCGACCGACCAGGAGTCGGCCAATTCGATGCCTGCGGCGAGGTGCGCCGTCGACCGGCAGGCGCGGGCCCACAAGCCGAACGCGCCGTCGATATGCGCCCAGGCCCCGGCTGCTTTCGCCGCTTCGCAAAGCGGAACGAAGGGGTCAAATGCGCCGCTATTTACATTGCCGGCCTGCAAAATAAGCAGGGCCGTCTCGTCCAGGGCCGGCGCCTGACCCGGATCAAAACGACCTTGTTCGTCAACCGGGACAATTTCGATCTGCTCCGCGCCGATGCCGAGGACGGCCAATGCCTTGCGCACGGTGGCATGAGCGGCGTCACTCATCACCACGCGTAGCCTCGGCCCGCCGAACAGCCCTTTATCAGTCACATCCCAGCCCAATCGCCGCAGCAGCGCGTTTCGACCCGCCAGCAGTCCGCAGAGCGTCGCGGTCGATGTGCCGCTGACCAGACCGGCGGCGCTGTCAGCGGGCAAGGCGAAAAGATCAACCAGCCAGCGTTCGCAGATCGCTTCCAGCTTGGCGGCGGCAGGCGACATGACTTCGAGCGCGGCGTTTTGATCCCAGAAATCCGCCAGCAGGCGCGCCGCCAAGGCAGCCGGCAGTACGCCGCCGTTGACGAAACCGAAATAGCGACCTCCGCCCTGCGCCGTCGTCGCCGGCGACCCCAGCTCATGCAATCGCGTCAAGACCGCCTGCGCCGGCAGCGGGTCTTCAGGCAAGTCCTCGTCGAAGCCGGCCAGCGCGGTCAGCGCATCGGAAGCGGGAAAGACCGGGCCTTCCCCCAGCGCGTCGTGATACTCACAGCCGTATTCCACCGCCAGCCGGTAGGCGTCGCGGCTTTCATGCTCAGTGCTTAGCCGATTCCATAGCCCGTTTTCACTTGTCATAATTCGCCTAATGTCTCCCAGGCGCAATGCTTTGAAGCAGCCAATTGTAATCCACCTGTAATCTGATCGAAATAGAAAAGCAAGTAAAGCTCGTTTATAATATCAGCATCGGAGTTTGACGGAGAAACGTACAAGACCATGGATACGATACGAAAACCATCACTTTGGCTTGGCGCGCTGGTCGGTGGTTTACTGACCATGACGCTTATGTCTTTGCTCTTTCTGGCGGACATGGTCGCCGGCCTGCCTTTTATACCCTTTGATGTCTTCGATTATGTTTCGCGGCAATTGCCCGGCCCGCTTTTGACCTTCGGCATCGACACGATGGTGGAAATGATAATCACCTTCAATATGGGTGAAACATCCGCCGCCGCCAAGACCGCCGAACAGTTGATGGGCTTGGGCGCATTCTTGCTTTTGGGCATTGTCGTGACGACGCTGTTCTACGCCGCGCTCAATCGCAGCAAAACCAGCGCCCGCAGCTTGTATCCGGGCCTGCTGCTGGGCTTAGGATTTGCCGCCGTGATGATGCTGATTTCAACCCAGGTTAATCTGACCGCCACCGCGCCGCCCGTCGTCCAGCTTGTATGGGTGCTGATCGCTTTTCAGCTTTGGGGCGCCGCCGCCAACTGGATCTACAACGTGCTGGCGCATAGCGACGCCAAGACCAAGATCGATGAAGAGACCGGCGAAACGATCACGGTCGAAGCGCTGGATCGCCGTCAGTTCATGGTGCGCATCGGCGGGGCCAGCGCGGTCCTGACCGTGATCGGAGCGGGTTTGGGCGCCTTGGTCGGCGGTCAACCGGGCGAGGGTCAGGTGGTCAATGAACTGCCTTCGAGCGCGGGGGATGGCGAATTGCCCAACATGAACGATGACATGCAGCCGGCGCCGGGCACGCGCCCGGAGTACACGCCGCTTGACGATCACTATCGCATCGACATCAGTTCGCGGCCGCCCGTGATCGATTCCAACGAATGGCGGCTCGAGGTCACTGGCCTGGTCGATAATCCGGTCAGCCTGTCACTGCAAGATCTGTATGACAAGTTCGACCGAGTCGATCGTTTCATCACTTTGTCTTGCATCAGCAATCGCATCGGCGGTTCGTTGATCAGCACGACAAAATGGTCCGGTTTCCTGGTCAAAGACTTCCTCGAGCTGGTGCAGCCGCAAGAAGACGCCGTCGCGCTCAAGATCACCGGCGCCGACAACTTCGACGAATACGTCATGCTCGATCTCATCCGGTCGGACGAGCGCATCATGTTCGCCTACGAATGGGACGATCAGCCTCTAAAGCAGAAGCACGGCTTTCCCCTGCGCATCTACCTCCCTGATCGCTACGGCATGAAGCAGCCCAAGTGGATCAAGAGCATCGAGTTCGTTGACGCCTGGGCGGAGGGCTACTGGGTGCGGCGCGGCTGGAGCGTGGACGCTATCGTCAATACCACGTCAGTTGTGGATGCGGTCGCCACCGATGCCATCCTCAAAGACGACCAGGG
>JAPOYU010000160.1 GCA_026706395.1 Chloroflexota bacterium
GGGCGACGTGGCCAAGTGGTAAGGCAGAGGTTTGCAAAACCTTCATTCGTGGGTTCGAATCCCACCGTCGCCTCTCCCCCAATCTGAGCGGTGCGGAAACGTCATGGCAGGCACGTCATCAACGTCCACACGTAGCAAATTGCCTCAGGAAGCGCAAGATACAGCGCGCCAATACAAGAAACGATCGCTTTTGCCCCTGAGCAACTACAGTCTAAGTACGGTCTGCCCCGCCTGCACTAGCGCCATGGCCAAGATTGCCTGCAAAGTCAAGTGCCCCAAGTGCGGCTTCACCTGGGATTGCAGCGAGCTTTGAACCAGAATTTAGGTTGACGCGATCTTCCACAACCGCTCAACGAACTGACCAGAATCAGCGTCGGTGAAGGCGCGGCGTACGTCGGCTTCCATCGCCTCCAGGCCGTCCCAGAACGTGCTGATCTGCGAGCAGTAACAAGCGATCGCTTTGATCTTTGCGCGGATATCTTCTTCGCGAAGCGGTGAATCGGCCGGCTGAAGCGGCATCCCGAAGTCAGCCAGCGCGATTTCGGTTGAGTGATCGGCGTTAGAATACGGGAATTCAGCATAAAACCGCAGTGCGGACTTATCAGGAATATCGCGAACTTGGGTCATACCCCAATCACGCGCGATCTGATGGTCAACGTGATGCCCGACACCCAGCGGCAAGTATACAGTGGCGGCGGTTTCCAACTCCGGTATCTGAATGCCTTGCAACAGACGTGGCGCATAGTCCGACGGATGCACATTTGCAAACAGCGATTCTTCAGATGGATACAGCGCCAGGTCCCCGGCGACACGATAGACACAGTCGGGTAGCGGCACGTGCATAAAATCAACACCGATGGCGTGCGACGCGCGTTCGTCCTCAATCTGCCGTTGGCGAAGCGGATTCTCACCCGCTTGCCAGCGACGATGCAGGTCCGCGAGAATCGGCGTATCAGGCAGTTCGCCATCATACAGACCGCCCATGATTGTCATGACAATCACGGCATCACCGGCGGCGCAGAACTGATGCGCCGTCCCGCCGCAACTGAATATGCCGTCGTCGAAATGCGGCGAGATTATCACATGAGTGCGTCGAGCGGACTGTGCTGGCAAGCTTCCCTCTTTCGCTAGCGATTACACTACCTAACGCCCGCGGTGGCCGCAAAGTAGTCGCAATTCTCAATTATCGCGCAGCGTTCACATGCTGGTTTGCGGGCATGACAGGTGTCACGTCCATGTTGTATCAGTTGAATATGAAACTGATAGTAGTCGTCCGGCGGCACCATAGCTTCCATGACAGGATGCGCGTCATCAGCGGAGAGCTTTTCCGGTATAAACCCGATTCGTTTGCTAACACGATATATATGCGTATCGACGGGGAATGCGGGGCGCCCATAGGCGAAACAGAGTACGATAGCCGCCGTCTTGGGGCCGACGCCGCGCAGCGAACAAAGCCAGGCTTTGGCCTCCGCCAAGCTGCGATCATTAAGAAAGTCGATGCTGTATTCGCCGGCTTGCTCGAAGATAACCCGCAGGACGTTCTGGATGCGGGGCGCCTTTTGATTCGCCAAGCCAGCCGGGCGGATCACATCAGTCAGTTCGCCCAGTGCGGCATAACGAACGGCCTCCCAATCCGGGTAGGCCTCTTTCAGACGGGCGAAGGCGCGGTCGCGGTTGGTATCGTTCGTGCTTTGGCTGAGGATGCAGCTTACCAGCTCATCCATGCCATCTTGCTGGCGAGACCAATCGAGCAAACCGTAAACTTCGGTCAATGCCGTCGCGATGGGCGCATATTTCGCCTTACGCGCGTCGAAGTTGTCCACCTTCTCGAGCGGATCTTTGCGTCTGGCCATAGACCAATTTTAGCGGGCAAAACCAGCGCTGCAAGCGGCAAGCGTATTCAGCAGGCGACTCAATGGCGATGCTTCGCGGATTCCAACTTGTCTGATGGCAAAAGATACAGAGCCGTGATGGCGATGAAGGCGAAGACGAGCGCCGCCGCGATAAAAGTGCCGCGCATACCAAACATCAGAGCGATCGAAGCGCCAACCAGCGGCGCCACAGCTCTGGAACCGGCCATAGCCGAATTGTCCATGCCGTATACTGCGCCGGCCGTATCTTTTCGCGTATAGCGAGAGAGCAGAGCGCTGGGCGCCGCGACCAAGCCGCCGGCAGCGATTCCCACAAGTCCTTGCAGAAACAGTAGTTGCCAGACATCAGCGACAAAGGCTTGGGGTACATACAGGGCAGTTGCCGCAGCGGCACAATAGAATAGCACCTTGCGATGACTGATGCGGTCGCCCAGATGCCCAAGATAGACTGCGCCAAAGGTCGAGGTGGCAGCGGAGACCGCCATTATCAGTCCGGCGTATGTATTGTTTGTAGCGGCATCGTTCGCGATTAGGGAGACGACGAATAGAGGCGCGATTGGCATGATAATCGTGCGAGCCAGGCTGGACTGAAAACGGATGAGCAAAACGCATCCAACACCCGAGGTCTGCAGAATGGATTTCCAGTTCCGCACAATCGCGGCCGCGCGGAGTTTCCCTTGTGTTTGATGCGCGCTGAAATCCTCGTTGACGCCGAGCAGTACGACCAGCCCGCCCGACAGCAGCAGGAGCGCGGTGATAAAGAAGGGCAGCGTATAGCCAAAGAGGTCCGCCAGCACGCCGCCAAGCAAGGGGCCGACGGCCACGCCCGCCCAAAGGCCGACCTGCAATGTGCCCATGGCGAAACCGACGCGGTGACGCGGCGCGGCAGCGGCAATCAAGGCATTGTTGGCTGATACCGTACCTGTCAACAGACCTTGCGCCGCGCGTACAAAGATCAGTTGCTCGGCATTTTGCACGATGCCCATCAAGGCCAGAGTTATGGCGCCGCCAAACAGAGCCCGCATTATCATTTTTTTGCGGCCGAAGCGGTCGGCAAGCGCGCCCCAAACTGGCGCGACAATCATCATGGTTATGCCTTGAGCCGACAAGACCAAGCCGGCGAGCAGTTCCGTGCTGAATCCTCCAGCGCTACCGAGTGAATCTATGTAGAGGGGCAAGAAGGGAAACATCATTGAATGGCCGACGGCGGACAGCACCTGGGCAATGAAAAGCACGCCAAGCGTGTACTGCCAACCATGGGAAAAAGAAAACGCTCGGGAGAGCGACGCGGAGTTGACGGACAGGACTTTAGCCATGCCTACCTAGCCGATACATTTGCTGAATAAAGTCATTGCCGCAAGCACGCGGCGACAGGTACAAGCTACCGGGAAGCGTTCGACGGCGTTCGTACAAGGAATCTGCATGTCACTTAACTCCCGCCTGCGACGCCAGCAAGCAAGCGCAACGTCTTGCGGCGTTTTGAAGGCAAAAACTGCGCGCCGATCACAAGAATGGCCAAATAGTAAATCGCTACGACGGCGAAAACCGCGCGCAAGCCGAAAACCGCGGCAACGACTGAGGCGGTCATCGGCGCCATGCCGTTGGCAAAGGAAGACACGGACGCGTCCAGTCCATATACAGAGCCCTCATTACCCAGGTCTGTGAACTTCGCTAGCATTGCTGCGGGCGCGGACAAGACACCGCCGGCAGCAAAGCCCGCCAGACCTTGAAGGAAAAGAAGCTGTGAAATATCGCTGACGAAGGCTTGCGGAATATAGATAATGACTGCGGCAAGCGAGGCCCCGAGCAGGATGTTTCGATAGCCCCATCGATCACTGAGCCAACCCAGAACCAATGAACCCGCGGTGGTCGTAATGGCCGATACGGTCAGGACCAGACCGGCATAACTACTTGCGCCGGTCGCCAGCGAGCCAGGTATAAGCGCTAGTACGAAGAGCGGCGCAATCGGCATGATGGAGCGCTGAGCGAAGCCATTAAGAAATCGCAGCGAGTAGACTGTCTTGACGCCGCGCGTATGCAAGATGGCTTTCCAGGCGCGGATCATCTTCATCGGATTTAAATCGGGCGCGGCATTTGCCGGGGGTTTGTAGGTCTCGCGTACGCCGAAAGTCACCAGGAGGCCGGCAAGTACGAGCATTGCGGATGTGAAGAAAAAGGGAATCTGAAAACCCATGTGTTCCGCCAGCACACCGCCAACCATAGGTCCGATCGCTACGCCGCCAAACAAGCCAACTTGCAGCGAGCCGAGCGCGAATCCGATCCGCTCTCGAGGGGTTTCCCCGGCGACGAGCGCCATGTTGGCCGCGATTATCCCGCTGGTCAAACCCTGAAGCGCGCGCAAGAGGATGAGCGCAAGAGCGGTTTGAGCCAAGCCCATCAGCGCGAGGATGATTGATGCGCCGAATACTGCTCGCATCACCATCTTCTTGCGCCCGAATTGGTCGGCGAGGCGTCCCCAGAATGGCGTCGCAACGGTCGCCACAAGTGGCGGCGCGCCAATGACTATGCCGGCAAGCAACTCCGGGCTAATGAATTGGGCGTCATTCAACGTTTGAATATAGAGAGGCAGGAAGGGATAAACGAGCGAAATGCCGCCGGCGCCGAGGCCCTGCGCCAGCGCCACGACAATCAAGGTTATGAGCCAGCGATTGGGAGGCTGTGAGTCCTCGGAATCTTGCATGTAGTCCCACAAGCGGCAACAATTTTTGCAAATTCCCCTAGGCTATACCTTTTGGAGGAGAATGCAAGCGAGAATTTGGGCAATTATCGAGAATCAACTCAACCTGTAATTCCTGGGCCGATTATAATAATCTGAAGCAGGAAGTTTGCTACAGAATCTGGCAAGAGCGGGCAGCCCCCGCTTTTCTTGCATAGGGACGCATCTTGCGCGGAGACTGAATCAAAGATGTGGCAACCAGGCAAATTGGAACTTGAGCGGCTGGAAAAGGCCGAACAGTTGCAAGAACAAGGCATAGAACTGTATCCGGCGCGCGCCGGGCGCAGTCATCGCATAGCGGATGCTGTAGAAGCTTTTCTGCGGTACGAGGCGGCAAAGTCGTCCGACGTTTCACCGGTTGAGGTTACGCTCACTGGGCGCATCCGCCGCTTGAATGCCAAGGGCAAAGTCTCCTTCGCCCATATCGAAGACGAAAGCGGGCGGGTACAGCTCTTTTTGCGTGTTGACGCGCTGGGCAGTGAGAACTACGACCTTGTGCGGCGGAAGCTGATCGATGTGGACGACTTTGTGCAGGCAAGCGGCGGCATGATGCGCACGCGGTCGGGGGAGATCAGCGTGGAAGTACAAGAGTTGAGCTTGATCAGCAAGTCGCTCAGTCCCTTGCCGGTCGTGAAAGAGCAGCGCCGGGACGATGGCACGGTGATTGAATACGGCGAGTTCAAGGATGTCGAAACGCGGTATCGGCAGCGCTACGCCGACTTGGCGGTGAACCGCTCCGTACGCGATGTGTTTGTCAAGCGAGCGCGAACGATCAAAGCGCTGCGAGACTTTCTGGACAACGAAGGCATGCTGGAGGTGGAGACGCCAATCCTGCAGAAGCTCTATGGCGGCGCGGCGGCGCGCCCCTTTGTCACGCATCACAATCAACTACATCAGGATTTATATCTTCGCATCAGCTTTGAGCTGTATCTGAAGCGCCTGCTTGTCGGCGGTTATGTTGCGGTATATGAGATTGGCCGAGACTTTCGCAACGAAGGCGTCAGCTACAAGCACAACACAGAATTCACTATGCTCGAGTTTTACAAGGCATACATCGACTACGCCGGCGTCATGGACATTACCGAGCGGATGTTTGCCTATACCGCCGAAATCGTCACGGGATCGACAGAAATCGTCTACCAAGGTGATCGCATAAGTCTGGAACCGCCTTGGCAGCGATTGAGCATACGTGAAGCAACTGAGGAGTTACTCGGATTCGACTATATGGATTACCCCTGCAGCAAATCGCTCTATGCCTATTTGACATCGCGGGGTCTGGCAGAGGGTTTGAATCCAGACGATACCTGGGGCCGTATGATCGTCGAGCATCTGCTAGGCGCGTATATCGAGCAGAAGCTAATCCAGCCGACGATTATCAAAGACTATCCGCGCGATATGTCGCCATTTGCCAAGCGGCTGCAGGGCGGCCCAAGCCCAGCGAATGACAAGGAAAGGCAATACATTGAAACCCATACCGAACGCTTCGAGTTTTTCATCGCGGGTATGGAGATGGGCAACGCCTTCACCGAGCTAAACGACCCGCGCGATCAGCAAGACCGCTTTGTCGAAATGAAGCGTCTCTACGCCGACGAAGCCGATGAGACAACGCCGCTTGATGAAGACTACTTGAACGCAATGCGTTATGGCATGCCGCCAAACGGCGGATTCGGCTGCGGCGTCGACCGTATGGTGATGCTGCTGACCGATCAAGTGAGCATTCGCGATGTCTTGCTCTACCCGCATTTGCGCGCGCCGGCGCCATCGGAACGCGATCTGCGAGGACAGTTCATGCTGGATGCGGCGGTACGAGAATGCGAGTACCAGCTCGACCTGCCTTTAGATGGGAAAAAGCGGAAGCTGGCGCTTTACTTGCCCGCTCAGAACGTGGGGATCGAGTTTCGCATGGCCAACGCGATTGAAGGCTCATTGCCTCAATTACAGAATCTGCGAAAGGCGTTTTCCGGTTCGCTGTACGTGATGACGGACGAAGGATTCTACCGTGTTGAAGAGACGCTCGTCGAGGTTGAAATCGCGGATTTCTGGCGCAGAACCTCTGCCTAAAGTAGGCTAGCCATGTTCATCGAGTTTCTCACACCGGAAGTATTTGACGCGATCGTAATCGCTAACATCGGCATCGGACTGTTGATCGCCGGACGACGCTTCGCGCGGGAAATTGGAGGGCCTTTGCCGGATGACGCCCCTGATTGGGCGCGCCTCCATTACGACCGCTCAAATGGCGACTCCTCTTTTAGTGGCTCTTAGCGCCATACGCTGCTTTAGCGAGGCATGAGCGACCATTGTCTGCGGCGCATGGCAACGGCAAAATATCGTACAATTCACACGCGCATCGATTTTTCCAGGAGGGAGTTGAAATATGCTGGATATTGCGCTAATCCGCGAGAAAACGGATTGGGTGAAGCAACAGATTGCGAAACTGAACGACGAGTCAGCACTGAGTCGAATCGACCGCATCGTCGAACTGGACGCGCTGCGGCGCGAGACACGCACACGGATCGAGACGGCGCAGGCGGCGCGAAACAAGTTGAACCGGGCGATGGGCAAACTGCGCGGCGACAAATCAATGTCGGATGATGAGAAGGCCACCCGAGCCAGAGCTGCCGGCGCGGCCGTTGGCGCTTCAAATTATGAACAGGCGAGCAAGCTGATGGATGGTACAGCAGCGGTGGCGACGCACGAAGTCGCGGATGTCAAATCGTCGTTTGACGATCTGATACGTGAGCTGCGCATGATGGGCGATGAGATCGCGGAAGGATTCGATCGAATTGGCGGGATCGAGAGCGAATTGCGGGAGAATATGCTCTGGATTCCCAACTTGCCTCACGAAACAGTGCCGGTCTTTGACAGCGAGGATCACAATGTCGCGCATGCGCCCCGTGGCGAATTCCGCGAATTCGACTTTGAGCCGAAACCTCATTGGGAGCTCGGTCCCGCCTTGGACATTATCGATTTCGAGCGCGGCGTCAAGTTAGCGGGCAGCCGCTACTACCTGCTCAAGGGATGGGGAGCGCGCTTGCAGCGGGCGCTGATCAGCTTCTTCCTCGACCAAGCGCGAGCAAATGGATATACAGAACTATACACGCCCTACATTGTGCATAGCGAGATGTTGTATGGCTCCGCTCAGTTCCCCAAGTTTCAGGACACGGTGTATGGTGTGGCGGATGAAGGCAAATACTTGCTGCCGACAGCCGAGGTGGCGATCACGAACATTCACCGTGACGAAATCCTTGAGGAAAGGGATTTGCCGCTGAATTATGTGGCGCATACGCCCTGTTTCCGCAGTGAAAAAGCCAGCGCCGGGCGTGATGTCCGTGGCATCAAGCGCGTGCACCAGTTTGAAAAAGTGGAGATGTTTAAGTTCACCAGACCGGAAACGAGCTATGACGAACTGGAAGTCATGACGCGCCAGGCGGAACAGATCTGCGCGCTGCTCGATATACCCTATCGCCGGCTGGAGATTGTCACGGGCGATCTGGGCTTCAGCGCGACCAAGAAATACGATATTGAGATGTGGTCGCCCGGCTGCGAAGAATGGCTCGAAGTCAGCTCGTGCAGCAATACGGAAGCCTTTCAGGCGCGGCGGGCGATGCTACGCTATTATCCCAGCAGCAGCCGCAAGACGCGATATGTGCACACATTAAACGGCAGCGGCCTGGCCATACCCCGGGTGATGATCGCGATCATGGAGAATTACCAGCAAGCGGATGGCAGCATCGCGATTCCCGAGGTTCTGCAAAAGTACCTCGGCGGCGCGGACCGAATTGATACGAATGGCGGCTGAATCGTCTTGCATTTCGCCCGGCGTTTAAGCAGGCCGCTTCACGCGCAAAAACCGCCCTTCTCCCAAATGATTGGGCTAAGCTTTCGTAAACTTGCCGCTGCATCCATACGCGTAACCCCCAGTTGCTGGGGGTTGCCCGATTTTTCTTGACGCTGAAAATCCACACGGATTATAATCGTTTAGGGTTGCCCGCGGGCGAAGGGCGCGTCAGCAGCCGCACATGTCGATGAAAGGAATAAAAAATGGCGTCCGATTCCGTTATAGAAATCACGGGGCTATCGAAGACTTATGGCTCGGGCAAGAAGCAGACCTTGGCGTTGAATCGACTCGATCTGACGGTGGATCGCGGTGAGATCTTCGGCTACCTCGGACCTAATGGCGCCGGCAAGACGACGACAATCCGCTTGTTGCTGGATCTGATTCGTCCCAGCGACGGCTCCGCCACCATCTTCGGCATGGACATTCGCAATGACAGCGTCGAGATACATCGGCGCATCGGGTTCTTGCCGGGTGAGCTAAGTTTGTGGGAGGGGCGCACTGGCAACCAGATCATCGCTTATGTCGCCAGCATTCGTGGCGATACCAAGGGCATCGTGAAACACGCCGATGAGCTTGCCGAACGATTGGATCTGGATACGACCAAACGAGTGCGCGACCTTTCGTCGGGCAACAAACGCAAGCTTGGTCTGGTCATCGCGATGATGCACTCGCCGGAACTGCTCATTCTTGACGAGCCCACCGGCGGACTTGATCCGCTGGTGCAGCAGACCTTCCATGAGATGATGGACGAATACCGCGCCAAGGGAAGGACGGTATTTCTTTCCTCGCACGTATTGAGTGAGGTGCAGGCGATCTGCGATCGCGTTGGCATCTTGCGCGACGGCGAACTGAAGGCGGTGGAGTCGGTCGAAAAGATCACGAATGTTGAATTCAACTGGGTGGATGTGACTTTCCGCGATGCCATTCCTGAAGGTTTGCAGCAGCAGTTGGATAGCATGCCATCGATCACCGATGTCAGCACAAACGGCACACGCGTCCGCATGCGGATGGTCGGCGACTTTGATCCCCTGTTGCGGGCGATCAGCGGCGGATATGTCGAAATGCTGCACGTGGAAGAACCTTCGCTCGAAGAGATCTTCCTGGCCTTTTACAGCGGCGACGAGGAGACAAGACAATGAACGGCATAATAGTTGCCAACACCTTGCGTACATCGTGGAAGCAAATCCTCTACTGGGGATTGGGGCTTGGTGTTCTTGGGCTCTATATCGACTTTATCGCAGCCAGTCCGGATATAATATCCGGTTACGCCGAGCTATTTGAATCGTTTCCGCCTGCCCTGCTGCAGGCATTCGGCGCGAGCGACGTGGCGCTCCTTACAACCTCGGAAGGATGGATCGTCTCAGTCTTCGTGTCGGAGGCGGCGATTTTCTTGTCCGTATACGCGGTCATGGCCGGCCTGAATATCACCGCCAACGACGAGCGGTCCGGCGTGATGGATGTGATCCTGTCGCTTCCGATTTCGCGCTCGGCCTACGTTGTGGAACGCTGGATCGGCTACGCTTTGAATGGCTTGGCGATCGTTGTGCTTTGCGCGCTGATCACCGTCTTGGGCATGGTCGCCATGAACATTGACGCCCCGCTGGATGTGATCTTCAAGAGCATCCTGGATTTGTATCCGAGCACGCTTCTGGTGATGACCGTGACATGCTTGCTGGGTACGGTGCTGCGCAGGCGCGCCATGGCTATCGGTTTCTCGGCGGCCTTCGTCATCGTCAGTTACATATTCAACGCTTTGGGCGCTGCCGCCAGCGGGACCATCGCCGATCTGATGGAGGACCTGTCTTACTTTAGCTACCTGAACGGTGAAGCCTTCGTGCTAGGCACATATGACCCCGCCGATTCTATCATCGTGCTGGTCGCCGTGCTTATCGGTTTCGCCCTATCCCTGAGAATGTTCGCCAGCCGCGATATTGGCATTTAGGAGGCTGAATATGATTGGTTCGGTATTTCTCGAAACATTGAAAACGACTTGGAAGCAAATGGTCTACTGGGGCGTCGGCTTGGCAGCGATGGCGCTCTTGGTTGTCATAATGGTTCCGCTCTTCAACATGCAGGATATGCGCAAACTGCTGGAGAGTTTCCCGCCGGTGATCCTCGCTATGATTGGTGTTGGCAAGGATCTCGAGATCTTTGCCACGAACGAAGGATTCGTCGCAATCGGATTCTTCGGCAAATCGGCGCTGATCTTCGCCGTGTATCCCGTCGTAATGGGCATGCGCATCACGGCGAACGAAGAAGACAGCGGGACGATGGATGTACTGCTGAGCCTGCCCATTGACCGCGCGCGGGTCATTGTTGAAAAGTTCCTGGCCTACGGTGTCACCTGTGTCGGCGTCGTTGTCCTGATATATCTGGGATTGCACATCGGTGTGATAATGGGCGGCGTGGAATTGGATGTCGTTCGGCTGATGGAAGTCACATTCTATCTTATTCCATTGATGGTTTTCGTCATGGCGGCAACTATGCTGATCGCCGTCATGGTGAGACGCCGGACGGTCGCGCTCGGCATCATCACCGCATATGTCATCGTCAGCTATATGCTGCAGACGATCGGTTTAGCCGCCGAAGGGACCGTCGCCGAGCCTATCGGCGCCGTTTCCTTCCTGACCTACTACAACGCAGGCGATATCATGCAGCAGGGCTTCATTTGGCCGCACATCGCCGGTTATGTATTGCTCTCGGGCCTATTGCTGCTCGCTTCCTTGTATCGATATGAACAGCGTGATATCGCTGTGTGAAGCAGTCGTTAAGCTTCAGTTGCACAATATGCCCGCGCCTTTGCGTGGGCGTTTTTCTTGGTTACTATTAAAGGCGAAGTTTTTGTCCGTTTGAGGTTAGTATTTGGGAGCGTTTGTCATGATGTTCAGGCGATTTTGCTTGGTTTTGCTCGTGCTTGTATTGCTGATGGCAACTTGGGCGATTTCCGCTCAAGACGAGATTGTCATCGATTTTTACTTCCCCTCGGCAACGGCTAATGACGCCGAAGGGATCTTCCATCGCTATGCCGATCTGTTCCAGGAAGAGAATCCCGGCATCACGGTTAACCCGGTCTTCACCGGCAGCTACACCGATACTCGAAACACCATCTTGACGGAACTTCAAGGTGGCGGCGCGGGACCGGATGTGGCGGTGATGCTGTCGATCGATCTCTACAGTTTCGCCGAAGAAGGTTACATCGTTCCGGCGCAGTCCTTCATAGATGCGATGGACGGAGGCGCTGACTACGTCAATGACTTCTTCCCGGCATTAATGGCGAACGGGGTTGATGAAGAGGGCAACGTTTGGTCGATTCCCTTCCAGCGCAGTACGCCCATCCTGTATTACAACGCCGACCTGCTGGCCGAAGCCGGATATGATTCGCCGCCGACAAATAACGCTGAATTGGTCGAAATCGCGCAGGCATTGACCACTGACGAACGCAATGGCTTGCTGGTGCCGGTCGCCGGCGGCTTCCCGATTTGGATGTACCAGAGCTTCGCAATCGCGTTCGGCCAGAACATCGTCAGTGACGACCCCACCGAAGTGTATTTCAATACGCCGGAAGCGGTTGCGGCGGTCGAATTCGTACGTTCACTGGGTACCGATCTTGGTGTGGGGCCGGCTGGCGGCGCCGCATGGGGTGATACTCCGGTGGCCTTCCTGGCTGGACAAGCCGCTATGATCTACCACACAACCGGGAACCTGACGCGGATTCTCAACGACGCGGACTTTGAAGTTGGCGTATGGTATCTGCCTAGCGGACCGGCCGGTGATGATGGAACGGGTTACGGCGCGCCGACGGGCGGCGGCAATCTCTATATTTTTGATGACGGCAGCAAGTCCGATGCCGAGCTTGACGCAATCTGGCGTTGGGTCCTGTTCTTGTCTTCGCCGGAGATTCAGGCGGATTGGGGCGGGACGACCGGCTATATCGCGGCGAACGCAAGCGCCTGGGAGACCGAACCGCTTGCATCGCTGGTGGAAGAACATCCGCAATACGGGATTGCTCGCGATCAACTGCAGCACGTCGGCAAGGAATTCTCAAGTTATGCGACGATCACCATCCAGGGCATAATCAACGGGACGCTGGAAAGCATTCTGACCGGCGAAGCGGAAGATGCTCAAGCAGCCATGGACGCAGCGCAGGAGCAGATTGACGGCATCCTTGCGGAATACCGATGACACGATCAGAGGGCGTGCTCGACGGCGCGCCCTCTCCCATACGCGCCCCGCACGGCACTACATGTCTGCACTTAATATGCTTCAAAGCCCCAGGCAGAAATCTCTCTTAGGTCTCCTGCAACCCTATATCTTGATCGCGCCGACGTTGATCCTCGTCCTGATGTTCAACGTCGCGCCGGCCTTTCGCACTGTCAATGACAGCTTGTACAAGCCGGCGCGCGGACTGAATGCCGCGGGCAAGCCGCCGGAATATGTCGGGCTGCAGAACTTTCATGATCTCTTTGATGAGAGCCACTATATGGGCAAGCGATTCATACGGTCGTTCCGCAATACCATTGTGTTTGCAATGGCGACCGTCGGAATCGGCGTGCCGCTGGGACTGCTGATGGCCCTCCTGCTCAATCGTCGCCAACCGCTGCTTGGGCTGTGGCGCTTCTCAATTTTCTATCCCTCGCTGCTGCCGCTAATCGGCGCGGCCAGCATCTGGTCCTTCATCTTTTCCGACAGTATCGGCTTGGCAAACGCATTTCTTAAGACCTTCGGACATCCGGGCCTAAACTGGCTTGGCGACCGCAATTTGGTCTTGCTCTCCGTCATCATCGTGAACATCTGGAAGCAAGTCGGTTACTTCATGATCTTCTTCCTGGCCGGACTGCAAAACATCCCGCGCGACATTTATGAATCGTCAAGTTTGGACGGCGCCGGTCCGCTGCAACAGTTTGCGTTTCTTACTTTGCCATTGCTCCGCCGGACCCTGCTTTTTGTGGTCGTGATATCGTTTACCTTCGCCTTCCAAACTGTGGAGCAGTTGCAGGCCTTGGGGGAAGGCGGCCCGGCCGATAGTGCCAATCTGCTGCTGTATCTGGTATTCCAAAACATCGCCGAGCGTCGAAACTGGGGCTATGTTAACGCCATGACTATCGTCCTTATCGGAGTTGTGCTCATTTTCACGTTGAGCAATTTCCTGCTATTTGAGCGCGACGAGGCGCAGCGATGAAGGACAGGAATATACTGCTAGACCGCTGTGCCGATGCGCTGAAGATTGCGTTCGCCATCTTCTTTCTACTTCCGCTGTTCTTCACGATACTGGTGAGCTTTCGCCCTGAAGCGGAACCAGTTACCAATGGAAACATATTCTTCGGCAGCGAAATCACAACGGAGAATTACCAGCGAGCGCTGGTCATCGCGCCGTGGAGCCTGCATTACTTGAACAGCATCGTCTTCGTGGGGGGCACACTACTGGTGCAGTTGGTTACGGTGACCACCGCCGCTTACGCCTTCGCACGTATGAAATTCATTGGGCGCAACGTCTTACTGCTGGTCATCTTGCTACAACTGATGATCCCCTCAGGCGTCTTGCTGGTGCAGAACTTCCGCACCATAAACACGCTGGGCCTGTTCGACACCAGAGTCGCGTTGATGATTCCGTATTGGGGTTCGGCATTTGGCGTCCTATTGCTGCGGCAGACTTTTCGCGAAGTCCCGATCGAACTGGAAGAGGCGGCGCGCATTGATGGCGCCAACTTGTTTCAGGTCATTCGTCACGTCTACGTGACCAATTCCATTCCGGCGTATCTAGCATTCGCTCTGGTATCCGTCAGTTCGCATTGGAACGAGTTCCTCTGGCCTTTTATCATCACACGCTCGGAAGAAATCCGACCCTTAACCGTCGGGCTTAACAAGCTGATCAAGACGACGGACCAAGGCGCTTTCTACGGGCAGCTAATGGCAGGTACATTGATCGTGATCGCGCCCTTGGTTATTCTCTTTCTGCTTTTCCAGCGCCAGTTCGTCGAGAGTTTCGCCCGCAGCGGCATTCGCTGATTTCAGACTATAGTCAAGGGCAGCGCCGTACTATAATCGCGAAGCCAGCAACGATAAACGCAAGGCGAACATGGATTTCAAAGAGAGACTGTTAGCCAGAATAGCCAATCGCGAAGCGAAGATCGCAGTAGCAGGTCTGGGATATGTCGGTTTGCCTCTGGCTGTCGAATTCGCCGAAGCGGGTTTTCAAGTATTGGGTTTGGATATTGAAGCCAGTAAAGTACGGCAGATCAACGCCGGATGCAGCTACATTGACGATGTCTCTGAAGAGCGTATTCGCAGTCTCACCCAGGCTGGCAGGCTCATCGCAACCTGTGATTATGAAGACATTAGAGACGTGGATGCCATCAGCATCTGTGTACCGACGCCATTGCGCAAAACCCGCGATCCGGACATGTCGTACATTATTCAAGCAGCGAAATCGATCGCTAGGATTTGCCGCGCCGGAATGCTCATTGTGCTTGAAAGCACTACCTACCCCGGCACTACCGAGGAGATCATCTTGCCGGAAATAACCGGTGATGACCTCGCCGTTGGTGAAGACGTGTTCGTAGCCTATTCGCCGGAACGCATTGACCCAGGCAACCCGACGTTTTCAGTGCGAAACACGCCGAAAGTCGTCGGTGGAATCACGGTGGATTGTACCGAGGTGGCGAAGGCACTGTATACCGCCGCGGTAGACCGGATTATTGAGGTAAGCTCGCCAACTGCTGCGGAGATGGTCAAACTGCTGGAGAATACCTTCCGTGCCGTCAACATCGGACTGGTCAATGAAATGGCGCTGATGTGCGATAAGCTGGACATTGACGTTTGGGAAGTGATTAACGCAGCCGCCACGAAACCCTTTGGTTATATGCCATTCTTCCCGGGTCCGGGTCTTGGCGGGCATTGTATTCCCGTTGATCCGCATTACCTTAGCTGGAAACTAAAGACGCTCAACTACAACGCGCGATTCATCGAGTTGGCGAGTGAGATCAATACTTCCATGCCGTATTACGTGATCGAGAAAATCACTGAGGCGCTAAACAATCAGGAGCGGGCGATTCGAGGTTCCAAAATTGTGATCTTGGGTGTGGCGTATAAACGCGATGTCGACGATGTACGCGAAAGCCCGGCGCTCGACATCATCAGTTTGCTGCGGCATCGTGGCGCGGCGGTAACTTATCACGATCCTCACGTGCCAGAGATAAGCGTACAGAATGAGTTGCAACTGCGGTCGGAACCCTATAGCGCCGGTCTGCTTCAAAATGCGGATTGTGTCGTAGTGGTCACGGACCATTCCGCCTTCGATTGGCGGGAGATTGCGTCTCATAGCCGATCCATCGTGGATACGCGACATGTATTCGACGAACATGACGGCGAGCATATTATCGGCTTGTGATTGCCCCCGCGCCGACCCCCGGAAGGACCTATCGCGAAGCCTGCAATTTTATTGTGGTTCTGCAGCAGCTTGGCATGCCTGACAGCGCGCAGAATCTGCTTCGGATGGAATGAGGCGCGGTGATCTATATGCCATTTCGGATCGCCATAGACGCCAGCCGCAGCACAAAAGATCAGCCGACCGGAACCGAAACCTACGCGCTGAGACTGAGTCAGGCCTTAATCGCCGCTAATGAAGGCGCCAATGGTCCAGTAGGGTTTTCGCTGTATTTTCGCGATCGGCCTTCACCGGAGCTGTTTGCGAAATCAGCCAATGTGGAAGAGATACACATTCCTTTCCCGAGGCTATGGACGCACCTGCGTTTCGCTGCTGAACTGTGGAAATCGAGGCCGGATATCACATTCGTCCCGGCGCATACGTTGCCAATAGCCTTTCCGGGGCGGGCAATTGTAACTGTTCATGATCTTGGCTTTAAGCATTTCCCAACCGCACATCCCGTTGCACAACGGGCCTATCTGGACGCGACCACGCGTTACAGCCAAGCGCGCGCCGATCTCGTAATTGCCGACAGCCAAGCCACCGCACGTGACCTGGAACATTTCTACGGGACGCCGCGGAGCAAGATTCGAGTCGTCTACCCGGGGGTTGATTCCGCAAATCTGCGTGCGACGGCTGAAGAGACCGAATCTGTCCGCGCCAAGTACAAGCTGCCCGGGCGCTACTTCCTCTATATCGGCACCTTGCAGCCGCGCAAGAATATCGGACGCATCGTGCAGGCCTTCATGCTCTGGCGGCAGAGCCAGCGCGAGAACGATGCAATGCTGGTCTTGGCTGGCGGAAAGGGCTGGCTATATGATGAGGCATGGCTGGAAGGCGCGAGCCAGCATGTCCATGCGATCGGATATATTAGCGAGGCGGACAAAGCCGCGCTTCTGGCTGGCGCGATCGCCCTGGTGTTTCCAAGCCTGTACGAGGGCTTTGGCTTTCCCGCTGTGGAAGCCATGATCGCCGGGACGCCCGTCATCGCAAGCAATACATCGAGCCTGGCCGAGATCGTCGGCGAGGATGGGCTCCTTGTCGATCCGCTAGACAGCAACGCTATCGCCGCGGCCATGAGCCGCCTGAGCGATGACGAGGAATTACGGCAGGACCTGATTAACAGGGGTTTCCGCCGTGCCGAGCGCTTCACCTGGGAATCTGCGGCGGAGCAAGCGATGAGTGCCTTTCGAGAGCTGGGCGCGCCAGTTTGAATCGCTCACGCCTCAATCTGATAGAATATCATTGTGCAAGTGGCTGCTGAAACTATGGCGAGCGATCGTTTCCTTCTGGTGCAATTGGCGGACATTGGCGATCTGGTATTGACCACACCGGCCATGGCCGCTCTGCGCGAAGCGCATCCAAGTGCGACGATTCATCTGCTCGCTGCAGAGCACGCTCTGCCCTGCCTTCCAGGTGGCCTGGTTGACGCCATCATTCCCTTCCGCAGTGGCAAGAACGCAAGCCGCGCCTTGTTCTCAAGATCAAATTTGCCAGTTTTGCAGGAGCTCTGGCGCTTCAGATACGACGCGGTTGTATTTTTCCACCACTTTACGAAACGCGCCGGCGTACTGAAATTCTGGCTGATTGCAAAGGCGAGCGGCGCGCGGCGCCTTGTGGGCTTGCAGAATCACAACGTCAAATTTTTAACCGATACGACAGCGGATCACGGTTTCGGCGGAGAACATCAGGCGCAGTACTGGCTGAACCTGGTCGCGCAATTGGGCGCGAGCAGCGAAGCCCGGCCCGCGAAAGTGCGGCGCGAGGCTTTCGCATTTGAAGCCCCGAGCGATACCGATGCGCCGACAGTGGTGATCCATCCCGGGAGTGGCGGCTATAGCAGGGCGCGGCGCTGGCTGCCGCAACGCTTTGCAAGGGTGGCACAGTCTCTGCAAGAATCACATGATGCCCAAATCATACTGGTGGGAACGCTTGACGACGATGGAAAAGCCGTCTCGAATTGGCTGAATGGCGATTGCGTCGATCTAATCGGCAAAACAACTCTGCCACAACTGGCCGACATCATAGCAAGGGCAGATCTCTTTATCGGCGCTGATAGCGGTGTGATGCACATCGCGGCGGCCACTGGCACTCCTGTCGTCAGCATATTTGGCCCGAGCAACAGCGACGCTTGGCGTCCCTGGACAGCCGGCACAGCATCCATCGTGCTACGAAGCGGCGTGGAATGCAGTCCCTGCAGCTATGTCGGTCATCGCATTGGCGCCCGCGAAGGTTGCGCGGCCCGCACTTGCATGAAGCTTGTCACCGTCGATCAAGTCATCCGGGCGGCAGACAAGCTACTGGCGAGCGATACGGCAACCGACTACGGCAACCGCCGCGAAACGCTACCGCCTGTGTTCAGCCACAGGATAGATATATTGGGTGTTCCAGTCCACGCGATCACCTACGATAACTGGCTGCAGCAAATCGACAATTGGATACGCGGCCAGTTCAGCGCGCAACACGTATGCACTGTCAATCCCGAATTTGTTATGATTGCCTGGGGCGATCCGATATTTTTCAACATTCTGCATCGTGCCGCGATCTGTGTCCCCGATGGCGTAGGCTTGCTCTGGGCCAGCCGCCGATTGGGCGCGCCGCTGCCCGAGCGCGTTACCGGGTCCGATGGCGTGCCGCTGATCGCACGTCACGCTGCCGAGCGCGGCTGGAAGATATTCTTCCTTGGCGCGGCGGAAGGTGTAGCCCGAAAGGCGGCCGAGATTCTCCGCGCGCGTCATCTTGGCTTGCAGATCGCCGGTGCATTCAGCGGGGGGCCGTCCGAGGCGGAAGAAGACGAGATTGTTGAACTGGTAAATGCCAGCGGCGCCGATATCCTTTTCGTCGCATTTGGCGCGCCAAACCAGGACAAATGGATCGCCCGCAACCTGCCGCGTTTGAAGGTCTCGATGGCTATGGGCGTCGGCGGCTCATTTGATTTCATCGCCGGGATCGTGCCCCGGGCCCCAAGTTGGATGCAGAAACACGGCCTGGAGTGGTTGTACCGCCTGCTCAGGCAACCTTGGCGCCTGAAGCGAATGTTGCGCTTGCCACGCTTCGTCCTCGCCGTGATGCGACATACCATGCGCTGAGCGCGGTTGCGCAACCGTACCTTCAGCTTGCCGTCCCCCTTGATGTAAACTGGCGAGGATACCTGCGACTGACAACGAGGGACGAAACGTGCCCAAGCAACTTCACTCATTAGTAGCCGAATTGAGCAACAAGACGATTCTCGTCATGGGCGATGTGATGCTCGATGAATACATAACGGGCAAACCCACCAGGATGAGCCGAGAAGCGCCTGTGCCCGTGCTGGAGCTGGAGTCGAGACGGTATATTGCCGGTGGTTCTGCCAATCCCTCGGCGAATATCGTATCTCTTGGCAGCCGAGCGATTCAGGTCGGCGTCATAGGCGAGGATGACGCGGGTGATCGGCTGAAACAGATCCTGCGCGACGATGGCATTGATGAGCGCGGTCTTGTTTGCTCTGCCGACCGGCCCACCACGGTAAAGACAAGAATACTGGCGCAGATGGGCTTGCGCTTCCCGCAACAGATGACGCGCATCGATACGCTCACGCGCCGCCCTATCAACGACGATACCGCATCGGCTATCTTGGAATTCGCAAGTGGCCGTATTGACTCGATTGATGCTGTGCTGCTGTCGCACTATCATGGCGGTCTCTTGACGCCATCACTTGTCACGAAGCTCAGGCAGCTCTGTCAAAGCAATGGCGTACTGCTTACGGCCGATGCGCAGGGAGAATTCGAGACATTCCGCGGCATAGATGTCATCAAGTGCAATGCTGAGGACGCACAACGCTTCCTCAATCGCGAGCTTGCTTCGGATGACGATTTCAGCTGGGCAGTGCAGCAACTTGGCGAGCAGTTGGAGATCGCGAAAGTTACCATTATTACGCGAGGCAGCCAAGGCGCCACTCTGACTTATGACGGCGACACCTGCCATTGCCCCGCGCCGGAAGTCAGCGATGTCTTTGACACGGTCGGCGCTGGCGACACCGCCATAGCGACGACAACGCTTGCGCTGGCTGCCGGCTTCCCCGCACGCGATGCGGTCATGTTGGCGAACCACGCGAGCGGCATTGTGGTTCGCCATTTGGGGAATTACACACCCTCGCCCGAAGAACTCAGACAAAGCATCGGCGATGCACTATGACACCAACTCGACAAATTCGATTGTATTCCCGTCCGGATCCGCCAACGACGCGACCTTGGCGCCTTTGTATTCGTCAACGGGATTGATTTCGCTTCCATGATTTGCCAGACCGCATTCCATCACCGTCTCGATATCGTCAACTTCAAAGCGAAACTGCTGACGATTCTGTTCGGCGACCACTCCGGCGATCGCGTTGGGACAAAGAGTCAACTCGATTTCTCCAATTCTGCCCCCGTAGAATTGCTCAGGTCCAATATGCACCGTCTCTTTGAGCTTTGCACCAAGTACAGCGTTGTAGAATCCAACCATCTCCGTCATATTTACAGTCGCGATCGTCAACCCGGTCAATTTCATGTCCCTCTCCCGCTGGAATCTCTTTCGCTCCCGTGCGCAAGCACGATAACCATTTTCGTCTCATTTTAGTCGGACTCCAGATGTTTTATCCGCCCAATGCCAAGTCATTTTTTGAAAAAGTCTGGGATATCGTCTTGCAGATTCCGGCCGGAAGAGTGAGCAGCTATGGGCAGATCGCCTCGATGATCCCGCCAGACGAGAGTATGGAACCGTCCCGTATGCGAAGCCTGGCGCCGCGCTGGGTCGGCACAGCCCTGCGCAAGACTCCACGGGGCAAATCGATTCCCTGGCACCGGGTCATCAACAGTCAGGGCACGATCAGTTTCCCGGCGGGCAGCCCACATGCGGAAGAGCAGCAGCGCCGTTTGGAACAGGAGGGGGTCGTGTTCGAAAGCCAGGGCAAGGTCAACTTCCGGCTATATGCCTGGGATGGCCCCGATGATGATTACTTGCTGCAACAGAGATTGCTGCCGCCGAAGCAGCTTATCTAGCAGTTAGAACTGCACGTAACTGTTTTCCGCCAGGACAAATCGATGCGCATCCGGCATATGAGTTGCAGAGGTGACGCGAGCGTTTTCCGCCAGCAAGCTGCGGTCTATCCGTCCCAAGATGTTGCGTATCTCACAGTTTTTCATGACGATGCTGGATTCGATTTCGCTGCCTTCCACCGTGACATTATCGCCAATTGAAGTGTAGGGCCCGACGTAGCTGTTGCGGATGACGGCGTTATTTCCAATAATGACAGGTCCACGGATTACGCTGTCGATAATGCGACTTTCGCGCCCGATAATCACTCGATGGGAAACTTCGCTCTCGCCTTCAATCTGCTCGCTTTGCTCCGGCGCGGGCGTATAGGGCAGCGCCTCAAGCACCAGTTGATTTGCCATTATGATCGCATCCGGTTTCCCTGCGTCTATCCACCAGCCGCTCAACCGATAGGATGCAACAGGCAAACCATCATCAATCAGCACTTGAATCGCGTCAGTGATCTCGAGCTCATTCCGGCCCGAAGGCTTGATTCGCTGGATCGCGTCAAATATCGACGCGCGAAACAGGTAGACCCCGGCGATAGCCAAATTCGACGGAGGATCTTTGGGCTTTTCTACAACTCGGAGGATCCGCCCATTGTCGATTTCAGCGATTCCAAAACGAGTCGGATCGCTGACGGAGCCAAGGACCACCGCCGCTTCCTCATCGGAAGAGGCGAAGGCGGTTAGCAGACCGGTCATCTTGTCCTGGAAGATGTTGTCGCCGAGAAAGACGGTGAAGGGTTCTCCGCCGACAAAGTCTCGGCAGAGCGAAGTGGCATGCGCCAGACCGAGCTGTTCGTCTTGAACGATATATTCGATCTTGACTCCAAGCGCGCTGCCGTCTTTTAGATTCGTGACGATTGGAGATTCCAAGCTGTTGACGACAATGCCGATATCCGTCAAGCCAGCCTTCTTGAGCGCGTCCAAAGCATAGTTTATCAACCAGCGATTGGCCACCGGCACCAAGGACTTTGGCATGGTCAGGGTGACTGGCCGCAATCGCGTGCCCTGACCGGCGGCAAGTATCAAGGCCTTCATCAACACTCTCCAGTTTCATGCAGGCGTTCAGTGTGACCACTAGCGATACTAGCAGAGGTTGCTTTTTCGCGACAGGCGAAGGCCCACTTCTTGCCCCTATAAGGTTTGTCCGGCAGCAGATTGCGAAACGCGCTAATCAGCCTCTCATCGGCCAGCATTTGTTCCGCCTTCGGTCTCCCGCTTCGTCTGAGCTGAGGAGCGGACACGTTTTTGCCGGGCAGGAATTTGCCATAAAACATGTGCCTTCATTATTTTGGGGCGGCTCACAGAGTTGCGTAGACACAGCCTGTCAGTCGCCCTACAAGGCTTGTCCGATACTGGCGACCTGGCGTTTGATTCCAGCTTGGGTCCTCGGTTCGTCCTGATCATTTTCCCGCTGTATCCCGGCGCTATGGCGATTCGCGAGCGAGCAGCAATTGGCGGAGCGATTGTTAGCTTTTCGTTTGCGCATTGTCCGACATTGTCCATTGTCGGACAAAGAAAAATTTTTTTCGGACAATAGGCATAGTTTTCTGGCCGAAACGGACAATAGGCCGGGGGCCGTTGGTATGATTTTGGTTTGCATGCGAGCCGGCGCCATAGGGTTTTGAAAATATCCCAGCCGGCCCGGTAAATCGGCAAGCGCATAGACACAGTACAGGTACGGGCGGAGGGGCGGCGAAGGCGGAAATCCGAGGACGGAATCCGCTGAGAGCCGAGATTGAGCGCATAAGACAGTTTTCCATAGGGACAGTGTATCATCATTTTGAGCAGAGGGCAAGAACAAATGTTCATGGCTTTCATACTGGTTTTATCTCTCGCCAGCCGCCGCCTCCTCATCTCTAGCGCGCGCAGGTCGGGCAGACTCCCACTAGGCCGCCGACACGCCCGCCAGGTCGCCCCTACAGACTGCGGCGGAACACCATTACAATCAGTCTTATGCCAACGCCATTCACCCACTTGAAAATTGCCCAATGTCTGCTGGTTGATGAAAGCCTGTCGCCAGATTATCACGCGTTGCTGCGGCGTCAACTGCCGGCCTTCCAACTGGGCAGCATCGTCGCCGACGCGCGCGTAGCCAGCGGCATGGGACGCGAAGAGACGCATTTTTACGCTTACGGCACGCCGATCAGCGAGAGGCCCTGGCGGCGGATGCTACGCCAGCACTCGGAACTATGCGACCCGAGGGATGAGACGCATTTCGCCTTCATCGCCGGATATGTCGCGCATCTGGCGTCCGATGAAGCCTGGGCGCTGAAGATGGTCAGGCCGCAGTTCTGGGGGCGGGATTGGCCCGGCGTGTCGCGTGAGGACAAATTCTTCGCCTTGCATCTCATCCTCACGGTCATGGACGAACGCGATGAGCGCGGGCTGGAAAGCTGGCAGGCGGACAGTTTGGCGCGCTGCGAGCCTGACGGATGGCTGCCCTTCTTGCCTGATGCTGTCTTGCGCGGCTGGCGCGACATGGTGGCGGAGCAAATCCAGCCGGGCGGCGACAGCCTGACGCTGGAGATATTCGGGAGGCGGCTGCGGCGGGACTCGGCCGATATTCGCGCGGCTCTGGACGATGATGCATGCTTGGACCGATGCTTGTGGCGTCACGTGCCGCCAGCGCTGCTGGCCGAGGTGGAGCGGCAAATTTATACCTTTACGCGCGATCAACTGGCGGTCTACCTTACCGGAACCATGCCAGTTTTCACGACGGTCTAGCCAGCCCATCGATCCAGTATCGACTTGATTGAGCAGGGCGCGGATTGCTGGTAAACTCTGTATACTGCTAACTCACAGGGTAAGAGCGGATGCGCCGCACCAGCCGACAAGTGATAGCCGCAACATCGGCCGACCTCAAAAACAATCGTCTGGGCTTGATGAGCCAACAGCAACTCCAGACCTTGCATGGGCAGATTCAAGCCTTTGAAGCACGTATGGCGATTGTGGCGCGACGTGGCATAACCCTGGCGATCATCATAACCGTCGCGGTGGTTGCGCTGTCTTTTGCGCGCGTCATTCTCTTGCCGGTCGCGCTGGCGATTGAAGTAGCGGTGGTCGCTGTCTTGCTGTACATGACCACGGACTTCAATCGCTTCGTTCAACACCTCATCCTTGATCGCGAAGCCGAAGCGGTGCGCATCGTCAAGGGGCGCACCAGCCACAGCACGCTGCGACCACATATTCTATATCACACACTGCGGATTGAACTGCAGAGTTACAAGTTGCTGGATGTCTCGCTAGCGCGGGAATTCACCACCGGCGAACTCTATCAATTCTATGTCCTGCCACAATCCCGCGCCGTCATCGCCGCCGAAGGAATTGGCGAGAAGAATTCGATATACGATTGAGCGCAATCCCCGGCCGGCGCAAGATGTGTATGCTGCGAGCGCTGCCGTGGTGGCGCGCGATCCAGCCCCATTTCTCCAATTTGTCCAAATGGCGGATGACACCGGAGCTGGACTTGTAGCCTTGGTCTCTCGCGATTTCGCGAAGAGTGGGCGAGAAGCCATTTTCGTCGGAAAAGCGACAAATGAATTCGAAGATGGCGCGGCTCCGATCGTCGCGATGTTTCATACGAGCTGACCTTGCTGAAAGATGAGAACGGGTGAACGAATCGTTATTATAACATAGATTAGAACATTTGTTCGTATCGTAGATGCTTTTTTGCTATTTCATGGCTGGGACGCTTGCGGTAAACTAACGGCGTCAGGCAAAGCCTAAAACATGGAGACAACGACGATGGCCAATACCGCGCGCCAGTGGTTTTATTCGACGCCGGAAGCGCGTCCCTACTACATTGAAGAACGTGTCAACCACAGCTTGTGGAACAACAGACTCCAGAATGTCTTTATGAGCTGCGTGCAGGCCGAGGCGCCGATCAAGATGGAGGGCAACCTCGAGGGCATGCCAATAATCTTTGAATTCGTGGCCGGCCAGTATTTCACCCTGCGCCTGGGCGAGGAACGCAAAGACGTCATCGCGACGATTCGACAGATCCTGCTGGGATTGAAACCGAGCTTCACGTATCAGGACACCGAGGGCATGTTCGTGGTCGAGTGGCATACCGATGGTGGCGAGGCGCGCTGGAAAGAGATACAGGGCAACCCGGCATTTCAGGGCTTGCGCCGAATGCGGTTGAATTGAAACTGGTCCGTTCCTGTAAGCTTTGTCTGCCGCCGATAGACTGATTTGCTGTCGCCTGCTCCAAACCATTCCCTGCCCCGCCCAAACCGCCGCATCAGATTTAATGGACCAATTTCCTCAATGCGCGTACATATGGTCGCCTATGCCTTCACCATCTCTGCTACACTGATGCCAACTGTGCCTTAACAACCGAATATCCCGGCAAATCAGACCGCGCCAGCGGAGATGCAACCAAGGTTTTGTTGGACAAAAAAATATTCGCTTTCCAATAAAACGCTCACAAAACCGCGATATGTCCGCAAATCGCTCAGCAAGCGCGCCCGGCCTCTTTGCAACAACCATTACAGTGTCCGGCATTCACTCGCGCTTATGATAAGGACTCGGCGATATTGCATCTTCTATCATATCGAAACCTGTATGGCGCCCGGGGCCTGGTGGGTGTCGACGCGATTCTTGTGTCGCCCGCAACCGCGCAGCCAGAACTCTGCATGGACACAAACCCACTCCGACAGTACAGACTTAATATCCGACAAGCCTTGTATATGCGGTGAAAACGGCGGCGGCAGTGACATCGATATCAGCAGCGGCTTTCTTTAGAATGCCGATGAATTGCGGCGAGACTTACGCGCGGCTGCGGTGTATTTGGAGTGACATCGCCGATGCATTAGAGCGCTTGTCACTCGCAGTGACCTTTGGGATAATGGTGTGACATCGCTTGGCGATCGGGAAGTTGATATCATGGCGAAGCGCAGACGCAGAAAACCAAATATATCACAATCCGTGCTGGAGCAGGCGCGTCAGGGCAGCGGCGAGCCCTCCGCAGCCGACGAGCCGAGCGAGAGCGCTGCCGATTCCCCGGCCCAGAGCAAAGCCCCGCCCCGGCGTCGGCGCGCCCTGCAGGCGGCGCAATTGGAACGCCGGAAGGACGCCGGGGCGCTTGACGGCGAATACATTGCCGAGCTGCTGGCGAACCCGACCAAGGTGGTCACCGAAGACGATTTGCGCGCCGATTACGGCTTTGTCATCAAGGACCTGCGCAATATGGGGATCTTGGCGGCCGGCTTGTTCATCGGCCTGGTGATCGTCTCGCTGCTACTGCTCTGATTCCGCATCCGAGCTTTGAGACCGCGCCATGCCCTGGTCCGCACTGCAAGACATCTTGCGCCGCATATCCACCCCGATTCGTTATCTAAGCGCGCTATACGCGCTGCTGCTCGCTCTCTTTACGCTGTTCCGTTTGCTGCGGGTCACCGACGCGCCCCTCATCGACCTGGCGAATGCCTTCGCGCCCTATCTCTACATGCCGCTGGTCCTCAGCTTTCCCTTGTCGATCATCGTCACGCGGCAAAACAGTTCGGGGGTAGAGTCCGCGCGAAAACGGCTGTCGACGCGGCGCAAGCCTCGGGAGGACGGCCCTCGCGCCAAGCGGCCCTGGAGCGTTTTGCTGCAAATCTGTCTCATCGCGATCGGTCTGTATTGGTTTGCCGCGCCGGCGATGTATCGCCCGGTCGAACCGCCGTCCGGCGACAGCTTCAAGGTCGTTTCCTTTAATGTTCAGGGCAGCAATGCCGAGCTTAAACGCGCCACTGACTGGCTGCTGGAGGCGGCGCCCGACCTGATCGTGCTGCAGGAAACAGCCGAGGGCTATGATGAGCGATTGACGCCGCTCTACGAAGTATACGCTCACGAAGATCACATTGAAGGCAGCGTGCGAGTATTCTCGCGCTTCCCTATCCTGGCGCGCGAAGTCCTGGTCATTGAAGAAGGGCCGGGCCGGGCCGCGCTCCGTCTGCTGCTGAATGCTGACGGGCGCCAGCTTGCCATATACGCCGTGCATTTCAGCTTGCCGCTGAGACCACGCGAAGGAGAGACTCATATTGGTCCGAGCGACCTGCTCCGCTATGACGAAAGCCGCCGCAACGCGCAAATCCACACCCTTCTGGAATTGATCGACGACGAGGCTTCCGCGTACATCGTAGCGGGAGACTTCAACATGAGCGACGCCTCGCTGATCTATGACGCGATCGCGGCGCGGATGCGGGATGCCTGGCGTAGCGCGGGCAACGGCGCCGGGCGGACCTGGCCCGTGGCGGAGGCCATTCACTTGCCACGTGTTATCCATCCCCTTCTGCGAATTGACTACGTCTGGCATAGCGCAGGCTTGCGCGCGACAGCCGCGGCGGTCGGCAAGCCGATCGGCTCGGACCATCTACCCATCACCGCGGAATTGGAGTGGCTAGACGGCCATACAGCTAGCGGAACAGTTGAGTCTATCTTTTTTTGAGCCTAGAGTATAGTTGCGGTCGAGTGGAGTTGAAAATTTTGGATTTTGTCGAATTTGCCGTTGTTTGTTACGTTTTGGGTGGCAGCGGAAAGTGCCAGTTCTCTGTACGACATCCTGTTTGGGATGAGCGTTTATCGCGACCTGCAATACTGGTCGATCCGTCGCCGCGCATAGTCCTTTGAGGCTTAAAAATGATTAGTCCTTCGAAACTAAGCGACCGTGCGCTGCCATTTGTAGTTATCGCGTGACAAAGAAAATCTACATGAACGTCTGAAGCACGGGCGTTGCTTGGTTGAAGTCTTCTTCGCCAAGGTTAGACGGTCCTCGCGAAGCTCCTGGCTCATTATTTTGTGTGAGCCCAGTCGAGAATTGCGAGGGGCTGTGGTTAAATATCCTGTGTCAATTTCACACGAGAGGGACGCGCCATGAATTTCGAAACACCGATCGCCAGCATGTCCACCGAAGAAAAAGTCGGGCAGATGTTTATGCTCGCTTTCGCCGGCGACCAACTAGACGAAGCGCGTGTGCTCATGGCCGAGCACTTCGTCGGCGGCGCTTACATCGGCGACGAGAATGTGCCTGACGCCGCTGCCGCGCTGCGCCTCTGCAATAGCTTGCAGTCTTTTGCTCGCGGCACACGCCTCGGCATCCCGCTTCTGCTCGGGGCTGACCAGGAAGGCACCTGGTCCGTGATGACGGCCGAAAGCGCCATGGGTCCCGGCAATATGGCCATCGGCGCGACGGCAGATCCGCGGCAAGCCTACGAGATGTACCGCGTCATCGCCCGGGAGACGGGGGCGGTGGGCCTGAACGTCGTGCTGGGACCGGCGGCCGACTGCAACTCCAACCCGCATAACTCCATCATCGGCATGCGCTCCTTCGGCGAAGAGCCGGAGCTGGTCGCCGCCATGACCGCCTCCGCCGTCCGCGGCTTGCAGGAAAACGGCAGCGTCGCCACGCTCAAGCATTTCCCCGGCCACGGCGATACCAGGCTGGACAGCCACCGCGGCCTGCCCACCGTGACGCGCGGCCGGGAAGACCTGATGCGCATCGACCTGCGCCCTTTCGCGGCCGGCATCGAAGCCGGGGCCAAAATCGTCATGACCTCGCATATCATTTTCAGCGCGCTCGATCCGGCCCGGCCCGCCACCCTCTCGCCCGTCATCCTCGGCGACCTGCTGCGCGGCGAGCTGGGCTTTGATGGTTTGATCGTTTCCGACAGCATGAACATGCACTCGATGAAACGGAATTACGATCCGGCCGATGCCGCCATTCAAGGTTTCAAGGCCGGCGTTGATCTGATGATGCTGGCCGAGGAGCATTACGACCACGATGCCGGGCAATACCTCGCGAATCAGCGGGCGCTCATAGGCGCCGTGATCCGGGCGGTCGACGAGGGCGTGATCAGCCCGGAGCGCGTCGATGACGCCGTGGGGCGGATCCTGCGCCTCAAAGCCGAAGCCGGCTGGACGACCGACCCGACCCCCGAAGATCCGGGGCAGGTCGGCGGGGCCGAGCACCGCGCCATCGAGCTGGATGTGGCTCGGAGCGCCGTCAGCATCCTGCGAGACAAAAACGCTCTGCTGCCTCTGGATCCCGGCGGGCCGATCACGCTGGTCAACAGTACCGAGCGCAGTGCTTATGAGGTATTGACCAAGACGCGCGGCATCGGACCGAATCAGGCGACGCCCGCCTTTGACGTCTTGGCCGATACCATGCGCGAAAGCTGCGAGGGGCTGACTGTGATCGCCGCCGAGGATTTCGATGTCAAAGACGCCCCCGCCGGCGCAATCATCGCTGTGACCGAGAACTACACCTTGCCCGGCATGGACTTCGACGGATCGCGCCAGGTCGAGATCATCCGCGCCCTGCATGAAGCGGCCGGCGAGCGGTTGGTCGTGCTCGCGCTCCGCGAGCCCTATCAACTGGCGGATTACCCCGATATCGGGAGCTTCGTCTGCGCATTCAGTTTCCGCCCTTGCGCGGCGCAGGCGGCGGCTGAGGTACTGCTGGGGCGCAGTCCCGCGCCGGGTAAAACCCCCGTCAGCGTGCCCGGCGCCGAGTACGCCAAAAAAGATTCGATGTAGTGGCGACCGGCGACCTAGTGGGTGTCTACACGACCTATCAGGTCGCCCACCCCTCCCCCACCAAGCACACTCAAATCGCAATCCGTAAGGGTGACTCTCGGAGTCTCATCCGTATGAAAACAGACGACCATCAAGGCGTTTGAAATCCGCGCTAAAGTAGGCGGAGCGAAGTCCAATCGGCGTCATGCCGTCAGGTGCGTCGGCATCTAAAGCATGGTAAGATGCAAACGTCAAACAAGCGCGAAAACACCGTATGAAAATCCTCATCATATCCGACATCCACGCCAATTACACCGCCTTTGAAGCCGTCCTCGAACACTGCGAAGGCGAGTGGGATTTTGTCTGGTGCCTGGGTGACCTGGTCGGCTATGGGCCCGACCCAAACGAATGCGTCGACCTGCTCAAGACGCTCCCCCAGCTTTGCCTGGCGGGTAACCATGACTGGGCGGCGCTGAATCGGCTGGACGTCAAGACCTTCAATCCCGACGCCCGGCGCGCGGCGGAATGGACGCAGGAGACATTAACCGCGGAAAATACCCGCTTCCTTGAACATCTTCCCGTCACCTTTGTCATCGGCGAATACACCTTGGTCCATGCCAGCCCGCGCGAGCCGATCTGGGAATACATCCTGGAGCCATCCATCGCCACCTTGAATTTCCCGCATTTTGAGACGCCCTACTGCTTCGTCGGCCATACGCATCAGCCGGTCATCTACAGCCTGGCCGACGAATCCGGCAACGCTCAGTCCAACCTGCCAAGATACAACGAAGCTCACGAACTGAACGGTCAACGGCAGATCATCAACCCGGGCAGCATCGGGCAGCCGCGAGACCAAAATCCAGACGCGGCCTACGGCATTCTCGATATGACCAGCGGCGTTTTCGAACATCGGCGCATTCCCTACGACATACGCGCTGTGCAACGCCGCATGTTAGATTACAATCTGCCCGAACGCTTGATCACCCGCCTCGAGCACGGTCTTTAGTTCAAGCCACGCCCCCTGACCAACCCGCGGTATTGGAAGCATGTCTAGCGAACTCAGCAGCAAAATGCGCGCCAACCTGGCGGAGATCTATCGTTTCATTGATAGACAGCCGCGGCAGGCCGATTACGTCAGCACGTCCCAGCTGGCGGATTTGCTCTTTGTCAGCCCGCCTGCCGTCAACCGCATGGTCAACCGCCTGAGCAGGCAAGGTCTCCTGGAACATCAGCCCTATCAAGGCGTCGCCATTACAGAAGCCGGACGTGAGGAAGCGCTGAAACATATCCGCCGCCAGCGCATCGCCGAAGTATTCCTCGTGCAAGTTATGGGGCTCAACTGGTTGCAGGTTCATGAAGAGGCGCAGCGCCTGAGCGACGGCTTGAGCGAAGCGGTCGTCCAGCGTATGTTCGAAATGACCAATCAGCCGAGCGTTTGCCCGCATGGCGAGCCGATCCCGGACGCCGATGGCGCGCTGCCGCCAGCTGAGGATGTTTTCCTGTCCAACGTGCCGGCGGGCAGCCGGGCGCGCGTCACCAGGCTGGTCACACGAGAAGTCGACCGTTTGCAGTACGTCGAAGCGTTGGGGCTCGTGCCGGGCAAAGAATGCGAAGTCATCCATATTGCGCCTTTTGAAGGACCGATGCAACTAAAGCTGGGGCCGGAATTCCGCATCATCGGGCAGAACCTCGCCAACCTCATCCGCGCCGAAGTGATATCCTGACGCGACAATGACGGGGCTTTGCATCGCAGCTGGCTTGCAAACCAATTCTTGGCTTACAGATCAACGATCTCACAAGAATGAGAATGAACCGCCCAAAACGAATTACGGGCGACCCAAGGCTCGCCCCTACATTTTCGACGGGATTGACCGGATAATGTGTCTGTTCCTTAAATAGCCTTTCGAGTCTGAAATGAAAATCGGCGTACTCGCCCTGCAAGGCGCTTTCATCGAGCATGTGAAGATGCTGCGACTGCTTGATGTTGCCGCGGTTGAGGTGCGCCTGCCTTGTCAACTGGACCAGCTCGACGGCCTGATCATCCCCGGGGGCGAAAGCACGACCATCGGCAAGCTGGCGACCGAATACGGCTTGATGGCGCCATTGCAGCGCTTCGCCCGCGCCAAACCAACCTGGGGCACCTGCGCCGGCATGATCTTCCTGGCCAAGGACATCGGCATCGAGGAACAGCCGATCCTCGGCGCCATGGACATCGCCGTCGATCGCAACGCCTTCGGCCGGCAGATCGACAGCTTTGAAACGGACCTGAGTATCGCCGCTTTAACGGCGGAGCCATTTCACGCCGTCTTCATTCGCGCTCCCGTCGTCACCGCAGTTGCCGAGGGCGTCGACGTGCTCGCACGCCTGGACGACGGGCGGATTGTGGCTGCGCGCCAAGGACATCTGCTCGCCACTGCCTTTCACCCCGAATTAACAAACGATTTGCGGCTACATTCACTATTTTGCGCTATAGTGAAAGAGACGCTCGCTTGAGCCCCGAAGGGAGTTGAAAGATGCTGTCAGGCCTCGCGCCGACCGGGAATGACGGAGAATCCCCAGCCGAGGAATCGGGGGCCGAAGCCGCGTCCATAATCGATCTGATGATGCGGCAGGCGCGCAACGATCTCGACAAAATCGACGAACCTACCGCGGCAGATCTCGACGCGATCGACGAATTGGGAGAGCTGGACGCGATCGACGATCTTACCGACGCCGCTCTGCTCGATCCGCCGGCTCAAACGCCCCGTTTGAACCCAGCGCTTGCCCTGCTCGCTGAAATTGAAGAGCCGGAACTGGTCTCGCTCGAAAGCCTGGACGATGCCGAGCCTCTGGCGGCGCTTGAAGAAGATATCGACGATGTCGAGGGATTGCTGGACGATGTCGAGAGCTTGATCGAAGATTATGTCGACCTTGATCTGGAAGATGACGAACTCGAGGACGAAGGCTACGACCTCGACGATGACGACTTGGGCAGCTACCGAGATCTATACGGCGACGACGACGCCATCATCCCCTCCTTCCGCGAGGGCGAATTCGCCGAAGAAGACGAAGCCGATACCGAGTACTATGATGACATGCGCTGACCGTCCAAGCTGATGGATGGCATAATCCTGGCCGGGGGCGCCGGAACGCGCATGCGCCCTCTGACCCTCAATACGCCGAAGCCGCTCCTAACCCTGCAAGACCAGCCCATCCTCGCTTGGTCTCTGCTGAGCCTGCGCGGCATCGTCGACCGCGTACTCGTTGTCGTACACCATCTTAAAGAGCAAATCGCCGACTTCATGGCGGGCCAGACGCTCTTCCTCGACTACACTCTGGTCGAACAAACCCCGGCGCCTCTGGGCACCGGGCACGCGTTGCAATGCTGCCGTCCAGCCCTACAAAGCCACGATTTCCTCGTCATCAACGGCGATGACCTCTTTGCAAAAGAGGGCTTGCGTCAATTGAGCCGGCATCCATTTGCCATCCTCGCCGCTCGGCGCGAAGACTACCATCGATATGGCGTGATCGTCCGCGACGATGCCGGCCGTTTCCGCGCCATCCATGAGAAGCCGCCAGCGGGCGCCTACCCGGCCCCGGCGCCTTGCAGCATCGGCGCCTACAAACTGAGGACCGAGATCTTCGATTACCCCCTGCAAAAGAGCGCGCGCGGCGAATTCGAGCTGACCGACGCCATTACAGCCGTCGCGACGCGGCGCGACATCGCCACCGTTGACTCGCCATTCTGGCTGCCCATCGGCGATCTGGCCGCGCTGGAAACGGCGCAGGCGGCCGATATCGTCCGCTGGATCCATTAGTGGAGGAATCGCTCAGCCCGTTTCCTCGTCCACTCCCCTCTGGATTGCCGATGTCAACTATGCCATACTAGGTTGTACGATTTTTCACAAACGGCGACATAGCCTCACCGATGATCCGCATTACTTATTCGCAGGCGCAAAGCGATATCGCCGAAGCCATCCGCGACGATCTTGCCGGCGAGGTTGACTCGGCCCATCCGCTTCTGATTGTCCTCGTCTCTAGGCAAGCCGTCGGCGATCCATTCGTGCAAGCGGAGATCCAGCGCGCCCTGGATCGCGGTGAGGCGATCTTGCCCCTCCTGCTGGACGATACCGCCTTGCCCGCGACATTGACGGGCTTTCACACCCTTAACTTCCAAGCCGGTTACAATCGGGAGGTACTGCTGCCGCAGTTGTCACGCGCCTCGCGGAGCCGGGCTGATGTTCGACGAGCCAATCGACGCGCCTTGGCCGTCGTCGGCGGTATAGCGGCGCTGATGTTTGCACTCGCTATCGTCGCCATAAGCGGCGGCTTGGTCGCCTTTCCAGTCGATGAATACAACGAAGAAGCCACCTTGCAGGCGCAATGGATCGGCGGGCTCATCGGCGAAACGCTGGAATATGTCCAGCCGCGCAGCAGCGAAGACGCGCGGAACTTCGCCGTCACTTTCGAAGCCGCGCCGACCCGGCTGCATTTCTACATTCGCGGCACGGCCACCGCATTGGCAAAGGGGAACTGATGCCCACGGGGGATGTCCTGATCATCGGCGCCGGACCAGCCGGCATCAACGCCGCTTACGCGCTCGAGCAGGCCGGCATCGAGTACCGCATCATTGAGCGGACGCGGCAAATCGCGCCCACCTGGGACAGCCTCTACCCCTCCCTGCGGCTGAACACGTCGCGCTTCTTCAGCGAGCTGCCGGGCCGCCGCTTTCCCCTGCATTGGGGCATCCATCCCACCGCCAAGCAGTATTACCGCTATCTGGTCGACTGGGTTGCCGACCAGGGATTTACGGTCGACTATGGCGTCGAAGTCCATCGCGTCGCCCTAGGCGAAGACGGCGCCTGGCAAGTCGAAACGAACCAGGGCGTCGAACGCTATCGCGCCGTCATACCCGCCACCGGCGTCTTCGATAATCCGCAACTGCCGGATATCGAAGGCATGGACAGCTTCGGCGGCGATATCATGCACTCGCGTGATTTCCGCCATCCGGATCAGATTCGCGGCAAACGCACACTGGTGGTTGGCACCGGGCCGAGCGGCGCCGATATCGCTGTGGCGGCGGGAAAGGTCGCGGCCGGCGGCTTCACCTGGCTGGCCATCCGCAGCGGCGTTGACCTGCGCCCGCGTTATCCCTACGGCTTGCCCCGACACGCCTGGATGATGCTCGGCGAACGCTTGCCGGAGCGCTATTGTGTCTGGCTGCAGCAGCAGACGGGCAAGATCGAATACAATATGGCTGACTTCGGCGTCTGGCAATCACCGCCCAACACGGGAAGCGGCGTCGGTTACCGCGGCCCGGAGTTGCTCAATGCCTTGCGCCAAGGCCAGGTGCTGCCCGTTCAGCAGCCCGCGCGCTTCGATACAAACGGCGTGACGCTGGCGGATGGCAAGGTTATCGAGTTGGATGCCGTGATCATGGCGACCGGTTATTTTCCCGTTCTGCACCACTACCTGGATATCGACATGCAGTACAGCACCGCCATGTACTATCCCGAGACCGGCTGTGATTGGGACATCGGGCCCAACGGCGTCCGCGGCTGGCCCCTGCGCGATGTCAGCCGGCATCCCAACGGGCGTCAAGTCCTCGGGCAGCCCGGCCTGTACCTGGTCGGCGTCTTCTACAAAGGTCGCGGCGCTTTCTACAACATGACCGTCGAGGCGCGCATCGCCGCCGAACAAATCACTGAGTACCTAAGTCAGCGGCGGTCCTTTCTCGTGGCGGCTTGAGCAGCCATGCGCCGCAGCATCTTCCTCCTCGGCGCGATCCTCTTTGCTGTTCTTCTCATATTGGTCTTGCTCCGCTTTCTCCTTGCGGCGGCTTTCCCGTCGCCCGTCGTCGCCTATATGACGCTGGAAAGCGGACTGCCGACAGTCATTGTGCACGACCTGCATCACAACCTGAAAAAACGGCTGGATTTCGAATTCTTCACCGAGCCATCATTTTCGCCCGACGGCGCGCGTCTGGCCTTGACCTCGTTCTTGCGCTTCGGCAGCGATATTGTCACCTATGACTTGAGCAGCGGCATCACCTTGAAGCTGACCGACTCGGTGGCGATTGCGGAAACGCCGGCCTGGTCGCCCGACGGCGAATGGATCGCCTTCGCCAGCAACCGGAAGGGCGACAACAATATCTACATCATTCGGCCGGATAGCTCGGGCCGGCAGCGCGTCACAGCCCACAAAGCCGCCGATCGGCAGCCGGCCTGGTCGCCCGATAGCGAGACGATCGCCTTCACTTCAAACCGCGGCGGCGGCTGGGATCTCTTCACGATCGACCTGCCCAGCGGAGAAACGCGGCAGCTCACCCGCCACCCATCACCCGATACCTCCCCCGACTGGTCGCCCGATGGCAGGCATATCGTATTCGCCTCCCGCCGCGACGGCGCTTCAGCCATCTACCTGCTTGAACTCGAGACGCTGACGGTCACGCCACTGGTGGTGGAAACGCGCTACGACAGCTTGCCCAAATGGACCCCGGACGGCCGGGCCGTGACCTTCGCCCGTTCCGTCGATGGCGTGTCCCAAATCATGCGCCTGGAATTGGAAACGGGCCAGCTGAGCGTCATGGACCTCGGCGAAGCCAACGCCGATTCCCTTTCTTGGTGGCGCCGCTGAGCCGACAACCACGAGATCCCGCCATAAAACGCGAAATCTCCGCCAAACGACGGAGAAATCGCGCCGGAAAAACTGGGAATGCAAGCTCGCTTATGTCAATTTCGCCAGGACGACAAGCGCTTTTGAACCTGTCTCAAAGGCCCGCAGCCCCCGCCCTACTCGCCTTTCGCCCGCGCAAAAGACGGCGGATCGGTATGCCGTATTTCCGTTATGTGGATCCAGTCTTCGGAATGCTCCTCGACCAGGTAGATGCCCGGTATCGTTATGATGCCGAAGATCAAGCGGACGATCGTCGTGCCGATGAAGGCCGTCATGAAACCTTCCGTGATCCCCGAAGCGAGCAAGATGAACAGAATCCGATCAAGCGGGATGCCGATGGCGTTGCTGACTAGCACCCGCCCCCACTGACGCTCAGCGCCGAAGCGCTCTATCCAGCGCGTATAGACCTCGGTGTCAACCAATTGCGAGATGACGGAGGCGACCACCGCCGCCATCACGAAACGCCATTCCGGCGACAGCAACTGACCCAACGCGATGCTCTCCTCCGGCGTCATCTCCGGCGGCAGGTTGGCGATGATGGCGAAGAAGGCTTGCGCAATCAAATAGATGACGGCGGCGGCGATGATGAGCGTGCGCGCCACGTAGGGTCCGGCGAGCTTGTGCGCCATGTCGCGCAGTGTGAACGTCAACGGGTAGGCGATGGAAAAAGCGCTGACGCCGTAGCCGAAAAGGGTTAGATTCCGCAATACTGAAATGTCTGCGACCATCTGGGCGGCAACATAGGCGACGGAGACAAGTATCAATATGTGAAGATTTCGGATGGACATATCATCCTCCTGGCAGTCTGTATGGATACATATTATCACATGGCTGCAGCGTTAGCGCAGTCGCTTGGGCGGCGAATGCTGCCGACCGGCAGGCCGCCGGAAAACTGCGGCGGCGCGGCGAACCCAGGCGCGAAACACATTAAGGAGACTCGCTTGCCGCTTCCTTGTACGCCTGTTCACGCTCCAGCAAGGCTCGCTTGCGTTTGATGCCCCAGCGATAACCGCCCAGGCCCCGATCCTTACGGATGATGCGATGGCAGGGGATCACCAGAGCGGCCGGATTGCTGGCGCAGGCATTGGCGACGGCGCGGATTGCCTTGGGCTGGCCGATGGCGGCGGCTACCTCGCTATAATTCCGCGTCTCGCCGACCGGGATCCTCTGCAGCTGCTGCCAGACCTTGATCTGGAAGGCGGTCGCGCGCAGATCGAGCGGCAGATTCAAGTCGGGCTGCCAGCCTTCCAGGTAGGCGATGATCCGCTCCGTCCAGAAGCCGACGCCCTCATCATCACGCAGGCGCTCGGCGTCGGCGAACTCGGCGTCCAGGTCGGTGATCAGCGCGCTTTCACTGTCGCCCAGGCTGACCTTGCAGAGCCCGCGATCGGTCGCCGCGACCAGCAGAAAGCCCAACGGGCAGGCGACAACACTGAAGAAGATCGTCACGCCGGCTCCATGCCGCCGGTATGTTGTCGGGGTCATGCCAAGGTTTTCGTCACTGCGCTCGTAGAGGCGGCTGGTCGACCCGTAGCCGGCAGCCTGGATCGCGTCTGTAATGCGCTCAGCTTGGCGGACCTGCGTCTTGAAATCATCGATCCGCAGTTTGTCGGAGAACTGGCGCGGACTAACCCCGGTAAGGGCTTTGAAGGTTCGCTGGAGGTGGAAGGGGCTGACATGAAAGCGCCTGCCCAAGTCCTGCAAGCTCGCGCCTTCCGGGTGAATTTCCTGCAGATACATGCATACATTCGCGACCAATTCGGCCCGCTCTTTCCCATCGCCGTCGCGCATCTGACCCTTCTCCCTAAGCCCTTGGATACAGCCAAATCATAATGGAAAGAAGCTCGGGCGACACTCTGATTCTTGCGGCATTGCAGCCGATCGCAGCGCGAAACGCCCGGAGCCGGGCAAGCAAAGCATACCCGGCGATAATCTCTTGCCGAGAGGATTTCAGGGATTCAATACGCTTTCGATCGAATCGATCAGGCGCACATTCCCTTCGCCTGTCGCTTCACAACAGAAGACGAAGGGCGAAAGTTTCTCATATTCCGGGTTCAAGCCCAGGACATACAAGTGACCCTGCCGAGGATGAGCGCTGCGATGAATCGCCGTCAAGTGGCGCAACGCCCCGTCCGGCACAGCATGGGATTCTCGCAGGTCCAGCACAATCGGCACCTGGTTTTCGACGGACTTGATCATGCGATGCCAGGACTTGCGCGCTTCAATAAGTTGATCAGTGAACCACGGATCGTAAAAGCGGCATTCGATAAGCGATTTCGATTCGTCATGCCAGTTGACGTCTATGGGCATCTTCTTACTCAGCAGTCACAACCGGGCTAAGGCAAAAGAATCTACAATAATCAGTACCCAACATTATGTGTATAAACAATGATAAAATGCAATATACCTTTTGGAAACATTTTCGGCAATCTGTCTCAAATATTGATTTCGACTGATTCGGCTATTACCTGAGCCCTATACTAGCGGAGCATTATGAAGCAGGCGTTAATGGTCGATAAGCAGCTTGTGAAGGAAGGACGTAGGATGCCCCGCGTGAGCCGAGGCGATGGCGCCGAGCGCTATGAAGGGGCTGTGTGTTGACCGATCGGCGCTAGCTTTCACCCCAGGGGCGGATGAAGTCTTCGCGTTCGACTCCCAGGGCATCGGCGACCCGATTGATGTAATTGAAGAAGCCGATGATCTGTGTGGCGTCGTGAATCGCGACATCATCCAGGCCGGCTGCGCGCAGAGCAAGGATGTCGCGTTCGTCCATTGCAGCCGGCGTCCGCGTAAGTTTTTCGGCGTATGCGCAAAGCGCGTGATCGATTTCGTTCAGCGGGGCCGCGCGCCAATTGCGGGCAATGGCGTCTACAAAGGCGTCCGCTTCGTCAGCGTCGGCGAATCCGTCGACCTCGGCACGGAGGTCATGCGCGTGGGACTGGATTCAGTAGTCGCAATGATTCACCTTGCTGACGACAACCGCGAGCATTTCGCGCTGCCGCCGCGACAACGGGGATTCGGCGAACATGGTGGCGCCGTACATTTCCATGGCGGATTTCATAGTGCGGGCGTTGAGGGACATGATCTGCACGATGTTCCAGACGCGGCCGGCGCGGGCGACGGCTTTATCCAGCTCGCGCTTGAGCAGGCCGCTGGCTTGATCGATGGTGATCTGTTTGATGTAGGGCATGGCGCTACCTCGTTAGAAGAGTTCTGTGCACCGCACTCAGACGGTCCGCGACTGTTTCACTGTAGCGCAGTGTATCGCGCAAACAAAAGAGCGCGCCTTTTGACGCGCCTATCGTGAACTCATGCGCATTCCGGCTTACCTGCGCAAGCGCGGATCGAGCGCGTCCCGCAAGCCGTCGCCGATGAAGTTGACGCAGAGCACGGTCAGCGAGATCAACATGCCGGGCCAGAAGACCAGCGTCCAGGTGATGGTCATGTAGTCCTTGCCGTCAAAGAGCAGGCGGCCCCAGGTGGGGAAGTCGGGCGGGAAGCCCAAGCCCAGGAAGGACAGCGCTGACTCCGTGATGATGGCGCTGGCGATGCTGAAGGTGGCGGCGACGATGACCGGGCTCATCACGTTGGGCAGGATGTGGCTGGCGAGGATCCGGCCGTCGCGGGAGCCGACTGCGTTGGCCGCCGTGATGAATTCGCGCGATTTCACCGTCAGCACCTCGCCGCGGACCAAGCGCGCGGTCGGCATCCACTGCAAGCCGCCGATGACCGAGACCATAAGGATGAAGACGCCGCCTTCCGGCCCGAATGAGGCTTTCAGCGGTTCGCGGAAGAGCATCATCAGCACCAGGAGCAAAGGCAACTGCGGCAGGGCGATGAAGATGTCGGTCATGCGCATAAGCGGGTTATCGAGCCGGCGGAAGTAACCGGATGCCAAGCCGATGATCGTGCCGATGGAGATCGACACGAACATGGCGGAAATGCCAATCATCAGCGATACGCGCCCGCCCTGCAGCGCGCGCGCCAAGGTATCGCGTCCGAGGGTGTCCGTGCCCCAGGGATGCTGCGGCGAGGAAATCTGATAGGCGTCCATGATGTTGATGTAGGTGGGGTCGATAGTCCAAAAAGCGGGACCGACCAGGACGCCAAGCACGATAACAGACAGCACGGCGACCGCAATCAGCGCCAGCTTGTGCTTGCGAAACTGCAGCCAGGCATCGCCGACGAAAGTGCGGGCTTGGAGCTGTTCTTCCGCGTCCAGGTTCTTGGGTTTCGTCTTCTCTTTTGTGGTCATTGTCTCAGCCCATCACATGGATCAGGTATAAGTGACGCGGGGATCGAGAATGCCGTAGAGGACATCGGCGATGATATTAAAGAAGACGACCAGGACGGCGAAGATGAATGTCACGGTCTGCACTGTCGGCAGGTCGCCGCCTTGAATGGCGATGATCAAGTACTGACCGATGCCGTTTATGCGGAAGATCTGTTCGGTGATCAGCGCGCCGGCGAAGATGCCGGGAATGCCGAGGGCGATGAGCGTGACCACCGGGATCAGGCTGTTGCGAACGGCGTGGCGGGTCACCACTAGGCGTTCAGTCAAACCTTTGGAACGGGCGGTGCGGATGTAATCCTGCTGCAAATTCTCCAGCGTCGAGGCGCGCGTGTAGCGGCTCATCTGCGCCGTCGTATACAGGGTCAGCACCGTCACCGGCATGACCATCTGCGCCAATTGTTCCTTCAAGGATTCGATATCCGTCACCACATGAGTGGTATCGTACACCGATGGGAACCATTTGAGATTGACGCTGAAGATGATGATGAACATCAATCCGGTAAAGAAGGTCGGCACGGAGAAGCCTACCATCATCAAGAAAGTGCCGACTTGGTCAAAGACGGAGTATTGTCGATAGGCGGAGAACACGCCAACGGGCACGGCGATAAGCACGCCGAGTATGTACGACGAGCCGACGACCCATAGCGTCTGCGGCAGACGTTGGGCGATGATGTCGATGACGGGACCGCGCGTCGCCCAGGAGATGACTCGTACACGCTCTTCCGATCCCGGGAATGTGACGTCAAAGACGGTCTCGATAAAGTTCAAGGGTTCGGCGATGAAGAATTGCTGCAGCCACTTGACGTATTTGATGACGAAGGGGTCATCGGCGCCGAGGGCTTCACGCACCTTTGCCCGTACCTCCGGCGGGATGGTCATCGGAAGGTTACTGGTGGGATCGCTGGGAGATAAGTCTACAATTGCAAAAATAATGAAACTAATAACAAGAATAGTTGGAATTGCGGTAAGGAGCCTTCGCACGACATATTTACCCATGATGCACTCCTCTTCAACGCATTGCCGATGTGAAACAACCGCGAGCCTAAGCCCCTCCCATGGATAGGGAGGGACTTAAGTCTGATCCCCCGCGCTTTATAGTGTCAGCTACGATCTTCCGTTCCCGCTCGGTGGGTCGATTTCACCCGTGACCGGCAGAAAGGGGACGGGGGACACGCGGATGTTCGTTACATGTCGATGCGATGCCAGTCCTCGATGTTCCACATTTCCGAATCCCAGCCGTTGATGTCCACGCCACCGAGTGAATTGGAATACGCTGACGAGGCCGAGGAACGGTAAACCAGCGGAATCAGCGCGTACTCCTGAACCAGGATGTCGTTCAGCCGAATGATGACAGCTGCGCGAGCGTCTTGGCCGGCGGTCTGGCTCAATTCGTCAAGGGCGGCATCATAGTCGGCATTGCAGAAGCGGATGATGTTGGAGCCGGTCCAGTTGTTGTCCGGTCCTGGCGCCTGCCCGCAGCGATTGTTCGAGAGCAGACTCTCCATATCGGGGGAAGACGAACCGGTGGTGTACATCTCCACATCGGAGTAGAACTTCTGGTAGGTATCCGGGCTAGCCGGGTCACCGCCGAAGTAGACACCCGCATCGATATTGCGCAGCTCGGTCTCGATGCCGATTTCCGACCACCATTGCTTGATCAGCGCCTGCGTATTCTGGCGCACTGCGTTGGTGCTGGTCTGATATTGCACGCGCAAGGGATGCCCCATGTATTCGCGAATGCCATCACCATCGCTGTCCATCACTCCGGCTTCGTCCAGCAGCGCGTTGGCGCCGGCAATGTCCTGATCGCAGGTGTTGTTCATCGAGACATTGGACGCAGGTGAATTGATGAAATTGCAAGTCGCTCTGCCCGAGCGGCCATACAACTGCTCGGCGATGATGTTCGTGTCGATGGCCATGGACATCGCCTGGCGGATGGCTTTGTTGCTGAGGAAGGGA
>JAPOYU010000044.1 GCA_026706395.1 Chloroflexota bacterium
AACCAAGTGTCGCAGGTTCGAATCCTGCCTGGAGCGCACATCACAAGATATTCGGTCTTGCTGACTATCCGAGAATACTGAAAGAGGATAGAGGTTGTGTCGAGTCTCATGGGTACGTATTACTTCAACGTAAAGGAGGGAAATCGTCGAAATGGTACCACAATCAAGAGTTGCGACTCCCCGACAGAAGTCAGCAAGATCTTGAGGCGGCTGGAAACTGGCCCTGCAAAAGGGCTAACAAGACCGATTCGGGTTGAAGTTTGGCAGCATAGGTCCGTTTTTGGATATGATGCTCCTCCAATTGACACCTATACCGTCGAACAATGGTTTGCCGTTGGCGAGAAAAAGTATGCGGGTATTTTCGCCGCAACTGGTCAATCAAGCCCTCTACGCCATGTGAAACGTGTAAGGCAGAAAATAGGCACAGTGCGAGCTAAATCTATCAAATTCATCAAAGCGCAGGCTTCTAAACTAGCACCCGCAGCTATTTTGGCGTTTGTTCGCAGCTTGTTAGGTTTCTGACCCGCGTCCTACCAGATGTCTATTGCTTTGTACAGTGTCTGCGGAAACATACAAACTGCTTTTTCATAGCTTGATTTCCTGCGCCTGTGACCGGATCTTCGCCACGGCCGCGTCAGCGAAGTCATCAAGCGGCAGCGCGCCCAGGTCTTCATCCCCCCGCAGGCGGACGCTGACTGTGCGGCTTTCGACATCGCGATCGCCGACGATCAGCAGCCAGGGGATATTCATCCGCCGGTGCTGTCTGATCTTCGAGCGCATGTTGCGGTCTTGCAAGTCGGCTTTGACGCGCATCCCGCGGGACTTCAGCCGGGCTTCCACTTCGCGGGCGTAGGCGTTATGGCTCTCGCGGATGGGGATGATTATCGCCTGGGTCGGGGCCAGCCAGGGCGGGAAGGCGCCGGCGAAATGCTCGATGAGGATGCCGATGAAGCGCTCCAGGCTGCCGAAGGGCGCGCGGTGAATCATGACCGGGCGTTTGCGCTCATTGTCGCGGTCGACATATTCGAGATCGAAGCGCTGCGGCAGATTGTAATCGACTTGCACCGTGCCCAGCTGCCATTCCCGCTTGAGCACATCGCGGACGATAAAATCCAGCTTCGGTCCGTAGAAGGCGGCTTCGCCCGGCTCGATATGATAATCCAGCCCCAGCTCTTCGCAGGCCTCGACGATAGCGACGGCGGCCTCTTCCCATAGCGCGTTATCGCCGACGTATTTGTCGCTGTCGGGATCCCGCGTGCCGATGCGGGCGCGGAAATCGGCCATGCCCAAGGCGCCGAAGACGTGTTGGATAAGACGCACCACACCCTTGAATTCGTCCAGCAATTGGTCGGGGCGGACGAAGAGGTGGGCGTCATCGACTGTGAAGCCGCGCACGCGCGTCAGGCCACGCAGCTCTCCCGATTGCTCGTAGCGATAAACCGTGCCGAATTCGGCATAGCGCAGCGGCAGATCGCGATAGGAGCGCGGCTGGCTGCTGTAGATGCGGCAATGATGCGGGCAGTTCATCGGGCGGAGCAGGAACTCGTCGCCGTCCACATCGATGGGACTGTACTGGCTGTCGGCGTAATAGGGATAGTGCCCCGAAGTCTTGTACAATTCGATATTGCCCAGGTGCGGCGTGACCACCGGCAGATAACCGCGCTCGATCTGGATATCGCGGAGCCAGCGTTCCAGCGTATCGCGCAGGGTCGCGCCATCGGGCAGCCAAAGCGGCAAGCCCTTGCCCACCATCGAATCGATGATGAACAGGTCGAGCTTTTCGCCCAGCGTACGATGGTCGCGCTTGATGGCTTCTTCCAGGCGCTGTCGATACTCCGCCAGTTCCGCCGGCGTAGCCCAGGCCGTGCCATAGATGCGCGTCAATTGCTGGCGTTTTTCGTCGCCGCGCCAATATGCGCCAGCGGGCGGCCGCAGCGAGATGCTGACCGCCTTCGGATTGATGTCCCCGGTGCTTTCCACATGTGGACCGCGGCAGAGATCGCTGAAGTTGTTCTGCGTATAGATGCTCAGGCTGTCGGCGGGAGCGGCGATTGGGTTGCCGTTGTCATCCAGCTTGCCGTTCACCAGGTCATCTATGAGCTCAAGTTTATAGGGCTGGTCCTGGAACAACTCGCGGGCTTCCTCCGCGGAAACTTCGCGCCTGGTGAATTCGTGGCGCCCCGACAGGATCTTCTTCATCCGTTTCTCGACCCACTTGATGTCCCCTTCGTTTATGGCGGCGGGCAGGTCAAAGTCGTAATAGAAGCCATCCTCAATCGGCGGACCGATGGCGATCTTCGCCTCGGGGAAACGCTCCAGCATCGCTTCCGCCATGACATGGGCGGCCGAGTGTCGTATCTTGTAAAGCTGGCTCTCTTCGTATCGTTCTTCGGGCATCCTGCTTCCTCGATTCGATTTTTCAGGCCTGGATTGCCGGAGGCCTGTACTGCGCAGGACCATATCCGGCTTAGGTAGGCGAGCCGCGAGAAATTATAGTGGAGAAGGCGGAAACTCAGAAAGGGGCAGTCGCTGCCCACGCCGGAAAGGGCGGCGGAGCTCAATCGTCAATGAGAACGAGCACTTCTTCTATGACAGCCTGGGCGATCTCTTGGGTGGCTAGCTGGCTTGCCCGGTTCAGCGCCGGCGCATCCTCACGCTGATCTTCCGTGACGCGGGTAAAGAGGCTTTCGAAGACATCCTGGGCGACCAGATTGTCGATCGTATCTTCAATAATTTCGAGCTGCAGCCGCTCAACGATGATATGTGGCGTATCAAGGACGGCGTAGCGTACCGGCGCCGTATCCGGTATCGATCCGGTGACCATCCAGGTCAGCGCTAATTGGCGATGAATATATGAAAGCGTGGCGAATAGCGCAGTATAAACCGTCCCGTCTTCCATCTGCACGATGACATCACAGGCGTCGCCTTCTTCGTGCATTTCGCAGAGTATCTCTTCCGGAACAATTATGATATCTGAGGATTCATGGTCGGACATAGTTGCCATATTCTCACTTGTAAACTTATATTTTCACGATTATATGCGCATTGAAGTGACTGCAAGATAAGCATATCATAAATTGAGCGGTTTGTGCGAGGAAGGCTATTGCCCGGCCGCGTTACAGCGCCGCATGGCGCGACCTGAGCGTAAATCCTGCGTATTGTGTGGTGTGATGCAACGAGCACCAGACGGGAAGATTCGATGAACCCGAGCGACGAGAAAAGCCATCCGCTCTATCAGAAGGGGAACGATCGGCCGGCGGGCCCGGTGGAGGGAGAGAGCCGCGCCAAGCGCCCGCGTCAGCCGCTGCGCAATCAGCCGCTCTTGACTTACTCCTTGATGGCGATCAACGGTCTGATTTACCTTGCCGGCTTCCTGGCGCCGCAGTTGGAGTGGGACCTGTTTTTGCGCGGCGCGATGATTCCGCAACTCGTGGTCGCCGAGGGCGAAGTCTATCGACTATTCACTGCGATGTTCCTGCACGGCAGCCTCGGCCATGTACTGTTGAACATCTATGCTCTAACCATCGTTGGGCGCGCGGTTGAGCCTGTGTTCGGGCGGCTGCGATTTTCCTTGATCTACTTGCTCGGTGGATTGACCGGGTCGGCGTTCAGTTTGGCGCTTGGGGGCTTGGGAAGCGCCTCGGTAGGGGCGTCGGGAGCGGTCTTCGCGATATTCGCCGCCCATGCCGCGCATCTGTATCAGAACCGCCGCCTTTATGCCAATGCCCGCGGTCAACTGAGCCACATGGCCTTTATCCTCGGAATAAACTTGGTGATCGGCTTCCTGCCCGGTTCGCGCATCGATAACTGGGGGCATATGGGTGGCATGCTGGGCGGCGCGCTGCTCGCCTGGCGGATTGGGCCGCGCATTGCGCTCTTGGCCGATCCCAACTTGAACAATCGCGTAGTTGGCGCCCTGGACCGCAATCCCTTGCGCCTGCGCCTGCCGGATCTGGCGCTCTATATCGGCGCCCTAATCGCTATCGTCTTTCTCGCTGTTAACCTGCTCGCCGCGTAGTTGCTCCAGCTCCAGGCGCAGCAGAGCGATCTGCTGGGCGGATTCTTTGCTTTCTTGAGTGAGCCGGGTGATCACGGTTGAGAAATACAGCTGGATAAAAAGCATAAAGAGCGCCGCCAGTAAAAAGAGCAGATTAGAGGGGTCATAGATGCCGACTAATGCCGCCAGGCTGTGGAGGAGATCGCGCCAGAGGCCCAGGATCAGCATGATGACCGCTGTGCCCAGCCAGAGCAAGGAGTATTCCTCGCTCAAGCGCCGCCGCCGCACCAATTCCAAAACCACCAGCAGGGCGATCAAAGCGGCGCCAACTGTAAAGACTATCGAGCGATCAATCATGACGGATCTCCTCAATTGCTGCTTAGGCATACAGCCAGGCAAGGCAATGTCCTCTACTAAAATAGCATGAATCGGGCTTCCAGATGCCGCAGACCCTGATCGAACTCACCGGCGAATCCGACGCGCATTTGCTGCACATCATGCCCGCCAACGGCTTCCCGCCGGAGACCTACTTGCCCATGCTGCGTTCTCTGCGCCCGTACCGGGCAGTGAGTTTGCCGCCGCGCGCTCTGTGGGGCGACGAGCGGCCGCCGGAGGGCTTCCGAGCCTGGGACGCTGACGCCGATGATCTGCTCGCCGGGCTCGAAGGGAATGATCTTCGCGACATCGTGGCGGTCGGGCATTCGCTGGGCGGCATCGTCTCGCTGCTGGCTTTGCTGAAGTCGCCGGGGCGCTTCAAAGCCCTGATCATGCTCGACCCGGTGATTCTGCCGCAGCCGTTGCTGGATATGCTGGGCAGCGCCCAGGACAGTGGCGCGGTCGAGGAATTGCCGCTGGTACAAGGCGCGCTGCGGCGGCGAGCCACCTTTGAAAGCCGCGAAGACGCTTTCCGGCGTTTTCGGGACAAGCCGGTCTTCGCCGATTGGGATGAGGAGACGCTGCGCCTTTATGTCGAGCATGGCTTGCAGCCGCGGGCAGATGGTTCAAGCTTCGAGTTGCGCTGGAGCACGGCCTGGGAAGCGCATTACTTCTCGACCGTGCACTGCGATATCTGGCGGGATCTGCCGAAGTTGAACGGCTTGACGCCGACCCTAATCGTCCGCGCGAGCTATAGCCATACGTTCCCCATAGAGTCTGGCGTCAGGGCAAAGGCGCTCCTGCCAGCGGTCGATTTTCATGAGATGGAAGGGCAGGGACATCTCTTCCCGCAGGCGGCGCCGCTGGAGACCGCCCGCGTCATCGCCCAGTGGCTGCGTTCGCGACATCTGCCTTGACATTCGCCGGCCTACTCTCTACACTCCTTGTTCCGGATTCATCGCAGTATGCCGAGATAGCTCAGTTGGTAGAGCGTCGCACTGAAAATGCGGGTGTCCCCAGTTCAAGTCTGGGTCTCGGCAC
>JAPOYU010000167.1 GCA_026706395.1 Chloroflexota bacterium
TCCAATATCAGGGCGCTTACGGCAACACCGAATGGCACCTGATGATGGCGGTGGCAACCATCGCGGTTATCCCCGTCTTGATCATCTTCATCTTCGGCCAGCGCTACTTCGTCGAAGGCATCGCCACCACCGGCGTCAAAGGTTAGTGTTCACCACGACGGCAGGGAAACAGGAAGCGTCATTCATTTTCAGCGCATGAAATCCTTTTCCCGCCTCATCCTGCTGATCCTCTGCGTCACATTTTTGGCCGCCATCGGCAAGCTACCGCCCTTCGTTGATGTCAGCGAATCGGTCGGCATCACGGCCACGCATAACGGTTACTGGGAACTTTTCGAAGACGATTTTGCCAGCGGCTACCTGGGCATCGGCCAGGCCTGGGGCGATTATGACCGCGATGGCTGGCTTGATCTATATGTGACGGGGAATCGCGATCCCAGCGTTTTGTACCGCAATAAGGGCGATGGCAGTTTTTCCGTTTCGGATTTGACGCCGCAGGTCGCGCTGGCCGGGGTGGAAACCGGCGGCGCCGTGTGGGCCGATTATGACAACGATGGCTGGCTTGATCTCTATGTGCTGAATCACGGGGCCAACGTACTTTTCCACAACGAGGCTGGGCGCGGTTTCACCGATGTGACCGCGCAGGCCGGCGTGGGGGATGCCGGCAAGGGCACGACGGCGACCTGGGGCGATTATGATGGCGACAGTTTCCTCGATCTTTACGTGGTGAATTGGTCCTGCTTCCCGGAATGCGGCGATCCCAATATCAGTCGCGAGCACGATGCCGCGCGCGACACGCTCTATCGCAACCGCGGCGATGGCAGCTTCGAGGATGTCACTGCTTTGCTGGAATACGATTTGCTGCTTGGCGCCGGCTTCAGCGCCAGCTTCGCGGATTACGACAACGATGGCGACCCGGACATCTACGTGGTCAATGACCAGTTCAAGAACATGCTCGGCAATATCCTCTGGCGGAATGACGGGGCCGGTTGTGGCGGCTGGTGTTTCAGCGAAGTCTCGATCGAAGCGGGCGCGCGCACCTTCATTCATGGCATGGGTTTGGCGGTCGGCGACTACGACAACGATCTCGACCTGGACTTTTACTTCTCGGACATGGTGAATGGCATGGTGCTGCTGCAGAACCAGGGCGATGGCACCTTTGACGATATGGCGGACGAAGCCGGCGTCGTGGTGGGGCCGAGCAGCGCGGTCGGCTGGGGCACGATGTTCTTCGACTATGACAACGACAGTTGGCTCGATCTCTTCCTGACCGCGACCGAGTTCATCCAGTTTGATATCGAGAGCGGTCCCGAAGGCATGATGTTCGAATATCGCGATTTTCTGTTCCGCAATCGGGGCGATGGCAGCTTCGCTGATGAGACGCCGCGGGACTGGATCGACGAATGGCGACCGAGCATGGGCTTGGCCTATGCCGATTACGACCGCGATGGCTTTGTCGATTTTGTCCTGGGCAACTGGAATGAGGGTTATCGTCTTTATCGCAATACGGGGGCTGAAGGGAAGGGCAACAATTGGCTGAACGTTCGCTTGCAAGGCGGCGGTGACATCAACCGGGACGCTATCGGCAGCCGCGTCTACTTAAGCACCGGGGACGGCCGTACGCTGATGCAGGAGGTGAAAGCCGGCTCAAGCCTGGGCGCGGGGAACGATATGGCGCTGCATTTCGGATTGGGTTCGGCGATTATCAGCGAGATGCGCATCCGTTGGAGCAATGGCGCGGTGGAAACGCTCAGCGATGTCGCTGTCAATCAGTTCCTGGAAGTGGTTTATTCAGCTTAGCGCCCGGTCGCGCTCTATTCTAAGGTCAGGTCCCAGGCTGAGACGCCAATGATGACGCCGCCATCTTTCACGAAGATCGCTGGCAGGATGTCGGCGGCATCGAAGCTCATGGGCTCGCCGATCGGCGAATCATTGAAATAGGCGCTCACGGTTCCATTTGATCGGTCATGGTCAAGCCGCAAGCGGGCGATCATGTTGTTGACCGAGCGCTGGCTTATGACGTCGGCGACACCGTCCCGGTATAGCGCCAGGCTGATGACGGACGGCCCGACCTGCTGCACTTGGATGCCGGCGACGTTGTCCCCGCTGAGGTCTTGCAGGGCGATGCCGAAGTAGATATCCTCGCCGCTGACCAGGCCCGGATTGGTGTTGAGCAGGGTGATTTCCGTTTCCATGCCCGTTATTCTGCGCGCTGCCTGATTGCCGAAGCTGCTCTCCATCAGATCGGCAGGCGGCGAGAGGACCAGCGTGTCGCCATCGGTGGCCTCCAGTTGACCCAGGCGCCAGGATCCGTTCTGTTGGCTGAAGCGAGCCGCGTCCCAGAATGGCGCCGCCAACGCGCTATTGAAGAGCTTGAGCAGGTTTTGCGAGCCAGTCAGACCTCCCGCTGGCAGGATGCGTGTGGGGATCGCTGTTGGCGCTTTCGTGTTCGCCAGGGTGGGAACGGCGGTGGGCGGCGTCGTTGGCGCTTCGGTGGCGGGCAGAGCGGTCTCGGCGATAGGAGCGGCGACTTCTTCAGCTGGTTCAGGCTCTTCCTGGGCAGGAGTTTGTGGCGAAGCGGCGATTTCAGCGGAGCGTTCCACTGTGTTCTCATCCGATGTCGCCTCGTCTGATGCGGGCTCGCTGGGCGCTGCCGGATCGGGCATGACACCCGAAATGATGCGATCGAGATTGCCGCTGCCCGCCAGCGACAGCACGCCCCCGACAACCAGCACGATGCCGACCAGGAGCACTGCATTAAATAGCCAGCGGTTGCCCCTCGCGGGGCGCTCGCCGATTTCGTCATCCGGGGTGGGCTCGTCGACAGGTATGGCGTGCTGGTAGGGGATGGGCGCTTCTTCTATCGGCTCGGGTTCGGGCGGCGGCTCCGGCTCTTCGGGCAGAGCTTCAACAACGCGGTACCAATGGCGGAAGAGCGGGTATGCCGGATTGCGATCGATGAACATGGCTTTGAAGTGTTCATCCATAGCTTCGAGCTTTTGGCTGCGGCGCCTATCGCCCTGGTAGATGTTGAGGAAGGCTTCGTAGGTATCGCGCCAGCCCAGCATCATCTGCGCGTGCTTGTAGCCGAGCAAGTCTTCAGTTATATCGGCCTGCCAGCCGATTGCGTCGCGGATGCTCGGCAGTGGATCATCAGTCTGACGGTCAATATCTTGCAGCAAGCTACGCCGCTTCACGCTGAGTTCAGCGAGCGCCGCGTTAAGTTCGTTCAGCCAACTGCGGTAGTTTTCCAGGCGGATGCCGGCATTGGATTCTGCTTCGGTGATGCCGCGCAGGACTTCGTCGATTTTGTTGCCAGCGGAACGAAACTCGGCATCGGCCCAATCTTGCAAGGCCGTTTCCAGCGCGCGCAGGCTTTGGACGACGGGCGCGAGCAAACGCGACTCGGGGTTGCTGTCCAGTTGACGCGCCAGTTCGGCAAGGCTGTCGACGATATGCGGTCCGCTGACCTCGTTTAAGATGGATTCGGCATTGAGCAGGCTTTCCCGCTTGGCGATGTATTCATCCAGCTTGCGCAGGGCGATATGACGCTCGGCCAAGTCCGGCAGAGTCCGCAATGCGGCGGCCTGCCAAAAGCGCGCATCGTCAATTGCGCCGTCATGGGCGTCGAGCACGCCGGATAGAATGTATTGCGCGAACAGGATGCGCAAGGCGGCTGTGTTGTTCTTGGCGAATAATTGCACCAAGCCCTGACTCATCGCCTTGAGGTAAGTCTCGGTGCTTGGCATCTGCGTGGCGAAACCATTGATCGCGCGGTTCTCATTGTCGGTGAAGAGGTCTTCGATATCCAGCAGAGCCTTGGACGTGCGGTCCTCACTTTCGACGCCGTTGCGCTCCACCCAGTCGCGCATTACGCGTGACAGTTTCCAAAGCCGCTGGGCGATGAATTGCTCGCTCTCGCTGCGCGCTATCTCCAGCGCTTGCTGCCCAAGTCGCTGTGCGTCAGCCAGTGTGCCCTGGTCAAAGGCGGCCCAGCCGTCGGCCAGCGTCCGGCCCAGATGCCCGGGCACGGAATGTCGCTCAACGTAGTTCGCATTTTCGAGCACGCTTCGAAGCTGATGAAACCAATTCGATAGCGTGGGGCTTATCACATGAACGGCGCCGGCGGCCTCTTCCAGCGCGGCGGTGGCCTCGGCTTTGTCTCCCGCCACTATGACGTCTCGGTAACGTTTCCAGGCGATTTGCGCGGTCTCGATACCGGCGATCATCTCAATCAGCTTCTCGTCGAACAGTTGCCCGGCGAAGGGCGTCAGTTCGTCGTGTTTCGCCCGCAGCCACTTTTCCAGATCGGAGCCATCAGCGGCCGGCACATAGGTTTGGCCCGTCCGCAGGATCTCGTAGAGCAGGCTGAGAAAGTCCTCGACCTTAACCCAGGCCGGGTTGGCCGGGTCAATGGCGCGGCTGGCATCCAGCGCGGACAAGGCGTCTCGGGGATTATTCGCCGCTTGCGCGCCGATGATGTCCATATTCTCCGTCAGCGCAATTGACGCGTTCAACGCGCGCGTCAAGGCATTCACGGGCAGGCGGCGTTCGGGGCGCTCTACTTGACCGCTGATAGCTTGAAGGTTTGCATTCAAGCCGTTCAAGCCTTCGACTACTTCGCTGTATACATCTTTAAGCGCTGCGGCGCCGGGATCATCCATCTCGGCGGCATGCTTCAAGGCTCGGTTGACGCCGGCCAGGATACCCTGCGCTTCTTCAAGCGCTAGGCCTTCGGTCTCAAGTTGGGCAATGGCCGTTTGAACACGCAGGAGATTCGGTTGCAGGAGTGTTACATCGGGGAAACGCGCGGAAACGCGCTCCGCCATGCGCCATTCCAGGCTGCGGACCGCCTCGGCGGTTGAGTCACCGAGCAAGAGCAGATGCGCCGCCTTGTCGGGGCGGTAGTTGAAGAGTTGCTCTGTCGCCTCGCCGACCGATGATGGTATGTCTTGCCGATGGCTGTCGGCGAGCAGCAAACACCAGTCGAGCAGCAAGTGCGCCAGACCGGCGGTTTTGCTGCCGGCGCGATCGCGCAATTCCGAAAGCAGTTCAGCCGCGCTCGCCCAGTGCCTCCCCCGCATGTAAATCTTCACGGCATCGAGATCGGCCGCGACTTCCAGGTCGCGAAGACGATCGATGATCTCCTGGTTGGTATTGCGGGCGGCGGGATAGGCCGGGTTGTGGCGCATGGCAGCCTGCAGATTGGCTTGTAAGGCGAGCAGATCATTACGGCTCAGATCTTGCGCCTTGAGCTTGTCGATGGTGCGCCTGACTATAGCATTGCGGTCGTGCTCGAGCGGCGTGCGGAAACGGAGCAGGTCGGCATTTACTTCGCTCATTGAAGCGTAGCGATAGCGCAAATTCGGATGGACGGCGCGCGTGACGATTGCCTGCAAGCGCGGGTCAATCGCTTGGCTGTCCTGGTGAAAGTCGACTTGGAATTCGGCATCGCCATCGCGAGGCACCTCGACACGACGGCCGCCGGAGAGAATGAAATAGAGCAGCTCTCCCAGTTGATAGATATCGCTCTGGCGGCTGATGCCTTGCATCGTCACCTCGTCGCCTTCGAGGAAGACGGCGTTGCCCCAATCGATCACCTTTAGTTCATAGGTTTCGCGATTCCAGAAAAGGTGCTTGGCGTCCACATCGTTGTAGACGATGTCGTTGTCGTGCGCAGTCCGCAGCAGGTTTATCAGACGACCGACGATCTCCACCATCTCCAGGATAGGCAGGCGCTGCTGCATACTGGCGAGGCGCACAACATCGTCGGCGATAATCACGCCCTCGGCGCGTTCCATGACGATGTATTGATGCGGCATGCCGCCGACGAAGAACTGGCCGTTGCCGAGCAACTCGGTCAGGACGGGGTGCCCGGCGAGCCGCGTCAAGGCTTCACGTTCGTTGATGATGCTGACTTCCTGGCCGGCGCGGATGGGCGGGGCGTCGTTGGGGTTGGGCCGCTTAATCACGACCGGGCGTTCGTCGGCTTTGGTATCAACTGCGCGCAATGTCTCGCCAGAGCGGCCGCGTGGGTAAATATAGTTGTAGCGATAGCGGTTATCAAACAAGCTGTCCGCCATAGTGATTTGCCTCAGCGGCTGTTCAGCAATCGCCATTGTTTGCGCAGATCTCTGTACATCAACAGTTCGTCGCGTCAACACGCGCATACCCAACCGGCCGCCGCGCGAGTGTCTTCTGGTTGCCCGCCATCATGCGGACGCTGGCCCTTGTAGCGGCGTCAAGCCAAGCGAATACGCTACAAGGCTGACTTCCATTGTAGGTTGATTCGGGGGACGCGCAAGGAATATAGCGCAAAGTTATTGGCGCGCAGTCTTGAGCCGGTCGACTCGACTAGGCAAATATTCCGCGCATGTGTATAACTGAAAGTGATTCTCCGCCGACCAAATCCGATGAATTGATAATCCACTATGTCACTGCGCCAGAACATCGCTTCCGACCTCCTGCTCATCGTGTTTCTGCTGCTAGCGCCGCTGCTGATGTTCCATCAGCAGACGCTTGGCGGCCGGACGCTGCTGCCGAGCGAAAATATTTATCAGCATCTGCCATATTCCGCTTATCGCGATGTTGTGAAGGCGCCGGCAGTCCCGCATAATCACTTGCTCTCGGACATGGTGCTGCAGAATTATCAGTGGAAGCGATTCATCCGGGCGCAGATCGCGGAAGGGGAGATCCCGTTGTGGAACCCCCATCTCTTCGCCGGCGTGCCTTTCTTCGCAGCCGGCCAGCACTCCGCTTTGTATCCGCTGAGCGTCATCTATTACGTCATGCCTTTGAGCGCGGCCTACGGCTGGTTCATTCTTGTCAATTTGTGGCTGGCTGGCGTCTTCATGGCCGGCTATATGCGCGCCATCGGCATTAATCGAGCGGGAGCGGCTCTGGCTGGCTTGGTCTATCAGCTTTCGGGTTTCATGGTCGCCAGCGTAGTTTTCCCGATGATAGTGGCGGCGGCGGTTTGGCTGCCGCTGATCCTATGGATGATTGAGAATATCCTGCTGGGACGCAGCCCGTGGTTCTTGCGCGGCACGGCTTTGCTTTGGGTCGTCGTCGGCGCGGTGGCGGTCGGCTGCAATGCCCTGGCCGGGCATATCGAACTGACGATTTACACCTTGCTCATATCCGGGTACTACGCCGCTTCCCGCTTGATCTGGGGGTGCCTGGGGCGCTGGCGCGAGACGGGAAGTTTTCCGCTGCGCTGGCTGGCGAGATCGTCGCTGTGGCTGCTGCTGCTCGTGTTGCTGGGTCTGGGTTTAGCCGCCTTGCAGTTGATGCCGCTCTATGAATTCGTGGGCAGCAATTGGCGGGCGGAGCGTTCCAGCCTGGAGACGGTGCTGGGTTATGCGCATGCGCCGCGCGACGTGCTGCAATTCCTTTTGCCGAACTTCTATGGCAATCCGGCGCATCACAGCTATACCGATGCCTTCAGCGGTGCGCTGATCACGGACCTGCGCAACACGGCCGGGGGGGCGATCGAGCGAATCGAGTGGGGCGTCAAGAACTACGTCGAAGGCGCGCTCTACTTGGGCATCGCGCCCTTGGCGCTGGCCGCCTACGCGGTTCTGGCCGGTTTGCGGCGCCGAAGAGAGCAAGTCGGCCATATCATCCTGTTCGCGTTGCTGGCGCTGGTGGCGCTGTCCTTCATGTTTGGCATGCCGACCTACAGTTTGCTTTACCAACTGCCGGGCATGAATCAGTTGAATACGCCTTTTCGCTGGGTCTATGCGCTGAGTCTGTCCATCGCAGTCTTGGCTGGCATAGGCCTGCATCTCTTGGCGCGGCGAGAACGATGGGCGCTGTTCATCGGCGTGATTACGCTAAGCGCAGGACTTGTGACAGCTGCGGCAACCCTTGTCGCCCATGCCTCATTTGAACAGTTCGCGCCGTTCTTTGATCGCATCGTGGCGGAGATGGCGCATGCGGATGGCGCCTTCGCCGATGGGCGTATGTTCTACAGTTATCAACTGCCGCAGGTGCAGATTTTGACGGCGCTGCTGCTGGCTTCCGGCGTCGTATTTCTGTTGGCGGCCTGGGCGCGCGGCCGAGTCTGGATGCTGCTGGCTTTGGCATTGACGGCGCTTGATCTCCTCGTGGCCTCCTACGGCTTCAACCCGGCCAGTGATCCGGCGCTGCTGGATTTCACGCCGCCGGCGGTCGAGTACCTGCAGGGGCAGGCGGGCCCATTCCGCGTGACGAGTTTGGAAAGCCAGACTAACGGACGCATTCTGCATCCCAATACCGGCCTGGAATATGGCTTGGACGACATCCGTGGTTACGACAGCATCATTCCGGAAAGTTTTGTGGCGACGATGCGGGCGCTGCAGCCGCAGCACATGCTGAAGTTCAATCAAATCGCGCCTTTAAGCACGGCGCCGGAACTCAATCATGGCGGCTATGAGCGAACATTGATGTCGGATCTGCTCAGCTTGTTCAACGTCCGCTATGTCTTGACCGCGCCGGACTTTGAAATGCGTATATCGGGCTGGAAAGATGTCTACCGACAGGAAGTGACGATCTGGGAGAACGAGTTCGTCATGCCGCGCGCATTTACCGTCGACAAGGCCGATTGGGACGGGCGCTGGCTGGCGGAAATGGGCGGCGGCTTCAACTTCGGCGAGCTTGGCATATTGGCGGGCGGCATGAAGATCCCGGCTTATCAGCCGGCTGACATCACGCGCGATACAGGGCGCGAGAAGTTCATAGATCTGCGTATCGAGCAGGACAGTTGGCTGGTTGTCAGCGAGACCTATATGCCGGGCTGGCGCGCCTTCGCCCGCCCGCGGGGGGGAGGCGAAGATGCGGAATTCGGCTTGGCTGTCCGGCTGGTGCTGGCGAACTTCCAAGGGGTTGAACTGCCGGCGGGAGACTGGACACTGCGCTTGGTGTATAGCCCGGAGAGCGTGCATTTGGGCATGTTCACCTCGTCGCTCAGCGTCGCGCTGATCGTGTTTATGGTGGCTGGCTGGTTCTGGCGCGCCACTATCGGCTTAAATACGGCGGCTTCCTCCGGCGTTGCCAGGGTCGCGCGGAACAGCGTCGCGCCGATACTGCTGAACCTGTTCAATCGCGGGATCGATATGGTTTTCGCCATTGTCATGTACCGGCTGCTGCTGCCGATGGAAGTGGGCATTTACAACTTCGCCATCGTGCTCTTCGTCGCTTTTGATATCTTCACCAATTTCGGCCTGGACGTCTTGCTGATCCGCGAGGTATCGCAGCAGCATAGGCGCGCCGGTCGCTATTTGTACAATTCTTCCTTCTTTCGACTGGTCTTAAGCGCTGCTGGGGCGCCGCTGCTGGCGGGTTTGCTGCTGATCTGGCAGAGCTCGGGCGCGGAGGCGATCAGCGGCGAGGGATTGCTCGCCATCGGCCTGCTCTATATCGGCTTGTTTCCGGCCAGCCTTTCAAAAGGCATGACTTCGCTGTTTTATGCCAACGAACAGGCGGAAAAGCCGGCGGCCATCGCCACCATTACGACGATGAACAAGGCGGTCCTCGGTGTCATCATGCTGCTTATGGGCGAAGGCATCGTGGGCTTGGCGGCGGTCAGCATTTTCAACAACTGCCTTACCTTGCTCGTCCTGCTCTGGGTCGGGCGAAAGTTCATGGGGCGCGTCTACGGTCTCCGGCCCGATTTCAAGCTCATCGCCGCAATGGCGCGGGAGAGCTTCCCGCTGATGCTCAATCACTTCCTCGCTACGGTCTTCTTCCAAGTGGATATCGTGATCTTGCAGGCGCTGAAAGGCGCGGCGATGGTGGCGCAGTATAGCACCGCTTACAAGTGGCTGCTGGCGATCAACATCGTGCCGGCTTTCTTCACGCAGGCGCTCTTCCCGGTGATTTCGCGTCAAGCCAAAGAGGACCGCGCCGCGCTTGGCCGCAGCATCCGTTTCGGCATCAAGCTGCTATTCGCCTTGACGCTGCCGCTGGCGGTGGCTTTCACCGTGCTGGCGGAGCCGCTTACGCTGCTTCTGGCCGGGGCGCGCTACCTGCCGGATGGCGCCATCGCCCTGCAGCTGATGATTTGGAGCATCCCCATCGGCTGGATGAACAGCCTGACTCAATACGCGCTGATCGCCCTGGGTTTGCAGCGCTTGATCACCCGCGCCTTTGCTTTTGCCGTCGCCTTCAACATCGTGGCCAACCTCATATTCATTCCCCAGTACGGCTTTCAGGCGGCGGCTATCGCGACCATCGTTTCCGAGCTGGCGCTCTTCACCCCCTTTGTATATCTGCTGCGAGGTCAGCTACCGGAATTGCGAATTGCAGGATTGCTCTGGCGGCCGGTCGTCGCGCTGGCGGCGATGCTTGCTGTGCTGATTGTGCTTGGGCAGTCGCTTTTGGCGCTGGTCGTGAGCGGCGCGGTATATGCGACGGTGCTGCTGCTCCTGCGCCCGCTGGAGGCGGCGGAGTCGGACGCGCTGCTGAGTTTGCTGCCGGAGGGCGCGCGAAGTATTGCGCTGTTGCGCTTGCTGACTGGACCGGGCGCAAGCCAGCCGTGATTCGACGGCGCCTATAAGCGTTTCACCTGATACAGCACGAGACCGTCGTTCACGCGATGGGTCTCGCCGGCGACGACCGCTTATTCTCGTGAGGCCGGTCGCGCCCAGCGGTTGCTGAAGATCAAGTCGCCAACTTGAACGTCGTCGTTCAGATCGTTCATCAGCATATCCTTGACGGCGATGTGAAGATCGTAGACCTCGCCCTGGTCGCATTGGAGTTGCAAGGACATTTGGCTGCCCGGCAGGAGATCGGCGGTCAGTCCCATCAGCATGAGGTGTTTCCCGCCTGGCGCCAGCTCGATGGTTTCACCGGCTGGAATGAGCAGGCTGTCCTGGTATTCCATTCGCGCCAAATCGTCAACGACGATGGTTTCATGAATCTCGATCTGTGCCGCCGCCGCGCTTGAGGCCGAGATGATAGTGATGTCGCCTTCGCCCTGATTGCTTATGCGCATATACACCGCGCTTGATTCGCCTGTTGCCGTTGCCTGGTCCATCCGGCTGTGATCCATATCCGCCATGCCGGAATCACTAGCTTCAGTGAGGATTTGGTAGCGGAAAGTCTCGCTGGCGACCGTGCCATCGGGTAGAGTGAGGCGGGCTTCGACGGTCCAGCCGCCGCCCATCGTCCACTCAAAGGGCAGGGTGAAGACGCCATTGGCGGCGCTGTCGGCCTCGGCAAGCACGGGGACCATGCCGGCGTGGTCCATATCGCCGCGCAGTTTCAGTGTGCCCGGATTCGCCAGAGCCTTGCCGTCCTTGTCTGTAACTTTGACGAGCAGCGTCGTTTCGCCGACGAGTAAATCGCTGACGGACATTGACAGCTGTATATCTGTGGCGGATGGCTGCTGCTGGCGGCAGCCGGCGAGTAGCATGACGCCGAGCAGCAGGCAAAGAAGCCGACGGCGGGCTGTCCTGGTTCTCTTCGCCATCAAGAGGCGGATTCAATCGGTAGGGCCGGCGCGCGCAGAAGCAGACTCAAGCCATAGCCAAAAGCGCCCGCCAGCACCGGCACGCCCAGCCACATGTGGATCAGCCACCAGAGGCCGCCGCTGCCCCAGACGCTTGTGCCCAGGATATGCGTCATGAGCATAACGCCCAGGCTATAAGCGAAGGGCATGATAAAAGCGAAGAAACGCAGCCGATTGGTATCCGCAAAGCCATAGCGGTGGTAGAGGCTGTCGCAGAGCAAGCCGACGGCCGCGGCGCTCAAAGCGAAAATGAACTCGCCGGACTCGCCCACCCGGTACCAGGTCATCAGCAGCGAATTGAGAACGAGGAGCAGGGTGATCGCCCCGAAAGGCAGCCGCCAGCGCCGCGTCATGAACAGCACCGCGCCGAGCAGGAGATTGCTCTGGATGATGAAAGGCACAATCCCGGCCACGTCATAGAGATTATGCGGATCGGGTCTTGGTCCGGTGAGGACGATCAGATCACCGCCGATTGGCGCGTATGCATTGAAAAAGGTGAACACGGAAGTTACAGCGGTGAAGCAGAGTACTATCGGGGCGACGTCCCTCCAACTGCCGTCGCTTTCTCGCCTCCAGAGCGAGCGGATGGGACCGGTCATGATGAGCAATCCGGTCAGCGCGAGGAAGAGGTGCGATGGACTGATTAGGGCTTCAATGCTCTCTTCAAAGCCGAAAACTTCATGCCAGAGCATATCGACGACGCCGCCGGCCCCAAAGGCGAAGAAGCCAATCAGCGAGAGCGCGTAGCCGGCGGGCAAGGCATTCCTCCAGCGGTAGCCTCGGTTGACATTGCGGAAATGGGTGAGGATCAGCACGAGACCGGCGACGCCGACCGCGCCATAGAGCAGGGCGTGCCAAGGCGTGAAAAAGCTGTCATCGACCTGGCCATGATTATGCGCCCAGCCGTCGATGTACAAGCCAAATACAATGGCGCAAGAGGTGAGCGCCATGATCCAATCCAGGCGCAGGTCCTGGGCTGGCGACTCAGCTATGGCGCGTCCGTCAGCGGCCTGCCGCATGAGTTGACCGGCATGTCTTGTGCTTGCCATAGCTTCCCGCCCTTTCACTGTTACTGTCCATATTGTAGGCGAGAAGGGGCGAAATAGAAAGACAGGCGGACAGCTTCCCCGGCGGACTCTCCTGCCAGGTCGGCGCGTACATCGCTAGCGCGGTGGCGGCATTGATGTAAAATCGATTGTGTTGCTCAAGCAAGGCGCATTGGTGGGGCATGGCCTTCGAACTCGAAGCATTGGTAGGGCACCTTTATATTGTTGGCGGTCGCGTCATCAATGTCAACCCGCCCGGCTCTCTCGTAGAGGTAGCGCCGCTTTCCGCCGCCCTTGGACGGGAAGGGGACACCTTCTTCATCTTGATCGTGCCTTCTGGATCGATCGCGCCGACTACCTTTTATCAGCAGTTGGCGCAACTTGCAGCCGAGCGCTACTTCAGCATGGGCGGCAGTGTCACCTTCGCTCTGCGCTCCATGTTCCAGCAGGTCAACCGCAATCTCTACGAGCACAATCTGGAGCATGTCGATACCGGCGGGCAGCAATTTGAATCGAGCATGATCGCGGCGGTCTTGCATGAAGACGATATGTATGTCGCGCGTGTCGGCCCCGTCGTCTCTGTGCTGCAGACCGCCGGCTTGACGCTGACCTTTCCCGAAGATCTCAGCGATGACGAACCGCTTTTCAGCGTCCCGCTAGGTCTCCTGCCGGAGCCGGAGATCTCGATGGTGCGTTACGGCGTGAATGCGGGCAGCCGGCTTGTTCTGTCCGATGGCAACTTGGTGGATATACCCAGCGACCGCCTCACAAGCATTCTCTTGGAGAACGACGTTGAACGGGTGCTGCAGAGCTTGCGCCGCACCATAAAGATTCAGAGCCAGTTGATGCTGGTTGAGCTGGTGCCGCCGGAGTACGACGGGCCCGTTTTGGCCGCGCCGGGCGAATCCTCGCAGGAAGTGAACGCCAGGCTGGGCGAAGCCCGCATGCAGTTGACGGCGGAATCTGCTCAGTGGCAATTGCCCAGGCGGGGCGATTTTGGCTCCCTGGTACGGTGGGGACTGGCCCGGCTGGCCGGGCGCGTAGCCGGTGTGCTGCTTTTCCTGGGCGCTTTGTTCCAGCGCTTTTTCCCGCTGCCGACGACGGCGCCGACACGCCGAACGTCTTCCGGGACGCTAATCCTTACTGTTCTCCTCATCCCTCTCCTCATCGTTAGCATTGTGGTTCTGTCCTGGGTGTCAAACCTTGGAGAGACCGAGTTTGAGCAATGTTTGGGCAGACTACAAGAGACGTCTAGCCTGGCGCGCTCGATTGATTCGAGCAACCGCCGCAGTGTGACTTCCGCCTGGAATGCCGCGCTGCAAGTGGCTGAAGCATGTAATGACATGCGGCCAGACGACCCCTTTGTGGCCTCAATGCGCGATGAGGCGCAATTGCTGATTGATACGATCAACAATGTCAAACGGCGGGAAGCGATCCCGCTGATCAACTTCGAAGACGCGAGCATCAGCCGTATGCGCATTCAAGGCACGGACCTCTATGCGCTCGATGGTCGTAACGATCAGGTCTATCACATTCGGCTGTCGGACGACGGCACGCAGCCGCTGCAGGATGAACCGGTAGCCAAGATGCGCCTTGGCGCCCACCATCAGGGCTTCACCATCGGGCAAATTACCGATATCGCCTTTGACGATCATTCCGGCGACCTGGCTATGCTGGACGAGAATGGAACGCTCTTGCGCTGCGCCCCCCAATTCGTCTTCACCTGCGACGTGCAGCGTGTCCTCGCTTCCGAGACCTGGAAGGAGCCCTCGGCGCTGACAATCTGGGACCGCAAACTTTATATTCTTGACCGCGAGGAAGGGCAGATCTGGCGTTATGATGCTTCGGGCAGCACCTACGTGAGCGCGCCGCGTGAATATTTTGCTGGCTCGGCGCGTCCCAATCTGCGCGATGTCGTGGACTTCACCATTAGCAGCGATGGGCACCTGTACTTGCTGTATGCCGATGGCGTGATGAAGCGCTATTTCGGCGGCAATGAAGTCTCCTTTACCTTCAGCGGATTCAACGAAGGCAGCGAACCCGGCACTGTGATGACCGATGGCTTTTACCTCAACGACAGTCCGATTGCGCCCGGGTTCTTTCTCATCAGCCGCGGGACACGCACCATCTTTGAAACCACGGCAGCCGGCACCTTCATGGACAGTTACCAGGCTTTCGATCAGGACAAGCTGGAACTGATGTCGGCCGTCGCTGCCTATCCGGAGCAGAACATTTTGTACGTAGCTTCGGGCAATACCATCTTCCGCATCACTATGGACTTTCAATAGCGGACGGCGCGGCAAGTCCCCGCGAGCGCCTTGTGCTGGCGCCGCTGAAATCTTGATATCGTGAACTGTTTTCGATTTGTGAATGCGGGTATATTTACGCCATCGTTACTGAACCGGATATAAGGCAGGATGAGCATGAGCAAAAACGTATTGATCGTCTACGGCGGCTGGGACGGGCACGACCCAACGCAAACCGCTCATTTATTCGCTGGTTTGCTCGAGCAAGCCGGATTGGACGTCACGCTATCTCAAACACTGGACAGCTTCCTGGACGCCGAATTGATGGGCTCGGTCGACATGGTTGTACCGATCTACACTATGAGCAGCATCACTAGAGAACAGGAAGCCGGACTGCTGGACGCTGTCCGTGAACGCGGCGTCAGTGTGGGCGGCTGGCATGGCGGCATGGCGGACGCCTTCCGCAACAACACCGAGTATCAATTCATGGTCGGCGGGCAATGGGTGGCGCACCCGGGTAATATCATCGATTATCGCGTCAATGTGACCGATCAGGGGCACCCGATAACGGCGGGCATCCCCGATTTCGATATGCGGTCGGAGCAATACTACATGCACACCGACCCGTCAAACAATGTGCTCGCCACAACCACGTTCAATGGCGACTACGCCTTTTGGATCGATGGCGCGATAATGCCGGTCGTGTGGACCCGGGCTTATGGCAAGGGCAAGATCTTCTACAGTTCGCTGGGCCATGTCATCGGCGATTTTGATGTGCCGGAAGCCCGCGAAATCGTAAGGCGCGGCTTGCTATGGGCGGTGGATTCGCTCTAGCCTTCGGGGGCGTATGGCCTAAGGCGGCGGTGTTCCCGGTTAAGGCGGCGATGGCGAATTAGAATCTGCCAGACGCGAAGAGCGGCTTCCGCGGCGACGGTGGTCGACATCTTGGATAGTCCATGCTGCCGATCCGGGAAATGAATGGGTATCTCGTTGATCTTGTAGCCGAGACGATGCGCTACGAATATCATTTCCACCATGAAGACGTAGCCGTTCGCCTTGATTTTGTCCAAGTTCATGCCGATTAGACAATCACGCCGATAAACCCTGAAGCCGCCGGTAGCATCTTTCACCGGCACCCGCAGGATCGTCGGCGTGTACACGCGATTAGCCCACCAACTGAGCAGCTTGCGCAAAGGCCCCCAACCCTCGTCCACACTGCCGCCTTCGGCATAACGCGAACCGATGACGATATCGAAGTTCTCAACACGCTCCAGCAATTGTGGAATATACTTTGGCTGATGGGAGAGATCGGCATCCATCTGAATCACCAAGTCCGCGCCAAGCGCAAGCGCGTGCTTAAAGCCCTGAATGTAAGCGGGCCCCAAACCTTCTTTATTGGGTCGATGGAGCACATTGACGCGGCCCCGGTATTCGCTGCGCCCGGCAAGCTCTTCGGCCAATTGACCGGTGCCATCAGGCGAGTTGTCATCGACCACCAGAATGTGCAAATAAGAAATCGCCATGTCGAATAGCGCGGGCACGATGCGAACGATATTTTCGCTCTCGTTATAGGTCGGCAGAACGACTATGAGCTTGGGCTCTGGGGGCATTGCAGGCTCGTGAGTGCTTAGTCGTCGATCAGGGAGTTCACCGCTTCGGCAACATGACCGGGCGTCAGGCCGAATGCCTCATATATTTTGGAATATGGCGCGCTGGCGCCGAAACGATCAACGCCGATAGCGATCCCGCCTTCGCCGATGTACTTGCTCCACCCCAGGGTCGCGCCGGCCTCAATGCTCACCCGGCGCCTTACTTCACGCGGCAGAACGCTTTCCTTGTAGTCGCGACTTTGGGCTTCGAAGAGTTCCCAACAGGGCATTGAAACTACGCGGACGCGGATATCAGCCTCTTCCAGCAGCCCGGCCGCGTCGAGCGCGATGGCGACTTCGCTGCCGCTGGCCAGAACAATGGCGTCAATTTCGCCCGATTCATGCTCGGAAAGCACATAGGCGCCGCGGGCTACACCTTCATGTATGCCCTCGTCGTTGCCGGCCAAGACCGGTAGGTCCTGCCGGCTTAGTACGATCGCCGCGGGGTGATCCAGTTCGGCGATGGCGGCCCAGGCGCCGGCAGTCTCGGTGGCATCCGCCGGGCGGAAGACGTGCAGATTCGGCATGACGCGCAGAGACATTAGCTGTTCAACTGGCTGATGTGTCGGTCCGTCTTCACCCAAGCCGATACTGTCATGCGTGAAAACGTAAACCGTTGGCAGGTCCATCAAAGCGCCCAGGCGAATCGCCGGACGCATATAATCGCTGAAGGTGAAGAATGTCGCGCTGTAGGGCTTAACGATGCCCCCGTGCAGCGCCAGGCCGTTAACGATGGCGCCCATGGCATGTTCGCGCACGCCGAAGCGCAAATTGCGCTCGGCCGGTTGACCCGGTCCCGTATTTGCCGCGCCCGCGATCAGCGTCTTGGTGCTGCCTGCCAGGTCGGCATCGCCACCGATCATGGTCGGCGCGAATCTCGCCAGGGCATTCAGCGCTTCGCCGCCGGCATTTCGCGTGGCGACTGACGCCCCTGCCGCCCAACTTGGCAGCGCGTCACGCCAGCCGGGCGCAAACTCCCCCGCGATTGCTCGCTCCCACTCTTCAGCCAGCTCTGGGACGGCGGCTCGCCAGGTTTGGTAGCCGTCTTTCCAGGCGGCTTCAGCGGCGGCGCCGGTATCGACGGCGCTGCGGAAATGCTCCAAGGCTTCACCGGGCACGTAGAATGTCTCGGTACTGTCCCAGCCGAGATTCTCTTTCGCCAGCGCCACTTCGTCGTCCCCCAGGGGACTGCCGTGGGCGGCGCTTGTGCCTTGCTTGTTCGGGCTCCCATGACCGATTACCGTTCGAACTGAGATCAAGCTCGGCTTGTCCGTTACGCCTTTCGCGGCCGTGATGGCATCGTCAATTGCGCTCACGTCGGTGCCGTCGGCGATGCGGCTCACGTGCCAGCCTATCGCCTGGAAACGGAGCGCGATGTCTTCGGAAAATGTCATGTCGGCGGCGCCGTCCAGCGTGACTTCGTTATCGTCGTAGAGGAAGATCAGCTTGCCCAATCCCCAGTGGCCCGCCAAAGCGGCTGCCTCCAGGCAGACCCCTTCCATCAGATCGCCATCGCTGACCAGCACGTATGTGTAGTGATCGACAATGGAATATCCATCGCGGTTGAAATAGCGCGCCAGGAAAGCTTCTGCCAAAGCCATGCCGACCGCGGTGGCCGCGCCCTGACCAAGTGGACCGGTCGTCGTCTCTACGCCCGGTGTATCGCCGTGCTCGGGGTGACCCGGCGTTGGGCTGCCCCATTGTCGAAAGTTCTTTATGTCATCGAGCGATACATCAAAGCCGGTCAGATAGAGCAGGGCATAGAGCAGCATCGAACCATGACCGGCGCTGAGGACGAAACGATCGCGGTTATGCCAGCCGGGATTGCGCGGATTGAAGCGCAGGTGGCGTAGCCACAGGGTATAGGCCAGCGGCGCCGCGCCCATTGGCAAGCCCGGGTGACCGCTGTTGGCTCGTTGCACAGCATCCATCGAGAGCGTGCGAATAGTATTGATTGCAAGCGTGGTCAAGTCAGGCACGGAATCACTCCTGTATCGGACAGCCTGTCAAGAATGCGGGGATTATATCAGTCGGGCGCCAGCAACGGAACTGTCGTAGAGGCGAGAAAATCCAAAAAAAGCGGATACATGGTATCCACTGGCAGATTCTGAGCAATCAAATCTGTCGATCTTTGCCGAATGGTCTCGACGCTAGCTTGGCCGCGGCTCAACGCGGAAACGAACCGCCGTGCGCTCTTGACCGTCGATGTCAACCTCGGTGAAATACGGCGTCGTCACTATGTCGATCTCATCACGCTCCAAGTAACCGCGAGCGATCGCCAAGGCCTTAACCGCTTGATTCACAGCGCCGGCGCCTATCGCCTGGACCTCGGCAATACTATGCTGCCGCATTACTCCGGCGATAGCGCCCGCAACCGCGGTGGACCGCGAACGCGCTGACACCTTAATAATATCCGGTCCTTCATCCGTGAATGTACTGACCGGTTCTACGAATGAATTGCTCACCTGTACATGGTGGCTATCATATTCGGACATTAACTCCCCCTTTGACAGAAACCAGGCTCCACCGCAATGTATCGCAATATAACTGAGATTTTATACTCATTTTGCTGTTACGTCTATCATTGCTGCTGAATTATGCATAAACCTGAACCTCAATTGTAGATTATCATACATTATGTGCCGAATCAACGAGCGATATTCCGACAACCTGTCTCATAATAATGCCGGGGCGGCGCCGCGAAGGAATTCTCGGGGCGCGCAACGCCGCTGGGCGGAAGCCTGTCACCCTGTCAATTGGCTGCTATTCTCGCTAGAATCAACATAGTAGCGGGCATCGCCAGCGCGCCATCCTTCGAGCCGAACTGGGAACACAATGCAGCTGACCGCCCCACATTTCGCCTTCGTTATGCTCTTGCTTTTGCCGGTCGTTTGGACGATCGGCTTCCCGCGGCATGCCTTTCGTCGCCGCCGCGATGTCGCCAGCCTGGCTTTGCGCACGTTTATTATTGTGCTCCTGGTCTTGGCGCTTGCGGGATTGCAGAGTGTACAGGCGGTCGAACGGCTGGCTGTGGTTTTCCTGGTGGATGCTTCCGACAGCATGGGGAGCGGCAGTCGAGAACGTCAGCTCGACTTCATGCGCGAGGCGCTCGCCGTAAAGCAGCCGGACGATGAATGGGCGGCGCTGCTCTTCGGCGATAATGCGGTGCCGGAGACGGACTTCAGCGTCGCAGGCGAGATAGAAAGCTTCGGCTCGACCCCTCAGACAACCGGAACAGACATCGCCAACGCGATCCAGACGGCGCTGTCTATGTTCCCGCCCGATGTCTCGCGCCGGATTGTCCTTATGAGTGACGGACAAGTCACCAAAGGCGATGCCATCGCGAGGGCGCAGCGCGCGGCGGTCTCCGGCGTCGAAATCAGTTATGTTCCGGTGTTTCGCCCAGCAGCGCCCGATGTTCGCATCACGGGCATAGATGCGCCGAGCCGCGTGGCCGAGAACCAGAGTTTCGACATCGCGGTTGGGATTCATGCCGAAACAGCGACGCCTGCGACCTTGCTGATCTTCTCCGGCGGGCGCTTGATCCACGAGGAAGCGCTGGAGCTGCAGGCGGGGGACACGCGCTACAGCCTGACGCAGGCCGGCGAAAGAAGCGGCTTTCTTGACTTCACTGCTCAAGTCGTCGTGCCGGGTGAAAACGACAATTACAGGCAAAACAATCAGCTTGGCGCCTTTAGCCAGGTGGTCGGGCCGGCGCGCGTACTCCTGGTAAGCACTGATGAATCGGAGACGCAATACCTGTTGCCGGCCCTCGAACAAGTGGGCATCCTGGTTGATTCGAGCGCGCCGGCCGATATGCCCGTCACAATGGCGAGTTTGGCGAATTACAAGAGCGTCATCCTCGCCAATGTGCCGGCGACGGAGCTCGGCCATGGGCAGATGACCCTGCTGGATCAATACGTCAGCGATGTCGGCGGCGGACTGATCATGATCGGAGGGCCGGAAAGCTATGCCCCCGGTGGCTACTATCAGACGCCGCTGGAACGAACGCTGCCGGTGGAAATGCAGATCAAAGACCAGAAGCGCCTTCCGCAACTGACTATCGCCTACTTGATCGATCGGTCGGGCAGCATGGGGCAGATCGGACGCAGCGGCGTGCCAAACCTGGAGCTCGCCAAACGCGCGATAGTGCTTTCCTTGGAGTTGCTGCAGCCGTCGGATCGTGTCGCCATCGGCACATTTGATACCGGCGGCGCCTGGGTAGTGCCGTTTCAGCGGGTTAACGACGCGCAGGCCCTGATCGCGATGACCAATACGATACGCTCGGGCGGCGGCACGGACATCATGGCGGGCTTGCGCCTGGTCGAACGCGATATCGTCGAAGAACCGTCCCAACTCAAGCATCTGATTTTGCTCACGGACGGCGGGGCCAGCCCTACCGGTTTGGTCGAGCTCAGCCAATCCCTACACGACAATTCTAACGTGACGCTGTCGGCGATCGCCATCGGACGCAATCCGGGCGCTTTCCTTGAGACGATGGCTGAAGCCGGGGCAGGGAATTATTACCGCGTGGCCGATGTCGAGCAGATTCCCCTGATATTTGCGCAGGAAACCGTGCTGGCATCGCGCTCATACATCGTCGAGGAGAGCTTCACGCCACGCCTGACCGGCAGCAGCGCAATCATTGATGGGATCGGCTCTATGCCGCCCCTGCGCGGCTATGTCGCCTCTACCCCGAAGGCTGCTGCCCAGCGTATCCTTAGCGGTCCGGAACCCTATGAAGACCCCGTACTTGCCGCCTGGCAGTATGGCTTGGGACGGGTGGTGGCTTGGACGGCCGACGCCAACGCGCGCTGGGCGAACGAATGGGTGGACTGGGAGGATTTCCCGCGTTTTTGGGGGCAGGCCGTTGCCTGGAGCATCAACGCGGGCGCCAACAAAAACCTGGAGACCAGCATCGTCGCGCACAACGACCGGGCCCGAATCGTCGTTGATGCCCGCGATGATGCCGGCGGATTCCTCGATGGCTTGACTTTGAGCAGCGCTGTTCTGAATCCCGCGGGCGGCAGCCTGCGTATTCCCTTGCAGCAGACTGCGCCGGGACGATACGAGTCAAGCTTTATGCCGAGTAACGAAGGCGCTTACTTCTTGACGATTAGCGGAGGATCACCGCCCGGATCAACTGAAGCGAACCTGACCGACCTGCATGGCTGGGTGATGTCATACTCTCCCGAATACATCCCCCGCCCTCATGATGAGCGTTTGCTGGCCGAGATCGCCGAGATCACCGGTGGCGAGAACCTCGCCGAGCGGCCCGATGCCGTCTTCGCGCATGACCTGGGCGCGGAAATGGCGGCGACGGACATTTGGGAGCGCCTGATTCTATTGGCGCTGCTGCTGCTGCCGCTGGATATCGCCGTCCGCCGCTTGATCGTCACGCGTAGCGACTTGCAGCGACTGCGCGCATACTTGGGCGGCCGAGGCCGAGACGAGTCGCGATCACAGCGTATGCAGGCGCTTTTCCGCGCCCGCGGTCGCAGTCGGACGACAACGCGATATGGCGACGGCATAACCCCAAGGCCCTCACCGCGCGGCGATGACCGTCCGCCGCCACCGAGCCCGTCGGCGATGGCCCCGCCAAAGTCGACCAAAGGCCGGGATGCGCTGGAGCCCGAATTCAAGCTGCATGATACGGAAGTGGTGAATCTGGGCGATCAACTCTTGAAGCGGCGCAAACGCCGGCCCGATGACGAGTGAGCGCTATCCTGTCATAGCAGCATACGCTCAACCCGCGCTGCTAGGCCAAGCCCACATCGATCAGATACTCCGTAAAATCCAGATTCCCGGGCGACTGGCCAAAACCGGTCAACAGCGCAGCGCATTCCGCGCGATGCTGCGTCCCGTGATTGACGACGTGGGCCAGGCAGTGCCAAAGGACCCGGTGATACGTTCTGCCCCGGCCCTCATAGCTGACCGTGCCGAGCAAGTCTTCATCGCTCAGGCTGTTGAGATAGTCCCGGAAGGCCAGCCTCTCCCCCGCCCAGCGATCGCGGATGGCAGCGATATCGGGGAAATCTTCCGGCTCCAGCCATTCGACGTGTTCGCCCTCTCTTAGCAAGACGCGCCAGACGTACTCCGCATCCATGAGATGCACGAGCGCGCCGCGCAGGCTGCCCCAACCGAATTCGTTCGCGGCCGAAAGTTGCTCAGGCGACGCCTTTTCCGCGCTATCGAGTATCCTCTCGTTCGCCCAATCATTGTATTGGAAGAGCAAATCGATATCGTTTCGATTCATGTCGCCCCCTATGCGCTCTCTTCTCGCTGGCGCAGGAAAAGCGTGAAATCCATATCGCCGGGCGAGTGACCAAATCCGGTCAATAGCGCGGCGCATTCGGCGCGGTGCTGCGTGCCATGATTGACAACGTGCGCCAGAAAATGCCAGAGCGTACTGCTGCGCTGTCGGCCGTCCCGCTCGAACGTCACTGGGCCGCTGACATCAGCGTCGCTCAGGCCATTGAGATAATCCCACAGCTTGGCTGTCTCAGCCTTGTAACGGGCGCTTATAGACGCGACATCGGGGAAGTCCGTCGCCTCCGGGCGCGCAACCTCGCCCAGACCACTGAGCCGATTGCGCCAGCCGATTTCGGCGGTCATGATATGCACGAGTAAACCGCGCAGGTCGCCCCAGCCCAGATCGTTAGGCGCCGTGAGCTCTTCCGGTGAGACGCCCGCCGCGGCATCGAGGATGCGCCGGTTGGCCCATTCGTTGTATTGATAGAGCAGTTGGATATCGTCGCGTTTCATGTCGCCTCCTTATGCGCTCTCTTCTCGCTGGCGCAGAAAAAGCGTGAAATCCATATCGCCGGGCGAGTGACCAAATCCGGTCAATAGCGCGGCGCATTCGGCGCGATGCTGCGTGCCATGATTGACAACATGCACAAGCGCCTGCCACAGGACCCATTCGTACTGCCGCCCCTCTCTTTGGCTGGAGTGAACGCGCGCAAGATCGTCGTCAGCCAGCGTCTCCAGGCACTGCCGGGTGACAGCATTCTGTCGCTGCCAGCGTTGTCGCAGCGCTGGGACATCCGCGAACTTCTCCGGGTCCAGTATCCCTTCGTCGTCCCTGTCAAATAGGAAGCAGAACCAGCCATATTCAGCGTCAAGGATGTGAACCAGCGCGCCGAGCAGATTTCCCCAGCCGAATTCATTCGGCGTCTTCAACTGTTTCTGCGGGACATTTTCCGCTGCGTCCAGGATTCGATTGTTCGCCCATTCGTTGTAGGCGTAATACAGCTTGATATCTTCGACTTTCATGTCTCCTCCGGCAAGATAAAAGGATCAATGAGAAACATCCCGCGGTTTATAGCGTTATACTGGCAGGAGATACAGCCTTTGCCTATGGTCTATGCCCGTCAATTACGATAATGCCGTCGACTATTACGATGCCACGCGCGGCTACCGCGAAGGGGTCGTTGAGCGCTATCGCGGGGCCCTGCTCGGCTGCATTGGCGCCGGCGCTTCAGAGCGCTTTCTGGAGTTGGGGATTGGCAGCGGGCTGATCGCCGAGCCCTTTATCCGCGCCGCGCACCACTATTTCGGCATCGACTTTTCGCGGGGCATGATGCGGCTCATGCGGACAAAGTTGGGGGGCGTACAGCATCCGCTTCTGGCGCAGGCGGATATCCGCAACGTCCCCTTTGCCACCGCCAGCTTTGACGTCATTCACGCTGTGCGCGTTTTTCATCATTTGCCTGAGTGGCGCGATTGCATCGACGAGGCGCGGCGGCTGCTAAAACCGGGCGGCGCCTTGATCATCGTGGAAAACATCGCGCCCGCTGATGCTGATCCGCCGCCCTGGCGAATCGTCCAGGACCAATGGGACGCAATCCTGCGGGACATGGGCGTCAACGCTGATAGCGCTCACCAAGGCATATGGCTGACGGACGATGCCATGAGCCGCTATCTTGGGGCTGCCGGCGCCAATGTGGACGCGGTCGACCTGTTGCGATACCTCGAGAAGCCGGTGTCCTGCCGCATCATGGTTGAGCGCCGCGCGGCGGGCATGTTCAGCAGCGACTGGAGTTTGCCAAGAGCGATACATCGCGAGGCGGCGCACGCGCTGGTCGATTGGCTGGAGCATGACTGCGCGGCGCCGGATGAGTTGGCCGAGCGAGAGATGCTTTTTCGCGCCCTCATCGCCCGCTGGTGATCGAAGCGGCGAGTGCCGGTCTTGACGCGCCGCAGTATCATGGGTGGAGACGATAGCGCGCAAATGCGCCGGAGAATAGGCAATGGGCGACGTCCTCTTGAGTCTGGCGGCAATTCTCGCTGCCGTGTTCGTACTGGCAGTGCTGACCGACAAGTTCTTCATCCCCAGCCTGGACGAGATATCGCGCCGCTTGAAACTCTCCGATGAAGTAGCGGGCGCGTCATTGATGGCGATCGGCTCATCGGCGCCGGAACTGGCGATTGCGCTGATGGCCCTTTTCACCGGCGGCGGCGAACACAGCGATGTCGGCATCGGCACTATTGTCGGCTCTGCCGTCTTCAACATTCTGGTGATCACGGGGGTATCGGCTGTGCTGGCCCGTGGCTTGCATATTCATATCTTCGCCGTCGGGCGCGATATCGTTTATTACCTGATTTCGATCTTGTATCTGGGCTTGGTCTTTTTCGACGGCCATGTCTCTCTGATCGAAGCGATCCTGGGCTTGGTGGGCTACGTCGTGTATATGGGCGTACTCATCGTATTGAAGGATCCGGAGGCTGATGAGGAAGAAGCCGCCGACCTACCGCAGACGAGCGAACCGGCGCCGGGCAAGGTAGCCGGCTGGCATCATTTGGAAGACTTGGTCGTGATGCTGCTGCGGCGGATCACAGGCGCGCCCGACAAAAACTTCATCTGGGCATTCGCCGTATCGATTGCCTTAATTGTCGCGCTGAGCTACATCCTGGTGGAAGCGACGATAGTCTTCTCGGTCGGCATCGGCATTCCGCCGGTGATCGTGGCATTGACCTTGCTGGCGGCCGGCACATCGGCGCCCGACTTGATGGCGTCGGTTGATGTAGCCCGCGAAGGGCGGGGCGGCATGGCGGTCGCCAACGCCGTCGGCTCAAACACCTTCGACTTGCTCGTGGGCTTGGCTCTGCCCTGGACGATAGCGCTCTCCGCCCTCGGTCTCAGCGGAATCAATGTGGGCACGGGCGACCTCTGGACCTCCATCGGCATCCTGGTGATCACCACTCTGGTTCTCTTTGGATTTCTCTGGACGGAACGCGGATTGAGTCGACGGGAAGGCTGGGTCCTGCTGCTCCTATACGCCGTATTCGTCGTCTATACGCTGTCCAGCGGGACATCGGTATAAGGTGTTCCAAGAAAACAATGTGAAAGGTTGACGTAGGAGAGGGAGACACATCAAAATCGAACATTGTAGACACGCGCGCGGCAAAGCCGCCGCCCACGCAAAATACCTTGCCGATTGCAAGGGCGGGAAGTTGACTGAATGCTGTCTCGGCGAGCGTCTTACTCCCCTCCCTGACTCGTCGGGGAGGGGCCGGGGGTGGGGTAAGCTGTTCGCCTGCAACATTCACTGCAAATCACTTTTTCGCCTGACTAACATGGAACTGCTTAGATCACAGATACCATCGAAATGAGCTCAATCTTATGAGCGGAGACAAGCCACAACAGCGCGTCCGCCCCCTCGGTATGGATGTATTGAGATTGCCGCTCCTTGGGCCTCTCTTGCGGGGCAGACACGGAAGGCTGGCCCTGCAAGCCCTGCTGACGCTGGCGGCCTTGGCGCTCGTTCTTGACGGCTTCATCGGTCCCCAGTCAGCGGCGCGTAATCTGGCCACTGTTGCGCCCTGGGTTTATCTGCGCGGGCTCGTCGTCATCGTATTGCTTCTGGCCGGCAATCTGTTCTGCATGGGCTGTCCCTTCACGCTGCCGCGGTCATTGGCCAAGCGGCTGTCGCAAAGCGGGCTGCGCTTCCCGCAGGCGCTGCGGAACAAGTGGCTTTCGATCTTCAGCTTGTTCGCGCTGTTTTTCTTCTACGAATACCTGGATCTCTGGGCCAGCCCCTGGCTCACCGCCTGGTTGATCGTCCTGTACTTCGCCGCCTCCTTCGCCTTGGAAGCCCTTTTCAGCGAATCCGCCTTTTGCAAATACGTCTGCCCGCTGGGCGCCTTTAACATGGTCTACTCGACGCTGTCGCCGACGCGCATCGCTGTGAAATCGCATGATGTCTGCGCCAGTTGCGTCGGCAAGGAATGCGTCAATGGCAGCTATGCGCCGCAGCCCGCAATTCGCGTCGATGAAATTCCGGTTGCCGGCGGCGAAGGCATCCAAAGCAAAGATGTGCTGCACGGTCCGCGCGGCACATTGGGCTGCGGCACGGAGTTGTTCGCGCCACAGATCCGCAGCAATCTCGACTGTACCTTCTGCCTGGACTGCGTCCGCGCCTGCCCGCACGACAACGTCAGCTTGTTCACGCGTGCGCCGGGCGCCGAACTAAGCCGCGCCGATAGCTGGTCCCGCCGCTGGGATGTATCGCTGCTGGCGATCGCGCTGGGCTTCATGGGCATCTCCAACGCCTTTGGCATGGTGCCGCCCTATTACGCCCTGCAAGAATGGCTGGCGCTTAACCTGGGGATCTCCAGCGAGTTTATTGTCCTCTTGCTGATTTTCGGCGCTGTAAACCTGTTGCTGCCGGCGGCGGCATCGATCGCGGCGGCTTGGCTCGCTCGCGGACTGACCGGCCTGCGCAAGCGCGACTCCCTGCGCGAGACTGCCGCTGCCTTCGCGCCGGCCTTTGTGCCCCTTGGCTTCGGCATCTGGTTCGCCCATTACAGCTTTCATTTGCTTGTCGGTCCGGTATTGATCGTGCCCGTCATTCAGGAATTCATGGGCGGCAGCGGCGATTGGGAGCGCTTCAGCGTCAGCCTGGATAGCAACGTGATCGGCTTGATCCAGCTTGTCCTGCTGCTGGCTGGCTTCTTGTGGAGCTTGCGGCTGGCGCAGAAGGCGGCTTTGCGGCTTTACCGGCGGAAGGCGCTGCTGGGCCTGCTTCCCTGGGCTTTGCTCTTCTTGCTCATGATGCTGGCCGCTTGGCAGATCTTCACCCTGCCGATGGAGATGCGCGGCGCGCTTGAGCTCTTCAGCTAGATCGGCGGACCGATCCGCTCGCCGTTTTCGAGTATCGGCTCGGCCCGGCCCCATAGCTCGCTGCCATCGCGATTCATAATCGGCTCAGCCGAGTACTGCGCCAGATAACAGCGCCGGTAATCCTTCGTCATGTTGGCGCCGCTGCGATGGAAGGTGCGGCTGCTGAAGACCACGATGCTGCCCGCAGGTACGATCGCCGGCTCGCCCGGGTCATCCCCGTGATAGCCGACTTTGTCATTAGTCCGTTCTTCCACCACATGCGAGATGATTTCGTCCGCTGAGTGACGCCCGTCCCGCGAGTAGGGCAGGATGTAGACCGTGCCGTTTTCCACAGACATGTCATCCAGCGCGCACCAGCAGGAAAGATAGCTCTTGTGATAATGTCCGATATAACCCGAATCCTGATGCCAGGCGAATTTGCTGTCCGTATCGGCCGCTTTCACGACATACTGTTCGTGGAAGAGGTAGGCGGTCTCCCCCAGCGTGGCGCGGCAGATCTCTGCCATGAGGTCGCTGAAGAGAAACTCGGTCATGATCGGGCTGTCGTCCCAGCGATTGCTGATGAAGTAGCGCTTCTTGTAATGCGTGATGCCCTCGGAGCTGACGCCTTTCGCTTCCATTCGGCGGTCGTGGTCTTCTACCATGCGCATGCACTCGTCTTGCAGCGCTATTAGTACATTATCCGGAATCACCGATTCCAGAATGAAATAGCCCTCGCGCTGGTATTGATCGACTTGTTCAAGCGTCACCAATGACATCGTCGCCCCCAACTCCATACCGTTTCGCCTATTCTAATGCCTGTACCGCGCCTGTCAACAAACCCGCTGCAAAATAATCGATGTAGGGGCAACCCACCGGGTCGCCCCTAATCCTCCTTCGTGCCCTTTGTGCCTTTGTGGTCCAAATCATTTCCCTCTGTGCCCTCAAAAAACTCGCGACCCTCGGTGGTAAAGCAAACAGAAAAACTAAAATCCCAACACCCGAACATTTGCTCTAGACACCCGCACCCAACCCATGCTAATATGTATTCAACACGCCGTTTAACAACCCCATATCCTGCGCCCGCCATCTGCTCCGCTGCCAGTCCGGCAAACCTGTTGCAAACCGTTGACGCTCGCCGAAACCGCCAAACTTTGTCCGAAAACGCCCTAATGTCCGAAAAAACTTTTTCTTTGTCCGGACAAAGGGACAATACGGACAATCGTCTAACCGAAAACTAACCTTTAGCTCCACCCTGCCCCGCGCGCTCCTGTGGTACACTCCGCCAAAATCCACAGCCCCCGAGGAACCTGCCATGACCCAACCCTCCGGCCCCATCAGCCCCGACCACATCGCCGCCGCGAGCTCAATCACTGGCGCTTTTACTGGAGTATCGGACAAGCCTGATTAAGGAGCATGCATGCCTGACCGACCGAACATCGTATTATTCCTCACCGATGACCATGGCGCTTGGGCCAACGGCTGCTATGGCAATCGCGAAGTGCATACGCCGACGCTTGATGCCCTGGCCGCGACTGGCGTCCGCTTCCGCCATGCCTATACTCCGACTCCCGTCTGCTCGCCGGCCCGCGCCTGCCTGCTCACCGGAAAGACCGCCTCGCAAGTGGGTATACACGACTGGCTCGAGGAGGCGATTCCGGAGGTCGGCGAGCGCGACTGGCTGGGCGAAACGCGGACGCTATTCGATTACTTTTCCCAAGCCGGCTATCACACCGGCTTGAGCGGCAAATGGCACCTGGGGCAATCGCATCTGCCGCCGCGCGGCGCTGATTATCACTTTGGCTTGCCCGGCTGGCAGGGCGCGCACAACGGTTCTTACACCTACGTGCGCAATGGCGAGATGGTCGAACTGGACGGCAACAAATCGCAATTCATCACCGACCACGCGATCGAGTTTCTGGATTCCGCCCCTCCTGATAAGCCATTCTTCCTCAATATCGGCTACATCGCGACGCATTCGCCCTACGCGCAGGGCACGCACGATCCCCGGCAGACCGCCCTTTATCAAGACTGCCCCTTCGCCGAGATACCGCCATATGAGCCGCATCCCTGGGTCAAGAACGAGGGCGGCGCGAATGACCTGAGCGAGAGCGACTTGCGCGATCGCTATATCGGTTACTACGCTGCCGTGCGCGAAATCGACGACAATGTCGCCCGCCTCGTCGACGCCCTGAAGGCCCGCGGAATGTGGGAGGACACGATTATCATCTACACCTCCGATCACGGCTGCGCTATCGGCCATCAAGGCTTCTTCGGCAAGGGCAATAGCACACGCCCGCTGAATATGTACGATATTTCCCTGCGTGTGCCGCTTATCCTGTCTGGCGCCGGCGTCGGGGCGCAGGCGCTTGATCAATACGTTGATCATTGCGATACATTTCACACGCTCTGTGAGTTGGCCGAATTTGAGCCGCCGCCGGATTCCTACGCCGGCGCGTCCTATGCCGACCTGTTGCGCGGGGAGGAAATCCCCTGGGACAATACACGCTTCGGCGAATATGGCGACCTGCGCATGATCCGCGACGAGCGCTGGAAACTGATTCTGCGCTATCCCGCTGGTCCGCACGAGCTGTTTGACCTGCGCGCTGATTCGTCCGAGTCGGTCAACTGCTACAGGCAGCAGCCGGATGTCGTCGCCGATTTCAAGACGAGGCTGGATGCCTTTTACGCCGATCATGAAGTGGAGGCGCTGTCCGGCTTGCGCGTCAAGCAGCAGCCGCGGCACAATCATAAAGAGGCTTGGCGCGATGGGGAGCGCGAAGCCCGTGGTTTGCAGGTCTACTAGGGCCGCACGAGCGAGACTACGAGCGTGATGCCATCATCGAAGCCGAACTTCTCCAGCGTGACAACGACGCGCCCGCTCATCGGCATGACGAAGGCCAGCGGCAGCTCGGCCGGCACCCCCATGGTGCTGTAGGACATGACTTCCATGCCTTCCACGGTCGCTGTGACGTACAGGTCTTCGACATCGCCGCTCAGCGTGTCCAGATTGAGAACCAGATACTCGTCTTCTTGGGCGTCAAAGACGACCAGATCGCGAATGGCTTTGTCGTTTAGCGTTATCACGGTTTCTCCGTCTTCCAAGGCATGGACCGGATTGCGGCGGATGCTCATTGTTCCTTGCCCGCTCGCGCCGCTATCGAAGCTGGATACCGCCAAAACGTAGGTCGCCGCATGGTCAAACACAAGATTGCTCAGTTCCGCGTCGAAGCCCGCGCCACTGTCGTCATCAAAGGCGAATTCTCCCCCGTCCGGCGCGACCACTTGCAGCACGGTATCGAGGCGGCCGCCGCTGTCCAGGGTCACTGTCAGGCTGTCGCCGGTCGCGACCGGAAGCGAGTAGTACTGCGTCGGCGAATCGGCATCCAGAGAGAAAGGCGCCGCCGCGTCGGATGCGATTGGCGCGGGGCTCGCTTCGGCGATCGTGATGACAAAGTCTCCGTCGATCGCGCCCTGCGCCATCATTAGCGGCTGAGCCGATAGTTCAAGCGTGTAACGACCGGTGTATGGAAGCGCCAGTGGACCGATGATGGAATCTTTCTGTCCGCGGCTGTCGTCATTGAATGCGATCTCGAGGTCGTCTCTGTCGATTAGCGCGACGGCCGGGTCGAAGTCCGCCGAGGAAACAGCGATCAGCATATACTTGCCAGCCTCGCCGTCAAAGCTGAATTCGGCGGCGCCATCGACAAGGCGACCTTCAATGACATCGGCAGCGCCGATGGTCGTCGTGACAAACTCAACAGCTTGCTTCGCCGCGGCGGTCAATACCACTGAAGGCTGGTTGCCCGCCCTGCGCAGAACGGTGATGATGTAATCGCCGGGTTCATCTTCCGCGTCCGTGACCAACTCGACGCTGACGCTGCCGGTCGCATCGGCTGTCTTTTCCGTACGATAAACGGATTCGCCGCCGAACAGGACATCGAGCGTCACCGTCTCACTGGCGCGCAAGCCGCTCACTATGACGAGGTGGCTCGAGCCGATCGGCGCGGCTTGGGGCTCAATGCTTATTATCGCTTGGGGGACGGCATCCGCGCTTTCGACCTGCTCTGGCTCGTCCGCTGATGCCTCTTCAGTGGCCGGCGCTTCCGCCTCCGGCTCAACAACCGAGAGTGTGGCGCTGGCGAGTTTTTCGGCATCGACAAAGATATCGACTCTGTAATCGCCCGCATTCAAGCCATCGGCTGCGCTGAAGGTCGCGCTTAATTCGCCATCGATCGATGCCCGAGCCAGAATCGTATCGATCAGGACGCCGTCAACAGAAGTGATCTGGACCGTGACGCTGTCAAACGCGGCCAGACCGCGCAGGGCGATTTGCACGGATTGCCCGGCTTGAATCGAGGCCGGCTCCAACTCGACCTGGGCGGCGCGCTCCGCCGGCGCTGCGATAGTGAATTCGCCTTCGGCGACGAGCCCGCCTGCTTCATCGTAGATTGCAATTGTATGGGGGCCGGGGGAATCGCCTTCTTCCGCGAAGACCTCGATCTCTATCAGGCCGTCCTCATCGCTTCTGTGGACGCGGCGGTAGACGACCTCTGATGTTTCGCTCGCGCTGATCTCCAGCGTGTAATCCTTCTGCCCTTCCAATTCAGCAATGCGTATCGCTTGCACTTTGCCAAAGGGGACTGTTTCCGGCGTCACCGTCACATCGCCAAGGGGCTCGCCTTCACCTTCGGCATCATCCTCTTCCGCCGCAGTCAGTTCAAAGTCGGCGCTGGCTATGACCTCCCCTTCGCTGACGACCTGCAAGGTGTAGACGCCCGGAGAATCGCCGGCCGTGCTGATGATGGGATAGTCGATCCGCCCGTCAGCATCGCTGGTTTCATCGCTGCTGAAGACGACTTCGCCCTCGAACAAGATCTCGACGGTGTAGGGGCTTTCGGGCTGCAATCCGCTTATCACAATATCGAAGACCGCCTCTTCGGCAATCCCGGCCTCCGGCGTGATCGTCACCGTCGGCGCTTCCTGGGCATGGACGGGGAGGGCAAGCAGCAGCATAGAGCAGCATACTGAAAAAAGTCGCGCGAAGGGAAATCGCATAGCGCCATCCTTTGCTTGATAGCTGGAATCTCTAGGTTAAGCCGCCGAATCAGCCAACAGCTTATCACAATTATAAGGCAAGGGCGCGGGCATTACGCAGCGCCGCGCGCGGATTTTACAAAGCCTTTACCCAGTTCCACTTCATCGCGTTCGCCCGTTTCCGATTGTGTGCCGGGCGCAGTATAATCCCCGCATGGTTGATAATGCGCCTTCGGCTGAAAACTGGCGGATAATCGGGCATGACTGGGCGGTCGATTTCTTGCGCCGCACCCTTGCGAACGGTCGCAACCGCCACGCATATCTGATCACGGGCAGCGCCGGGCTGGGCAAAATGCAGCTGGGGCTCGCTTTTGCAATGGCCCTCGCCTGTGAGGCGGAGGATCCAGCACAACGCCCTTGTTTCAATTGTCGCGCCTGCGACGCCATTCGCCGGCGTGCCCACCCCGATCTGATCTTGGCGGGCGGCGACGCTCCGCTGAAGATAGATGACGTCCGCAACGTGTTGCGTTTGCTGTCCCTGAAGCCGTACAGCGCGCGCTATCGCATCGCCATTCTTGACGACTTTCATTTGGTTGCGCCCCTGGTGCAGGATGCGCTGCTGAAGACGATGGAGGAACCGGCGCCTCATGCCATCGTGATCCTGTTGGCGACTTCGGCTGAGCGCGTTTTGCCCACCATACGCAGCCGCGCCCAGCACATCCCCCTGCGCCCGATCCCGCGGGGGGTGGTCAAGGCGCAGCTTGTCGGCGGCGGCTGTGATGAAGAACGCGCCGAGCTTGTCGCCGGCCTCAGCGGCGGGCGCATCGGCTGGGCGCTGTCGACGCTTCAAGACGACGCGCCGCTGGCGTTCCGGCAGGAAATGCTTGATATGCTTCGCGATGTGCTGGCGGGCCCGCGTCTGGAGCGAATGAAAATCTCCGATCAGCTCAGTCGCCGCGCCGGGCGGGAGAAGGCGTTGCTGCGCGATGTGCTGGAGGTTTGGCAAAGCTACTGGCGCGATGTGCTGCTGCATTGCAGCGACAGTCCGGTGAAACCATGCAACATTGACCGCAGCGGCGAAATCCGCGCTGTAGCAGGGCACATCAGCCCAGGGCAGGCCCTCGCCGCCCTGGAAGCCACCGGCTACACTTTGCGCGCCCTTGATACCAATGCCAACCTGCGCCTGGCTTTAGACGCGCTGTTTTTGCAGTACCCCGGGCTGGCCGATTAGGTCGATCTAGTCGATGGGGATCCAGTTATCCGGTTTCTTGGCCGCTTCCAGGACCGAATCCGGCACGAGAATGATCTTGCCAAAGGCCGGGGTCTTCTCAAGTTTTCGATGCGCCTTGCGCGCCCCGCTTAAGGGCATGACCTCGTCGATCAGCGCGCGATACTTGCCCCGGGCAAGGCCAGTCAATACTGGCGCGAAGTCCTTGGGTTTGACCGAGCCGTAGGCGCCGTGCAAGCTGAGATTCCGCTGATAGAGGTCCATCGCGTTCAGTCTGGCGCTGTCCTTGCTTAGCGGGCAGGCGATGACAAGCCGCCCGCCGGCGCAGAGCATGTCGACCGATTCTTCCAAGTCCAGTTTAGCGTTGCAGTGCAGCACGAGGCTCGCGCCGTTTTCGCCCGTGGCCACTTGCACCTGTCGCACCAGGTCGCCGCCGGCGTCTTCCAGCACAATGTCCGCGCCGATTTCGTGCAGGTTCGCGACGAATGCGCCTTCACAGATCGCGATGACCTTGGCGCCTCTTGCGGCGGCGATCTGAACGGCGGAAGCGCCGACGCCCCCGGCCGCGCCGCGGATCACGATCGTGTCCGCTTTCTTCAGTTTGCCTTGCGTGACCAGCGCCAGCAAGGCGGCCGCGAAGGATGCGCCCGACGCGACAGCCGATTGAAAATCCAGATCGTCCGGCAGTTTGATTAGCTTGTCAGCGGGCAGGGCGCAGTATTCCGCATAGCCGCCATCGATTTCGCAGCCAAGCTGCTCAAAGGTGGCGAAGACGCGATCACCGATATCCCAGCCGTCCACGTCATCGCCCAACTCTACGATCTCGCCGGCCAGATCCGAGCCCAATATATGCGGCAGGGGTTTGCGGATGATCAGGCGGCCGCTGCGGAGCAGCAGATCTGCCGGATTGACCGATGTGGCCTGAACTTTCACCAGGGCTTCAGCGGGCGCCGGTTGCGGACGCGGCAGCCGCGTCGGTTTGAGGACGCGCGCTTTGCCGACCCTCTCCATAATGACGGCGCGCATGCTGGCGCCAGTCTCCGCCATGTCTTCTCCTCGTCGAACCCATCAGAATCTAGCGTGGTCTAATGTAGCCGCTCGGCGGCAACGATAATAGCTCCCACGCTGACACAAAATATCAAATTCCCTCGGCTACCGCAAACTGCGGTTTGACAAGATAGAAAGAGTTTCACTGCAAACGCCTTAGGCAGAGCGGAAGCGCTCCGCATTGCGCGCGCGGGCCTTGGCGATTTCCGCCTCTCGGTTTCGCGGCTGCGCTGTAGTCTGCAAGGTGGCGAGCAAGTCGGCCGTCGCCCGCGCCACGTCCGCCACGGCGCGGTCAAATGCCGCTTCGTTCAGCGCGGATGGCTTCCGGTAGCCGCTGACCTTGCGCACATATTGCAGCGCGGCCGCTTCGATATCCGCGGCTGTGCTGGGCGGATCATAGTTGAACAGCGTGCGGATGTTGCGGCACATGTCTAATCGCTCCTTGTGCTCGTGGCCGTAGCCGTAGGCGCAGTATAGCATCGGCGGGGGATTCAGTCGCGGTGGAGCTCGGCGGTCAGCCCCCGATACTCCGGCGGAAGATAATCGCTGTGGTCTTCCAGAGCGAGAAACTCTTGCATCAGCGCGATGCTGTCCTCCTGGTCGGGGTAGCGCTCCCCTTTCCAGACGATGTAGGGAGCCAGAACCAAGCGCGAATTGCGGAACTCCTCCAGGATCAGTTGACCGGTGACGCCGCAGCGAGCGACAAAGTCCTGCCGCTCGAATTCGGCGAAGGACCGCGCCCGGTCGAAGGCGACGCGGCGATGCGCTGCCAGCTCCCAGCCCTGACTGTTTCCGTGAATGATCATATAACTGGCGCTGTGTTCGCCATCCAGCGGCACGCCGACCGAGCCCGGATTGAAGATCTGCCAGCCCGCCACATGACGCTCCATGGCGACATGACTGTGCGCCGCGATGACCGTGCGCTCGGCGATGCCATCAAGCCACCGGCGGACTTTCGCCGGTGTAGAACTGGGATATATCGCGGTCCAGGGATCGCCCGGTATGCCGTGGAAGACGCGTATCGGCGGCGCGTCGCGAAAGCGCAGTTGAAGTGTATCCGGCAGGCAGGCGATCGCGCCGATCCAGCGATCGCCAAGTTGCCAGTGCAAATAGGGCGGCATCGTGAAGCTGGACCAATGCGGCGGGGCGCGCTCGGTGCAATAATCCAGGACGTAAAGCTCATTGTTGCCGCGTACAACCGCCCAAGCCCGCTCCGTGATAATTTCCATCACCTGGCGGGAAAAGGGACCCCAATTTACGCTGTCGCCGGCCACGACGACGTGATCAACAGCATATTGCGCCATGTCTTCGATGACGGCTTCCAGCGCCGGCAAGTTTCCGTGAATATCAGCGAGTAGCGCCAAACGTGTCATATCAGCCTCCCTGTGACACAAGCTGATACAGCGCAAGTTCCTTGTTTCACCACTCAGGAGTCGTAGCCGTCCGGATGCCAGCGATGCCAGTTCCAGGCTGTTTCGATTATCGCGCGCAAACTGTTGTATTCGGTTTCCCAGCCGAGTTCGCGCCCGATCTTGTCGCTGTCGGCGACCAGCACGGGCAAGTCGCCCGGGCGCCTCTGCGCCGCCACGGTGGGTATGGCATGTCCCGTGACCGCGCGCGCCGTCTCGATGACATCCAGCACGGAAAAGCCGCTGCCGCTGCCCAGGTTGTAGGCGCGGCTTTCGCCCTGGGCCAGCGCTTCCAGCGCCAGGATATGCGCTCGCGCCAGGTCTTGGACGTGCACATAGTCGCGGATGCAGGTGCCATCGGGCGTGTCGTAGTCCGTGCCGTAAACCTCTATCGCCTTGCGCTGGCCCAGGGCGACACCCAGCACCAGCGGAATCAAATGGGATTCGGGGTCATGCGCCTCGCCGATATGCCCGTCCGGATGCGCGCCGCAGGCATTGAAATAGCGCAGGCAGCAGTACTTGATGCCGTAAAGCCGATCCATCCAGGCCAGCAGGCGTTCCGCCATGTATTTGGTTTCGCCGTAGATGCTGCCCGGGTTCAGGGCTTCGCCCTCGGCAATAGGGACGCGCTGCGGCTGGTCAAAGAGGTTGGCGGTGGATGACAGGATGAAGCGCTTCACGCCGAATTGGCTCGCTTGCTCCAGCAGGTTGATGACCGTGTAGAGATTGTCGCGCAGGTACATAAAAGGCTGCCGCATGCTCTCGCCGACGAGTATCTGCGAGGCGAAGTGCATGATGCCGTCGAACTGATGCGCCTCGAAAGCGGCCGCCAGCGCCGCCTGGTCGTGCAGATCGGCGACGATCAGCGCCGCGTCGGAATGGACCGCGCTGCGATGGCCGCTGCTCAGATTGTCGTAGACGACGACCTCATCGCCTCGCTCGACCAACATCTGCGCCACATGGCTGCCGATATAGCCGGCGCCGCCCGTCACCAGTATTTTCATGTCGCGGCTCTCCCTTTTCGCCAGCTGATTATAGCCCGTCCGCCGCAAGGTTAAAATTACTCATCTGGATTGGCGCGCGGGGCAGTCATTCGCGGGGTTTGCGTCGCGAGGCGGTTTCGCAACGTATTGTTACTGGCGGGCGAAAATGGTTTAATCGTTGAGGAACGCAGTCGACGGAGAAGAAATGAGGGACGAGCGCGAGGGCAAATGGACGGCGGCGGAGCGGGCTGGGCTGCGCAAGCTGATCCGCATGGGGCTGATTATGCTGCTGGCGATTATCGTGGCTGGCACGATCGCGGCTCTGCTCAGTTCGGCGCTGGGGACGGTGTAATCCGCGTTGGGTGATTCGCGGGGTGATTCGAGGTATAATGGGGCGGAATTATAGGAGCAAGGCTAATGATAAACGCGCCTGTTCGCAATGCGATTGATGTTGTCGCCGAGTTTTTGGCTTCTGACCCGTCCGACGAGGAATTGCTCGCGTATCGGTTTTCCGAAGACTTGCAGGAGCGAGTTCATTATTTGCTGGAACGAAACGGCGAGGACGAACTGACCTGCGATGAACGGCATGAATTGGACGATTTCATCCGCGCGAATCGAATGATGACTTCGCTGAAAATCAATCGGGAACTCCGCCTCAAAGGCTTGAAACCTTGACCGTTTCAGCACAACAGCGCCGTTTTGTTTTTGAGAGGGCGGGCAGATGCTGCGAGTATTGCCGCTTTGGCGGAGGCAGACAACCAGTAGATTTCCACACTGATCATATTGTCGCAGTCAAGCACGGCGCCGATGTCGCCGCGATTGGCCCTTTCACAAACGAAGCGACGAGGCTTTTTAACCCGCGTCAGCAGGACTGGGATGAGCACTTTCAAATTGAATCAGACGCCTCGCTCTCCGGTTTGACGCCTGAAGGTCGAGCGACAGTGCTCGTCTTGCGGATGAACGAAGCGCCTCGCATCGAGCAGCGCTTTGGCGAACAGCTGCTGGGCAATTACCCGTGCCAGAGCAATCCCTAACCCTCATCGCCAATCAACCCAAGCAGCGGCTCGATAAATTCTTGCTGGCGCATCTGCCCGGCTACTCGCGGGCGCAGGTGCAGGGTCTGATCCGCGCCGGGCATGTGCTGGTCGATGGCGCGGCGCAGAAGACCGGCTACAAATTCAAAGGCGGCGAAGCGGTCAGCGTTCGCATCCCGCCGCGAGACGAAACCTCGATCGAGCCGGAAGAGATCGCCCTGGACATCGTCTACGAAGACGAGCATCTCGCTGTGGTCGACAAGGCGGCCGGCATGGTCGCGCATCCCGGGCCGGGCAATGAAACGGGCACGCTGGTCAATGCGCTGCTGGCGCGCTACCCGGAGCTGGCGGATATGATGGACGATCCGGAGACGGGGGACCGCCTCGGCATCGTGCATCGCCTGGATCGCGGCACGAGCGGCTTGCTGGTCGCCGCGCGGGACAAGGCGACCCTGCTGGCGCTGATGCGGCAGTTTCAAGAGCGCAGCGTCGACAAGGTCTACCTGGCGCTGCTGGAGAAGCGGCCGGCGTCCAACACCGGCATCATCGACGCGCCCATCGCCCGCGATCCGCGGCAGCGCAAACGCATGGCGGTTCGGCGGGAGGGCAAACCGGCGCAGACCGAGTTCGAGGTGCTGGACGATGATTTTCAAGGCGACCGGGCGCTGGTCAAGCTGAAGCTCTTAACCGGGCGGACGCATCAGATTCGCGTGCACCTGGCTTTCATCGGTTGTCCGGTGCTAGGGGATGCGGTCTATGGGTACAGGAAGCAGCGGGTGAGAATGAAGCGACAGTTCCTGCACGCGCATGAGTTGGCGTTCGATCATCCGGTGAGCGGGGAGCGGATGCGCTTTGTGAGTGAGTTGCCGGTGGGGTTGCGGGCGGTGATGGAGAAGCTGCGGTAGGGGATTCACCGAAGAGGGCACAGAGAAAAGATTCAGGACTTATTCAGCACGCGCTGGCGCAAGGCTTCGTCCGTCATATCCCATCCAGAGATGTATCTTATCATGTGTTCCTTGCCGTCGGCCGGGTCGACTACGTACCAGAATGTGAACCCGTTGGGATATGTCCGCGTCGGCTTAAAGTTAGGAACGACAGAGCGAATGGCCATGACCGCCGCATTCTTCAGCCAAGTCGTCTCTCCGTTGTAGCGAATATGGTGGCGAGCGATTTGTAAGCCACGATCCATTGTACTGCGCAGCAGTTCAGCTTTAAATCTATGCCCCTCGTGGTAGCCAAAGACAGGGATGTCGTTGGTAGGTGGCGGTGGATCCGGGGGAGAGGGAGGGGGCTTAATGCCCTGGCCTACTAGATCGTGAAGGCTCTGTTGCACGATTGGCCTGAATTCGGCAATTACTTCCTTCCAGATTGGGCCAGAATGAACGCGCTTGGCGAATAAGCGCACGAATTCATCGCTCGGACGCTTAAGCTCATCCTCCAGCAGCAGCCTAACTCTCAGCTTGCGCATTCCTTGTTCGGGAGTGAACTGCGACTTCGAGAAGTGTTCCAGCACCTGCACCGATGACCGATCAAGCGTACGAAGATTGATCGTGAGAAAGGGCTTCTTATCCAACACGTGTTGTCTTACGGAATCGGTGTAGAAGCGGTATTCGATGCCGTTCGTTAAAACGGCGAATTGAACATCCAGCGCGACAAAGTAGTCATGTAGCTGCCGCCAATGCTGTTCGTTGAGCGTATGCACGGCCGCTTTTGCCTCGATTATTATTATGGGCGAACCGTCTCTGAGGATGGCGTAATCGACCGCTTCGCCGCCGCTTTCACGTGGGTCAGCAACATATTCCGGATACACCTCGCTTAGGTTGTGCAGGTTGTATCCCAATGCGCGGATAAATTGCTGGACCGACACCACGACGGTACCAGCCTCGTATTTCATCTGCTCGCGCTGGTGCTCTACATCCTGCGCAATCTTCGCCAACTCGTCGTACAAACTCATCCGTGGCTCCCGGTGCGGCTTACTGCCTGCATGAGTGAAAGTTTAGCACAGCAGCCCTAGTTTGCCGATTTACGCGTAAAGAGCGAATGCGCTTTGTGAGTGAGCTGCCGGTGGGGTTGCGGGCTGTGATGGAGAAGTTGCGGTAGGTTTGAGTCAAACTAAAGAGGTATGGAGCCTATAATATGAAGTTTCCGAGCACTCGGCTTAACAGTTCCTCGTCGTTGAGCAGATCGCGGAGCGGGCGTTCTGTCGCCGTTTCAGGGTCGACCACCTTCCAAAGCCACCATGCATGGAAACCCGAAATAGTGGGATTAATAGACTGTATGAGTTTCTTAGCTGCGGCATTGACGCTGAGTTCTTGGTCGTCAAGGCGAATCTTCGATTTATTCACTTGCTTAGGATTGAGAATCAATTTCGCGTCAGCATGTCTCTTTCCTTTGTAACGGAAGTAAACTTCTAAAGACGGTGTTCCCACTGTCACACTCGATGGAAGAGTCGGTGCCGGCTCTTTTGTTCTCGGCTCTTGGGGTGGTTCTGGCAATGCTTCCTCAACTACCTCATACCGCCGAACGCGCCGCGCAATTTCTTGATCTACCAGGTCGTCCCAAGCACGCTTGACTAATGGTCTGAACTCCTGGATGACTGATTGGAACAAAGATCCCGTATAGACTTGCCTGGCGAAATGTTTGACAAAATCGTCCGATGGTTGATTAAGTTCCTTTTCCAGCAGGTTGCTGATCTTTATCTTTCGCACTGTTTGGTCGGGCGCATAGCGAGATTTGCTAAATCCTTCAAGCGCGTTTATCTGCGAGGGGTCGAGGTTGCGCATATCAATGGCAAGGAAAGGTT
>JAPOYU010000127.1 GCA_026706395.1 Chloroflexota bacterium
TGAGTCAAACGCTGCTTGAGCCGGAACACGTCGATCTGGCGCTGAGGCAGATTGCCGATGCCCGTGAGTTGCTGCGGCAAGCCAGCGATACGTTGAGCGCGCCGGCGACATCTGTCGTCGTGCAGGAAGGTAAGCCTGGCGTCCCCCGCGAGGGGCGGCAGTTGGATATAGGCGGCCCGCCGCAGGATCTTCTCGACATCGCGCAGGCGGTTATCCATCAAGTCTTTCCCGAGCAACTGGCGCAAAGAGCGCTTCAGCATGGCACAAGTCCGCGCGACTGGCTGTATCGCGTTTACACTGTGTCGATCGTCCCCAGAGGCATTAGCGAGCCGGTGGCGACCATGGTCGTTATGCTGGCGGCGGTCAAGTTCGGCCTGCATCACCAACTGCTGCTGCAAACGGAGACTCGCCTGAGACTGGCGCACAAAAGACCGATTCCGAACCTCGACCTCTTCTTGGAGACCTTCATAGCTGAGATGGTGGCAGCCGATCCGAGCGATAAGCGCTTGAATGACTGGCTTAGGCAGATGGTCATCGGCCATTACCCGGCCTTTCGCAACAACAAGCGCCTGGACCTGCCCAGCGGCGATTATCTCGTCGTCCCAGACCTCATCGAGTCAATCCGTCGCCAGGCGCCAGCGCAGGCGGACATGTCGAGTTTGGCGATCAGTTCCCCGATGGACCCGAATTCACCAACTATCATACCGGCGCGGAGCAACTGGCAGATCACCCTGGGCTACGCGCGTAAGCTGGACAACGCGAAATACCTCGCTTATCACGGCAGGTATCACAGCGGTATCGACATTGCGCGTTACGGCTGTTTCCAAGCGCCGGTATATGCCATGCGCCCAGGCATCGTGATCGATTCGGTCTACTTGCCCAAAGGCTTCGGCAACACAGTCCTGGTTGAGCACGAGGACGGGACCTGCCTGCGCTACACCCACCTGGACAAGAATCTGGTCAAGAAGGACGACCGTGTCGCTCGCGGCCAGCAGATTGGGACGGTTGGCAAAGGGGCCAAGAATATCTACGCCCCGCATCTCCACCTGGATATGCCGCGCTCCCGAACATACGCCCGCGCAAGAACATACTACGACACGGCGGCCGAAGTTGCCGAACGCTTCATCAATCCGCTGAGCCGGATTCCCGCCAGTATCTGACGACCCGAGCACGGGCGGGAAAACCAGTGCCGATCCGCATATGTGCACCGGCACAAACCTTGGCGCTGGTGATATCAGGGCGCTTTTAGGCATTTTCGGCGAATTCAGGCAGAAACCGATGCTCCAGGACCCATTCTAAGCGGTTTTGAGCGTCGTCAGGACATCGCAGAGTACCCCTAGGTTTTCGTGATTTCCCTGATTTTCGGTGAGGTGGGCGACATTTGTTTAGTCTATAGAATAGACATATTGGGCAAAATTATCGCAAGGTTTAGAAATACTTTTCCCCTACCCCGATGCGCTGGATGTGCATGTTTAATTTTTTGTTGCCGTCCTGCTCGACCTCTCTGCCGTGCAAAAACATGCGCGTCAGAGCGGCCAAGTCGAAGCGTGGGACTTCTGGGTTCAGCAGATGATTGATGACCAAGTTTGGGGGACGAGGTGGACATACGCGGCTGAGTCGTTCAGAAATTTTGATTTGAGAAACCCGAACACGGGCGCGACTCTCGGAAGCGGGAGTCGCGCTACACTTTGCCACATGAAGTGTGGTGAAGATGCGCGCCGCTTCGACATTACCCTGCTCACGACGGAAACGTTCTTGCAACTCCCCTGCCGGCTACGGATGCAGCCTGCTCGCGAGTTTGTGAACCAGCGAGCGAGCGATCTGTGATTGAGTTGTCTGGGCCGTCAGCACGCGTTCCAAAGCGAGGAAGAGGAACCCCCTTTCCTCACTGGTGAGCTTGAGATCGACGAAATAGGACTCTTCAAGATGATAGAGCTGTCCTTCGTTGTAAATCGGTACGCCCATATCTTCAATCAGGCGGATGTATTTCTGAGCGGTGCTTTCAGCGATGTGGCATCTCGAGACGATTTCACGTCGGCTGATGCCATCCTGGGCATTGGACAAGTCGTGAATGATATTGAAGATGACCCTGATAGTCTGGCGCAATGCCACAAGTCTCTCCTCCTTGCACACCATCGTAATTGCACCGACGCGCGGAGCGTGAACGATCTGCTTGAGAAATAATCGCTTTAGAATTGAGGCCGCTTGTCTCGGGAGAAAGTATCCACGCTTATGAATATTTTCATAAGCGGATAGCCCAGGGGTGAATAACGCCACCACACAAACCAACACAGAGTAATTTGTGGCGTCCTGGCTAGAATCAACTCAACTGCGCGCAGATGATATCGGCGAATTCGGTCGTGCTCATACCGTCAGCGCCGAGGATGTCAGCGGTGTAGTCGCCTCGACTGAGGGCGGCGTTGACGGCGGCGTCGATGCGGTCGGCGATGGCGGGCTGCCTCCAGTGGTGCCGCACCAGCATGGCCGCGCTGAGGATGACTGCGGTCGGGTTGGCGATGCCCTGCCCGGCGATATCGGGGGCGGAGCCGTGCACTGGCTCGGCAACGGCGACGTCATCGCCCAGGTTCAGCGCGGGCGCCAGGCCCAAGCCGCCGCCCCAGGCGGCCGCCATATCGGAGAGGATATCGCCGTAGAGGTTCGGCGTCAGGACGATATCGAAACGCGCCGGCTCCTTGACCATCCAATAAGCGGCGGTATCGACCAGGTATTCGTCGGTTTCGATTTCGGGATAATCCCTGGCGACTTCGTAAGCGACGCGGCGGAAGAGGCCGTCGGTCTGCGGCAGGACATTGCCTTTATGCACGATGGTGACGCGGCGGCGGCCTTCGCTCTGCGCCAGGCGGAAGGCAGTATGGGTGATGCGTTCGGTGGCGTGGCGGGTGATGCGCTTGGTCGCCGTGCCAATTTCGCCGGCCTCGTCGATGGTTTCGTCGCCGATGTAGAGGTCTTCGGTGTTTTCCCGCACGACGACCAGGTCGACGCCCGCGCGCGCGGTCGGCACAGGCAGGAAGCGGGTGGGGCGCAGGTTGGCGTAGGTTTCCATTGAGCGGCGCAGCTTGACGATGGGCGAGGAATAGCCGGGCACCGGGTATGAGGGCGAGCTACATGCGCCGAACAAGACAGCCCCCGCTTCCTTGGCGATATCTACGGTTTCCGCCGGCAGCGCATCGCCGGATTCCTGGAATTCGTCCCAGCCGGCATGGGCGGAGACGACTTCAAGCTGAGGAAGGACTTGCCGCAGCACACGGACAGCGGCCGGCACGACCTCTTGGCCGATGCCATCACCCTCAATCACGCATAACTTCACAGCAGCATCTCCTCGTCACGGCCAGACATCTGACAGACATTAAAGCTGTTCTTATACCAAAAAAGAAATGTCTTTGCGCAACCGCGTCGGAGAACTGCCTATCATTCAAGCAAGATCTGTGACGCCTCTGCAAAGATTGTTGCACATTGCCGGGGATTTGTCGAATTTTTCTTGCGACCGGAATGGTAAATCTCAAGGACTTACGACGCATAGCGAGTTCTGCACAAGGTTTTAACCACCTAGTACACCGAGAGCACAGAGGATTGCCGACACAGAGATTTCTTCCTTGATCGCGCGGAGACATTATGTCTTCAAAATTCACCACTCCCCGTGAACTGCGCTGCGGCGGCACTTCCATCGCGCATTGGAGTGGCGTACAATGGCGGGTCAACTGAAAGGACGACGCGCCTTTGCCGGAACTCAAACCCTGCATCCGCTGCGAACAGGAATTGCCGCCCGCAGCCTTTTCCAACCCGGAAAATGTCTTCTGCAAGGAATGTACGGAAGAGATCGTAGGGATCGTTCGCAGCAAGTATAGCGCGATTGAAGCGGCGCATTTTCGCGCCAAGCTGCGCCGGCGTTCGCGGGATGCGATGGATGAGCTGCGCCGGAAGTTGGGTTAGCCTACATCCCCCCAGCCCCCCAAGGAGGGAAGGGGAGCACAAAGAGTTTCAGGCGGAATTCGGGCGGCCGGCGTAGCGGTTAAAGCCCATGACGTCTTTGCCTTTCGCCAGGATGGCGGTGTGTCCCAAGTGCAGGTGCGTGTCCTGGAAGACGTGCGCGATCGGCAGGGTGACGCGAATGGCCAAGCCCAGGCGGCGCTTCTTGGATGTGTTCTTGCCCGAGGCATGCAGCAGGCGCTCGCTGAAGAGGAAGAATTCGCCGGGTTTCAATTCCATATCCACCGCTCGGCTGGCGTCGTAGGTATCAGGATCCACCATCTCTTTGATCGCCATCTCTTCCGGCGCGTCGGTGTGTGGCAAGAATTGGCGGTGCGAGCCGGGGATGATCTGCAAACAGGAATTTTCCACGGTAACGTCGTCGATCGCGATCCAGGCGGAGACATTCACGGGTGGCTCAATGGGCCAGAAGTTGATGTCCTGGTGCCAGGGGATTTCTGGGCTGCCGGGATCTTTCAGCCAGAAATTGGTCGTCCAGACGACCAAGTCGGGACCGAGCAGGCCGGCGATACGCTCGATAATGGCGGGGTGTGACGCCAGGTCGTAGACAGCAGGATTGTCCATGTGTCGCGATTGCATAGGGCGGCGCGGGTTGGGACCATCGGTGTTGAGAACAGTCGTTTCAATTTCCTCGCGGATCCCCGTCATTTCGGCGGGGGTCATGGCGGCATAAGGACCAAGGTAGCCGTTTTCGACGAAGAATTTGACTTCGGCGCGAGAGAGTTGGTATTCAGAATTGACGTTGGACATGTGCCTTCCTTTTGCGTGCATCAGCATTGAACTTGTGGAGGCGAGCGACTCACAGGGTCACGTAGACACCCCACTAGGCCGTCAGTCGCCCCTACATTTTAAACTATCAGGTGATCACGGGCGGCCGGCGTAGCGGTTGAAACCCATGACGTCTACCCCTTTGGCGAGGATGGCGGTGTGCCCCGGGTGCAGGGGCGGCGTATCCTGGAAGACATGCACAATAGGCAGGGTTATACGCACGGAAAAGCCGAGGCGGCGTTTATTTGATGTGTTCTTGCTGGAGCGGTGCAGGGTCCGCTCGCTGAAGATGAAGAACTCGCCCGGCTGCAATTCCATGTCGATCGCCTCGTTGGCGTCAAAGCTGGCGGGATCGGCCATTTCACCGAAGGCCACCCCCTCCGGGGCGCGGGTATGCGGCAGCGACCCCCGATGCGAGCCGGGGATGATCTGCACGCATGAATTCTCGACGGTCGCTTCATCGATGGCGATCCAGGCGGAGGTATTCAGAGGCGGCTCCAAGGGCCAGAAGTTGATGTCTTGATGCCAGGGGATTTCGGCGCCGCCCGGCGCTTTGTTCCAGAAGTTGGTCGCCCAGACGATGAGGTCGGGCCCGAGCAGGCAAGCGATTCGCTCGATGATGGCGGGGTGTGCCGCCAGGTCGTAGATGACCGGCTGATCCATGTGGCGGGACTGGCCGCGGGAGCGTGGGTTGGGGCCGTCGGTGGCGAGGACGCGCGTTTCGATTTCCTCGCGGATTTGCGCCATCTCAGCCGGTGTCATAGTGGCGTAGGGGCCGAGGTAGCCGTTTTCGACGAAGAAGTCGACCTCGGCGCGGGAGAGTTGGTATTCGGGTTGGACAGCTGACATACGTATTCCTTTCTAATAGCAAATCCGCAGAGGCGATTGGTTGACACGTTATCAGTCTCGGACAACCTAATAGGTCTCCCCTACATGATTTCGCATGTTCCGGCGTGGCCGCATTCATAAGGATATACTCAGAGTTTAGCTTATCGTCACGTGGCTGCCACCAGCCCCTTTTTCCACCAACAGATGCACGGGGAAGGCGTCGCGCAGTTCGTCGATATGGGTGATGACGAGGATGAGCTCGAAGTCCGACTTGATCTTGTTGATGGCATCGACCAGTTTGTCTCGTCCGTCTTCGTCCTGGGAGCCGAAGCCTTCGTCGATGAAAAGCGTGCGTAGTTGGGCGCCGGAGCGCCGCGCCAGCAGCCTGGAGAGGGCGATGCGTATGGCGAAATTGATTCGGAAAGCTTCGCCGCCGCTATAGAGTTCGTAGGGACGCGGGCCTAAATCGTCGGCGATCTCGATCTCCAGCGTCTCGGCCAAGCCGCCGGAAGCCCGTTCGCGCTGTGTGGCGATGCGCAGGCTCATCCTCCCGTGAGTCAGGCGGGCGAGCAAGTAATTGGCTTCGGCTTCCAATTCCGGAACGGCCGTTTCAATGATCATCGCAGGTACGCCGTTTCTGCCGAAGGCGACGCGCAACTCATTGTAGAGGCTCTGTTCTTTTTGGGCGTCAGCGAGGCGAGCCGCGAGGCGTCGTTTGCTTTCCCGCCCGGCGGCGATGGCATTCAATTGCTGCTCACAGATGGTTTTGCGCTCGCGACAATACTGGACGTCGACGCGGAGGCGCTCGACTTCGGCGCGAAGTTCACGCTCTTGCTCCACTTTCCCAGCCAGCAGAGCGATCTCGTCCTGGATTTGCTCGAGCCTTTCCTGGTCCGCCGCCAGCGCCGCTTCCAGCTTGGAAAGGCGCGCCGCTGTTTCCCTATGTCTTCGCTGGGCTTCCGGTAGGTTTCGCTTGGCGAATTCCAATTGGGTGTATTGGCGATCGAAGGCGGCCAGACTGACAAGCTGCGATTGTGTTTTGGTATGGGTATCGGGGCTGATCTCGAGTCCTTGTCGTTGCTCTTCCAACTCCGCCAACTGCCGCTGCAATTCATGACCGTAGTCTTTATCCCCCAGGCGCTTTTCCAACTGCGCCAGTTGAAGCGTCTCCAGGTGCAGCGCGGTTTCGGCGGCATCCGCATTGCGGCTCAGTTCGGCGGCGGCGCCCAGTTGTTGCTGAAGCGCGGGCAGTTCCTTTAGCTGCAGCGCCCAGCGTTCAAGCGTCCCTTCAAGTTCCTCGCCTCCTTTTTCGTATTCTTGAACCAGCGTAGTGAATTCGCGATATTGTTCGCGCATGGCATCGCGCTCGGCTAGCAGTTGCGCCATCATGCCGTCGCGATGTTTCTCGGTCAGCTTTTGACCGCAAAGCGGGCAAGTTGCGCCGTCCGCCAATTTCAGCCGCTCCATCCGCTCGTTGAGCGCTATGCCCTCGGTTTTGAGCGCTTCCAGCCGCGTCAGAGTCTTTGAGCGTTGAATTTGCAGTTGTTGCGCTTCTTTGGCCGCATTGCTTCGTTTAGCGTCAAGCCTTTCCAAGGCGCTTACATCGGCTCGAAGCGCGTCGATTTCTGAGGCGCCGCCGGCTTTTCGTGTTTCTTCCAAGCTTTTGATGCGTTCGCGCGTCACTTCCACTTGGCGCGTCAAGCCGGCGCGCTGTTCCGCCAGGGCTTGTTCGAGCCGATGGATCTGCTGGTCGACTTCCTCGCGCTGGGCCAGGAGTCGGGCGATGACGCTTTGGCTCTCGCGGGCGGCGATCAACTGCTGATAGCCGGCTTCGATTTCACCCCCGCCGGCGATCGTTCGCTCGTATTCAGCGATCCTGTCGTCACCTCGCTTGATCTCGGCTTGCGCGGCTTCAATGTCCTGGCGCAGGCTCTCGATAGCGCGTTCTTTTTCGAGGGCATTCTCCTGCTCGCGGCGGCGGGCGGCGGCCGAATTCGCGACTTGACTGAAGCGATCATTCGCCTCGTCCAGCGCAGCCTGCGCTGAGTTTAGCGCCCCGTTCAATTTGTCATACTCGGCCCGCAACTCGGGTTCGCCCGCGATTTCTTCGTCGAGGCGGCGGATGTCATGGCTGATAATATCGATTTGCGAAGCGAGGGCGTTGAGGCGCTCTTTGGCCGCCTCTTCATAAACCATCCATTGGTCGAGACCGAGGATATCCGACAGCAGACGTTTGCGTTCGCCGGCGGTTTTCAAGGTGAAGGCATCGGCCCGTCCCTGCTGGAGAAAGGCGGAGTGAACAAAAGTGTCATAGTCCAGTCGCAGGATTTGGTTGATTTTGTCCTGGGTGCGGCGGAGGCCGTCTTCGTTGATAAGCCGCGGCGCATCGCCGGCGCCCCAGACCATGAGATCAAGCGCACCACGACTGCCTCGTCCCGTTCTGGCGCGGCGCCGACTCACGCGGTAGCGGAGACCGTCCTGCTTGAAGTCGATGCTCACCGACATCTCGTTTTGTCCCAGGTGGATCAATTCTTCGTCGCGCTTGGCCCGCGCCGCGCCCCAAAGCGCCCAGGTTATGGCGTCGAGAATGGATGATTTGCCCACGCCATTTAGCCCGGTCAAGCAGGCCAGTTCAATGCCGGCGAAGACAATCGGATCAGGCGCGCGATAAGCCAGAAAGTTGCGTATTTCCAAACGAGTCGGGAGCATAAACGCCTACAGTGCCGCCACGTAGTAGTGAGTGTAACATAAGCGCCGCCTCCGCTCGCCCGCGCAGAAGTCGACTTTGGCTATGCCGAAGCGTCATGCCATGCCTGGCAAATGCTGTTATAATGTCCTCGCGATTAAGTTAAGGCATTGGAGATGCTGACGGCGCTATACGACGGCAATTGCGTGATTTGCCAGTCATCTTGCGCGTCACTGCGCGCGCTGGATTGGCGGCGGCGGATCGAATTCGTTGATCTGCATGATAACGAGAGGTGGCGCCGCCGTTATCCGGATTTGCACTTTGAAGAGCTCATGGGGCAGATTCACGTATTGGACCAAGACGGCCGGCTTTATTCAGGCTTCCGCGCGGGGCGGCGGATGTTGAAGGAGGTGCCGCTGGGTCTGCCGTTGTGGCTGCTCTTGCAGCTGCCGGGCATGGACTGGATTGGGCGACGGGTCTATCGTTTTGTCGCGCGGCGGCGTTATCGCGTCAACAAGCTATTCGGCAGGACGCTGCCGGACTGCGTCGATGACAGTTGCGCGATGCCGGGTTAAGTTTGGCGCGCGGCGTAGATCCAATAGCGCCGCGTCAATACTCCGCGTTTGTTGTCGATCTTATCCTCCAAGATACCGCCGTTGGCTTCGATTATTTTCCAAGAACCGATGTTGTCATCATCGCAGGTGATCAAGATGTCGCCGATCTGGCGTCGCCGCGCCTGCTCGATGCCCAGGCGGCAAATCAACGTGCCATAGCCTTTTCGGCGTTCCGAGGGGCGGATCTTGTAACCGATATGACCGCCAAAGCGGCGCAGCGACTCATTGAGATGGTGGCGGACATCAACATCGCCGAGGTAGCGCTGATCGGCGCTGATCAGCCAGAAGTGTGAGGCTGGCACCATGCCGGCCAGCGGCTCGGTCTCCGCCTGCCGCAGGACTTTCAGATACTCGTCGAAGCGCCGCGCCAGGATGTCGGGGTGCCAACTGACGGTCCGCTCTTCGCGGATGTACTCATTAACGCCTTCGAGAAAGCTGTCTTTGTACCGTCGCTGCGGACGCGCTAGGAAAGCTTGCATATCTTTCATGTGACTCACAGCACCCGATCATGTGAAACATCAAACAGGCCTGCCCGGCCGGTTGCGCGCTGTGTAATGCTCTCGTCTATCAAGAAAGCGATAGTGGCTTAGGAAGCGTCCTCGGATTCGGTCGCCACTTCATCGGCAGCGTTGACTTCCGCCTCATCTTCCGGGTCGTCTTTGTCTTCCCAGCTGATGATCCAGATGCAGGCGCCGGCGACCAATACCGTGGCGACGATCAAAGCGACCCACTGAGAAGGCTGGAGTCCGACGTTGCGGGCTTCATGCACCAGCAAGCCGACCATGCCAGCCGCCAGAACGACCCAGGCGCTGAACCGCGGATGCCCCATCACCCATTTGACGACGGCAATATTTTCCATTATTCGTGGATTCCTCGCAGTCAATTCGCGACCCCAGTATAGCCCTACCTGTTGTTTTGAGACAAGCCGAAAACCCGAAAGGAATGATGAGAATCGTGTACATTGTATCATTACGAATCCAATTGGAGATACACCATAGAGACACATAGGGCGCAGAGATTTTAAGAGAACAACTTTGTGGTTTTATGTCTGTCTTTGTGGTGAAAATTTTGCGAAATCCACTTAATTCACTACTCCCGCGCATTTTGAAGCAATTGAACTGCCTAATAACCGGTGACATATGGGCAGTATCGACGGGGGAGCGACCTCGTCAGATGTTAATACATTTTTATCAAACCGCTGTCACTATCGCGCGTATAAACAGTGAAGACAACAACGGGAGAGTAAAGTCACAATGAGCAAGAAGAAACGCAAGGTCGAGTGGTCATTTGATTTTGAAGATATGGGAGAGCGTTTTAGACAATTCTTCGGCGATATAATGGGCGACGAAGTCGAGGTAAAAACCGCCGAACTCTTTGCTCCGCGCGAAGGGGCAACCTCCGCCCATATCGAAATCGACTTTTCTGTGGGTAAAGCCAGCCTGATTGCGCTCCCGACTGATAGCGAAAACCTCTTCGAGGCGCAGATCAACTACATCGGCGAATATGAATTTGAAGTCAGTGGCGCTGAGGAGCGGTTCATTGCTTTGCGGCAGAAGGGGCGTTTCCCGCGTGGGGTCGGGCATATTATCGGCAATAACAAAGACCTAAATTGGGATATCGCGCTGGCGACGAAGGTTCCCTATCACTTAAGCGTGAAAGGCGGCATTGGGGAGACCGACATTAACCTGAGTAATTTGCTGGCGGATGTAGTCAAGTTGGAAACTGGCGTCGGCAAGGTTGCCCTGACCCTGCCCGCGCAGGACAAAGCCTTCGCAGCCAGCATTGATGGCGGGGTTGGCAAAACTAATGTGGTCATTCCGGCCGGCAGTGGTGGCGAGCTCGATATTAGTGGCGGCGTTGGCGAAGTGACCATTACAGTGGCAGCGGATGCGGCGGTGCGACTCATGACGGAAGCTGGTATAGGCAAAGTCAACCTGCCAGATTCCTTGATCCGCACCAAGGGAGAGGATCACTTCGTCGGTATTTCAGGAGTATGGGAGAGCGCCAATTTTGCCGAAGCGGAGAAGCAGATCATCATTGATTATGATGGCGGCGTCGGCAGTTTCAGTCTGCGGCATTCGCCAGAGATTTGAGCCAATGGAATCGTAATCTCTCGACTATGTCGATGCCGATTCGGCCGCATCCGGCGCGGATGCCTCATCATCGCCCCGAACCATCCGGTGCAGCATCTGCATGAGTTGACTGTTGGCCTTTTCCACAGTCGTTTCCGGGCAGATCACAGCAATCTCGTGGCTCATCATCTTGATGAGATTGCTCTTCATCTTCAGTTCGACCGAGGTGAGCTTGTCAGTTTGTTCGCGCCAGTAGAGATCGCGCAGCGCCTTCGCCATCGCTTCCGGCTCGCGGGTTTGTATCTGCTTCTGAATGCTGGCTTGACGTGAGCGATAGTCATCGGACAGTTCTGAGGGTGGCTTGGCGAAGACTTCCTCAATGATCGAAAGGTCGGCGATTGCCGGGCGGATATTCATTTCCGTCGCCGCGTCGACCGGGATCATCACCTCGCCCCGGTTGCCTACCAGTTCGATTATGTGATAGGAGCGTGTTTTACCTTTGAATGTCATTTTCTTTTTGCCGGTGATCGTACCAGCGCCGTAACGCGGATGGATGATCTGGTCACCTCTTGAATACATGTAAGGTCTCCGGTCTCCAGTTGTATGCGGTATTACGCGGCAGCGTAGTTCATTGTTTCTGTTTGCAGCGCAAAGCGTTCACATACGCAACTGCCGCTCCGAACATGCGGATTTCGACGCGGCGAGGCCGTAAAAGCGTGCGGCCGCGCATGCGACCAGCGGAAGCGCAAAGCGAGTTGTATTTCAATGAACCGAGGGAGAATTGCTTTACGAGAAGACGATGGTCTACTTGTGGCTGCCGGTTGTTTCTTCACGCGGCGAGTTTACCACAAGCCGCTTAAGCATTCAATACCGGTGCTGGCCGAGCCTCAGCCACGATGATAAACATCAGGGCGCCGGTCCTCGAAGATCGGAATCTGCTGCCGTACGCGATCCACTTCATCGAGGTCGATTTCCGCCGTCAGCAGGCATTCGTCTTCGCCCGCTTCTACTATCACGTTTCCCCAAGGATCGATAATCATGGAGTGTCCGCCGAAGACCGTGCCGCCGGTATCGCCACAGGAATTGGTTGCGACGACAAAGCACTGGTTTTCGACGGCGCGCGCGATGAGCAAGGTTCGCCAATGCTCGACGCGGACCAGCGGCCACTCGGCGCAGATCAGCATCAGTTTGGCGCCATCGGCCACGGCATATCGACGAAACAGCTCGGGAAAGCGCAGATCGTAGCAGATGCTGAGGCCGGCCCTGCCCCAAGGCAGTTGCAGGACGGACGGCTGCAACCCTTCGCCCAGCCAAAGATGTTCGTCGAACAGGCGGAAGAGATGGATCTTGCGATAGACGCCGCATAACTTGCCCGCGGAGTCGTGGTATGCCGCGCAGTTCATAACTTGATCGCCCTGCCGCTCCAGGATCGAACCGAAGACGGCGATGCTGTTTGCGCGGACGGTATGCGCCAGTTGTTCAAACATGCCGCAGCCCAATTCAGCGGCGTAATCGGTCGCGTTTTCCAGATCGTAACCGGTGGACCAGAGCTCGGGCAGCAGAATCAGGTCGGAATCACGCGCCGCAGCTTCGCTGATCATCTGCTCGGCGGCGGCGAGATTGTCCTCGACGCGCGCGAGTTTGATGTTCATTTGTCCCAGGCTGATGGAGATTCTTGTCATTTGGCAGTCTTCCTTTAGGGCCGCGCCCGAGTATAGCGAAAGTCATGCTCGACAGCAATTGAGCCAGCGGCGAAACCGACGACTGACCACCGCAAGAGGGCAAATCGATTCCAGGCCGGGGAAGATTGCCTTATCTTGTGGGAGAGCGGTCCAGCGAGTTGATGATATTGGGACAACACGATGCTACGATTTCCCAAATAAAACACCATTTTCTTCATTTTTGCTGCGCTTCTGACTCTGATACCGCCGAATCTAAGGATGCGCGCAGCGGTCCTCCAGGTCGATGACACTTGCAGCCTGCACGATGCGATTGTGGCGGCGAACAGGGATGAAGCGCGTGGTGGCTGTCCCGCCGGGGATGGGGCAGATACTATCCTTTTGACCGGAGACGTGACGCTTACCGAAGAGTTGCCGGTCATAGAGTCGGTGATTTCGATCGAGGGTGATGGGTACAGGATTAGCGGTGACAAGCGATTTAGGATATTTGAAGTCGGTGAACGTCCCTTTGGTAGCGATGACCCCGGTTCTGAAATCAAGCTCACAATCAATCGGCTGGTACTGCGAGGCAGTTTGGGTTCTGCGATGTACATTACAATTGGCGCGGAAGTCAACATTTACCATAGTAGGATTACCGACAACTTCGCCAAAGAAGGTGGCGCAATCTTCAACTGGGGACGACTAAACATTGCTGGCAGTTCGTTTTCGAACAATCTGGCTTGGGACATTGGGGGCGCAATTAAGAATCACGCAGATGCAACTCTGTTGGTTAAGAACAGCACATTCAGCAACAATGCCGCCGGCAATCAAGGTGGGGCTATCTTCAGCAGCGCGCCGACGACCGTGAGAGCCAGCAGCTTTCTGCGAAACGCAGCGTTGGAAGGCGGCGCAATCTTCGCTTTGCGAGACGAACTCTCGGTCGTCAACAGCACGTTCAGTGAAAACACGGGCGCGACATCGGGAGGCGCTCTTTATCTTCAGGAGAGCTTGGCAAAACTCAGCCATCTCACGGTGTATGGCAGTGAATCCCGAGATGGCGCAGGCATCTTCCAGGACGGTGGCACGGTCAAGCTCTTCAACAGCATCATCGGCGGAAGTATTGAAGGCGAGGACTGTATTGGTAGTTTCAGTGAAAATCACGGCAACTTGATTGAAGACGGCAGCTGTGAACCGGCTTTCTCAGGGTCGCCGTTGCTGCAACCTTTGTCGGGCTCCCCCGCCCACTATCGCTTGTTCGGCGGCAGCCCGGCTATCCACAACGGTGTAGTGGAATACTGCGCCAGAAGAGACCAATTAGGCAACAGCCGGCGCTGGCGCTATGACTGCGATATCGGCGCTGTCGAAGTGAGAGGCGACCGAGAAATCGTCAGCAAGGCATTGGAAACCGCACTGACCTCAGAAGGGTCGAATTGCACTCTGGCCGATCAGATCCGGGCTGCGAATCGAGACGAAACGGTGGGCGCCTGCTCCGCCGGTGACGGCGCCAACACCATTCATATCGATGCGGATATTACGCTGAAGTCACGGCTGCCGACGATCACTTCCGAGATCATCATCATTGGCAACGGGTATAGCATCAGCGGTGAAGACGCGAGGCGCATATTCGATATCGGCGAAAGCGGTCAGCTCACGATTCATAACCTGAACATGATCCGCGGCCGACACGCCATTCAAGGCGGCGCGATCAAATTGCGCGGCGGTACGCTGAAAATCTCCGATTCTACGATTCGCGACAGCCATGCAGGGTACGGTGGCGCGATATACGTCGAGCATGGGACGCTTGAGATCGACAATAGCGAGTTAAGCGTTAACTCTGCTCATTTTGGTGGTGGAGCGATCGCAAGTGAAGACCGCAGTTCCATAACAGTGACTGACAGTCGTATCAGCCACAATGTGGCGCGGAGCGGTGGCGGACTTGACGACACGTCAGGGACCTTGACATTGGTCAACAGCACGGTGAGTCACAATTCCGCCGCCTACGGTGGCGCCATTTACGGCTATGCAGGGAGCGCTCCACATAAAGAATCAGCCCAAGGCACGACCCATGCGATTGTCGATAGCGTGATAAGCCATAACACCGCCGAATACTACGGCGGCGGAATCAACAGCTCGGTCGGAAAACTGACTATATCCGGCAGCGAATTCAGTCAAAACAGAGCCGGCAAAGGTGGCGGCGCGCTCGTCTTTCAATGGCATGACTTGATCGTGGAGAACAGCACTTTCGTCGGCAATGTTGCGCTGAACGAGGGCGGCGCGCTTATTGCAGAAGGCGCTGCAAAGCAGGAAGTGACGAACAGCACATTCAGCGCTAATTCCGCAGACAAGGGCGGAGCACTTTGGGTTGGCTCTATTACGCTGACACATGTCACAATAGCAGATAACGTGGCGAACGAAGCAGGTGGTATCGCTCTGTTCAGCGACGTTACGCTCCGAAACAGCATCGTCGCTTATAACAGGGGCGGCGACTGCGGTTTCCTGTCGAAATACCCGAAAGAGATAGACGTAACAACCAGTTTGATCGGTGACGCAAGCTGCGATGCAATATTCAGCGGCGCTCCTATGCTGCATGAATTAGACGGCAATTCGCATCACCATCCGCTGCATGTTGAAAGTCCAGCAATCGACGACGCCGATCCGGAGTATTGCCCGGCGACCGACCAACTCGGCAATCCACGTCCGAACGGCGCCGGCTGCGATATCGGCGCAATCGAGTATGTGGGAGAGTAATGGCGCGACTTGAATCGCCCGCTCAGCCGTCGATCGCGATCGACACAAACTTCGGATCCATATACTCATACAAGCCTTCTTGCCCGGCTTCCCGCCCGAAGCCGCTGGTCTTCATCCCGCCGAAGGGGGCTTCCGCCGTCGCCGGCACCATGTCGTTGACGCCGACGATGCCGAACTCCAAGCCCTCATAAACGCGCGTCGCCGTCGACAGATCATTGGTCATCACGTAGCCAGCCAAGCCGTAGGGCGTATCATTGGCGAGCTGCAGCGCTTCGTCGATCGTCGAGAAGGTGCTGACCGCCATCACGGGGCCGAAGACTTCGTCGCAGCCGATTTGCATGTCGGATGTCACATCGGTCAGGACGGTCGGCTTGTAGAAGTAGCCCTTGGCGATATCGGGTCGAGCGCCGCCGGTCACAAGCGCCGCCTGCTTGGCCAAAGCGTCTTCGACGAACTGCTCGACTTTGTCGCGTCCGTTGCGACTGACCATAGGGCCGTTCGTTACGCCAGCGCGCATGCCATCGCCGACGACCAGCTTCTCCGTTTCAGTTTTGACGGCGTCGAGGAATTCTTCCAGCGCCGGCTGTTCGACATAGAAACGCGTCGGCGAGATGCAGACTTGGCCGTTGTTGCGGAACTTGGCCATGACGCCCTGCTCCGCCGCCCAGCCCACATCGACATCGGCGAAGACCAAAACGGGCGCGCTGCCGCCAAGTTCCAGGCTCAGTTTCTTGATGCCGTCCGCCGCCTGCCACATGAGGATCTGGCCGACGCGCTGAGAGCCGGTGAAGCTGACCTTGCGCACGCGCGGATCGCGCATAATCGTCTCGCCCATGATCTGGGGATCGCCATTGATGAGATTGATGACGCCGGGCGGAATACCCGCTTCCACCATCACATTGACCAAGGCCATCGCGCTCATCGGCGTCAATTCGCTGGGTCGGCCGACGATCGTGCAGCCAGCCGCCAGCGCGCCGGCCCACTTCCGCGCCAGCAGGTAAGCCGGGAAGTTCCAGGCCGTAATCGTGGCGACAACGCCAAGCGGCTGCGGCAGCGATAGCAGACGTTTGCCCGCCTTGCGCGCTGGGATCGTCCGCCCATAGGCGCGCTTGCCCTCTTCCGCGAACCAATCGAATAGATCGGCGCAGGCGCCCCATTCCCCGAGCGCTTCGCCATAGGGTTTGCCACACTCCGCCGTCATGATCGGCGCCAATTCTTCGGCGCGGCTGCGCAGGGCGTCGGCGATATCACGCAGGATGACGCAACGGTCGTAAGCAGTCAGCGCTTTCCAACGCGGCAGCGCCTCATGGGCCGCGTCTATCGCCTTTGTCGCTTCTTCCGCAGCGCCGAATGGCACTTGCGCAACCGGCAATTCTGTTGCCGGGTTCACCACCTGAAAGGCTCTGCCGTCCTCCGCATCCGACCACTTGCCATCAATTAACATCTTGTATTCCACGAGTATCGCGCTTTCTTATCCCAGAGGAAAACTTCAGTTTAGCGATTGCTGTGCCGGAATCGGCGTCCTGTTCAGCCTGCCTTGCGCTGGTCCTTCAGCGTTCGAGACAAAGTTGCAAAAGGCGCAACTTCGTTGAACGAAATCACGGTGGACTCCGTGTTATCGCGCAAGTCCGCCCGCTATCACTTTGTGAAGTGGATAGTGGGCTGGTCCGCGCCAGCTATTCGATACCTTCACGCGTCTGCCGCAATCTGGAATCATAGCCGAGGCGGGCGGACAAGGCATCGGCAATGTCTTTCACGATGGCGCCAAACTCATCTATACGCTCCAGCGTAACCCGACCCGCCGGTCCACTGATTCCGATGGTACCGACTAAGGCGCCGCGATGATCATAAACCGGCGACGCGACGCAGCGAACGCCATAGTTGTACTCTTCATCATCTATGGCATAGCCCCGCTGTTCCGTCTGCGCCAACTGCGCCTCCAATGTCGAGCGATCGGTAACGGTACGGTGCGTGAAGGCCTTGAGCTCATCGGGGATGCAGCAATCGCCAAAGGCGAGCATGACTTTACCCAGGGCGGTGCAATGCAACGGGGAGAGCGTGCCAATTTCCGATTCCACCCGCAGCGCCGCGGTCGATTCTACCTGATCGATATACAGCGCTTGCCGTTGCGCCTGGATCGCGAGATGGGCACACTCGCCGGTCTTGTCGACCAGTTCATGCAAATACGGCCGGGCATGATCGCGCAGTGTAATCCGATTCAACAGGTGCTGACCGAGCGTAACCAACTGCGGGCCAAGCGAGTAGCGCGATGTATGCCTGTCCTGTTCGACGAAACCGTAATTCGCCAAGGTATGCAGCAGGCGCGAGGCGCTGCTCTTGTCGATGGAAAGTTCATTTGCGACTTCCGTCGTTCCCATGCCATTGCGAGCATGCTCAAGCAAATTCAGGATCTTTAAGCCGCGCGCCAGCGATTGTATTTCAGCCATGGAACATATCTCATATTAAACAACGAAGTGCGCATCATGCGCAACTCGCGTTGCGCCTCAAGAATTCAGACGCCATTTGGTTGACAATTATAAAACAGTGTTGTATTTTTGGCAACATACACAATAAATTGCTTGTCTTTTCTGTGATTTTGCGCTAATTTGTAAGTGCAATCCGGAGGTGCCTATGGGAAATAATCAACGCAAGCCCTCGATAGTTTAGCCCAATTTACGGAGAAATTACGATGAACAGACGCTTGATCCTAGCAACACTTGTTCTTCTGGTAGCAGCATTCGCTGTTACACCTGCGTTCACGCAAGACGACTTGATGGGAGATTTCACGGTTTCCCATTACTTCGGCGGCTTCGGTGGTGAATTCATTGACGGCATCGTTGATGACTTTATCGCGGCCAATCCCGGCTTGATGCACGCGGCCAGTCCCGTCGATCACGAGCAGTTCAAGACCTCGATACTGGTGCAACTGGCCGGCGGCAACCCGCCCGATACCTTCAGCTATTGGGCCGGCGCACGCATCCAGTTCATCGTCGATGATGGTTTGCTGCAGCCGATCGATGACATCTGGGAAGCCAATGACATGGATTCACAATTCCCGCAGGCTGTCATCGACACGGCCGTAACTTATGACATGCACAAATACGCGCTGCCCTTGACCTTGCACTGGGTTGGCATGTTCTACAATACCGCCCTCTTTGAGCAAGTCGGCGCGATGGTGCCCACGACCTGGGACGAACTGGTCGATGTCGCCGAGAAGTTCAAGATGGCGGATATTCCGGCATTTGCGCTCGGTTCGATCAACCGCTGGCCCGGCCAATTCTGGTTCGACATGATCCTGCTGCGCACGGCCGGCAATGACTACCGCAATCAACTGATGAGCGGCGAAGCTTCGTACACGGATCCGGAAGTCGTGCGCGCCTTCAGCCTGTGGAATGACTTGGTCCAGGCCGGTTACTTCTACCCCGACGCCAACGCCTACGATTGGGACGAGGCAGCCAACCAAGTCGCCAATGGCGAAGCGGCCATGACCTTGATGGGCACCTGGATCGGCGGTCTCTACGCTGGCAATGACATGGTGCCGGGCGAAGACTTCGATTACTTCTCCTTCCCCACCATCGACGAAGACACGCCGCGCGCATCGCTGGGACCCATCGATACCTTCGTCGTCTCGGCCGATGCCGCCAACCCTGACGCCGCCAAAGCCTTCCTGGTCTACTTGACCAATCCGGATGTGCAATGGGCCTTCGCCGAGGGCGCGGGCAACCTGGCGCCGAGCTTGCTGGTCGACACCATGAATTACAACGATGTTGTGGCGCGGATCGCCGCCGAAATCGCCGCTGACCCGGTCTTCGCTTTCAACTATGACCTGGCAACGCCGCCACCGGTCGCGGAAGTCGGCTTGAACTCCTTCTCGGAATTCATGGCCAATCCGGGCGATTATGAAGCCATGCTGGAACGTGTCCAAGCCGATGCCGCCGCCGAATTCGCCGGCATGATGGGCGGCTAAAGCTAACTTTGTTGTTACAATCTCTGGTCTCTCTTTCCCCCTTGAGAGATCGGAGGACGTGCAAAACTAAATCCCTTCGCCCATGGCGGTGAAGGGATTTATAATTAGGGGCATCAGTCATCTACTTGAGCGTTTGCAATGCTGAGACGCCACCCTTGGATCATACCGGCCAGCTTTCTCATTTTGCCGCTGCTGGTCTATATCTCCTTCGTCATCCTGCCGACGCTGAATTCGCTCTATTATTCCTTCACCGATTGGGTCGGGTACGGCACAGATTTCAACTTTGTCGGTACCGCGAATTTCGAGAAGATCTTCACCGACCGCCTCTTCAGCAACGCCATCAAGAATACGATAATCTGGCTGGCGCTGGCGATGACCGTGCCGACCGCATTGGGTTTGTCCTTTGCGCTCGCTTTGCAGGGCAAAAGCCGCATCAATACGACCTACAAGTCGCTGTTCTATATGCCCATTTGCTTGTCGCCGGTGATCATCGGCATCATCTGGGTCTGGCTTTACAGTCCCAAACTGGGCATCGTCAACATCTTCTTGCGTTCCATCGGACTGGATCACATCGCCACCGCCTGGCTGGCGAACCCGAACACCGCGCTGTTCGCCGTATTCGTCGCCTGGTCCTGGCAGCAGACCGGCTTGAACATGGTCATCTTCCTAGCCGGTTTGACCTCGGTGCCGACGCCGCTGGTCGAAGCGGCTAAAGTCGATGGCGCCAGCACTTGGCAGACACTCTACAAGGTTATCCTCCCGATGCTGCGTCCAGCTACAGTTGTGGTCCTGGCGCTGACGGCGATCAGCGCGCTCAAAAGCTTCGAGATCATCTGGGTGATGACCATGGGCGGTCCCTTCAACAAGTCGGATACGCTCGCCGTATTTATGTACAGCGAGTCATTCCGCAAGTTCAAGATGGGTTACGGCAGTTCCGCCGCCGTCGTGCTCTTCCTTGTGACTCTGGTGATCATTGTGCTTTACTTTCGGTTTGCCGCCGCCGCCGAGGAACTCTATGATTAATCAGCCTTCCCGCGCACCCAATGCCCAAAGGCTGCTGGGAAAGGCAGTCCTCTACTTCATGCTGACAATCATGCTGATTTTGTTCATGGTACCCGTTTACGGCGCGATTGTCACCGCCTTCAAGTCGCAAGCGGAGGTCGCCGCCGGCGGGTATTGGACGCTGCCAACTAACCTGGCCGCGGAGAACTTCGAGCGGGTGATGGACCCGGAAGACGGCAACCTCGGCTTGTATCTTCAGAACTCGCTGCTGCTGACAATCCCGGCGTCGATCCTGTCGATCGCGCTGGGCACGCTGGCAGGTTATGCCCTGGGCAAGTACCGATTCCGATTCGACGGCCTGCTCTTCATCTTCATCGTCGCCGGTATGTTCCTGCCGCCGCAAATCGCCCTGATTCCGGTCTTCCGCTTAATGAACGATATCGGCCTATACGACACGCTCTACGCCGTCATCATCATCCACACCGCATTCGGCATCCCCATTTGCACGTTGGTGATGCGCAATTTCTTCCAGGTCGTGCCCAACGCCCTGCGCGAGGCGGCGCTGATCGACGGCGCCAATGAATACAGCATCTTCTTCCGTATCATGCTGCCGCTGACCTTGCCAGCGCTGGCGGTGCTGGCGACCCTGCAATTCACCTGGATCTGGAACGATTTTCTTTGGCCCTTCATCCTCACTCAGAAAGCTGACAGCCGCACCATCATGGTCGGCATCCTGAATCTCACCGGGCAATATACGGTAGACTGGGGCGGTCAGGCGGCGGCGAGTTTGATCGGGTCGCTGCCGACGCTGTTTATTTTTGTGTTCTTCCAGCGGTATTTTATTCGGGGGCTGACGCTGGGCGCGGTGAAAGGATAAACCAACTTGAGCACATCATCCGCTATGACAATCGACACCCTCCCGTTCTCCCAACCCGGACGCTTCTACCGCGGCAACCTGCACGGACATTCGACCAACTCCGATGGCGAATGGAGCCCGGCCGAGTACATCCGCCGCTACCGCCAGAACGGCTACGATTTCGTCGCGATCACCGACCACTGCATGGAACGCTACGGTTACACGATCACGGATACGCGCCAGTTCCGCAACGACGATTTCACCACACTGATCGGCGCCGAACTGCACCCGGGCCGCATTCAATCTGGCACCTTCTGGCATCTGCTGGCGGTGGGCTTGCCGCTGGATTTCGAGACGCATCGCGAAGGCGACACCGGGGCCAGCGTGGCCCAACGCGCAATGGACGCCGGCGCTTTTGTGGCAGTGCCGCATCCTAACTGGTTCGCGCTGACCGTGGAAGATTTCGAGACCCTGCCCGCAGTGCATGCGGCCGAATGCTACAACGGCGTCTCCGATGGCGACAGCGACCGCGCGTTCAGCTGGCATTTCATCGACATGCTGCTGCATCGCGGTCATCGCGTCGGGGCGATCGCGACCGATGATACGCATTCACGACCCGCGGTGAACGACTTCATGCGCGGCTGGGTGAACGTCAAGGCGGCGGAACTGACGCCTGAAGCGCTGCTCAAGGCGCTCATAGCGGGCCACTATTATTCCAGCACCGGCGCGCAGATTCATAATGTCGCTTTTGACAGCCGCGACAAGCTACTGGTCGAGTGTTCGCCGGCTACCTATATTTATGTCCTCGGGGAACGAGCCGGCGCCCTGGGACGCGCCAGCGGCGCCTGGTTGACCGAGGCTGAAATTGACCTGAGCGATGTCAACTCGCGCTGGCTGCGGGTGGCGGTGCGTGATGAGGCCGGCCGCCGGGCCTGGACGAATCCGGTGTGGTTGGGCTGAAGTCGAGCGATTGCTGCGCCGCTTCGATGTTGTGTGTTTTCATCTTTTTCCAGCGCTACTTCATCAAGGGTCTGACGCTGGGCGATGTGAAAGGATAAACCAACTTGAACGTATCCTCCGTATTAACCCCCGACACCCTCCCGTTCTCGCAGCCGGGACGCTTCTATCGCGGCAACCTGCACGGGCATTCGACCGAGTCCGACGGCCGTTGGACGCCAGCGGAGTACGTGCGGCAATACCGCCAGAACGGCTACGACTTCGTCGCGATCACCGACCACTGCATAGAACCGTACGGCTACACGATCACTGACACGCGTCAGTTCCGCTGTGACGACTTCACCACACTTATCGGCGCCGAGCTGCATCCGCGGCAGATCGAGTCGGGCTCGCCCTGGCATTTGCTGGCGGTTGGTTTGCCACTCGATTTCGAGACGCATCGCGACGGCGACACCGGCGCGAGCGTGGCGCGGCGCGCCATGGAAGCGGGCGCCTTCGTAGCGGCGACGCATCCCAACTGGTATGCCTTCACCGTAGCGGATTTTGAAACGCTGGACGCGGCCGACGCGGTCGAATGCTACAACGGCGCCGCCGACGCGGCGAGCGACCGCGGCTACAGCTGGCATTTTATTGATATGCTCCTGCATCGAGGACATCGGGTCGGCGCGATCGCCGTCGATGACGTGCATGCGTCCGGGCATTATAGCGATTTCATGCGCGGCTGGGTTCATGTCAAGGCGGATGCGCTGACGCCCGAGGCACTGCCGCGCGCGCTGAAAGCGGGGCACTACTACTCGAGCACCGGGCCGCAATTGCATCATGTCGAGCTTCTCGGGCGCGACAAGCTGGTGGTTGAGTGCTCGCCAGCGGAGCAGATCTTGCTCACAGGGGAAAGAGCGGGCGCGCTGCCGATCATCGGCTGGGGCCTAAGGGGCGCCGAGTTTGACTTGCGCGATGTGGAATCGCGCTGGCTGCGGGTGACGGTGCGAGATGAAGCGGGCGGTCGCGCCTGGACGAACCCGGTGTGGTTGGATTGAGGTTGAGCGATTGATGCGCCGCTCCGATATTGTGTGTTTTCATCTTCTTCCAGCGCTATTTTATTCGCGGTCTGAAGCTGGGCGCGGTGAAGGGGTAGATTTCACATAATCCCGGATCCAACGATCCCAAAAAGCCGGCTGTATTCGAAGTCAGATCAAGTTGCGGTGGGTCGGCACACTCGGCTTGCATTGCGAACAGCAATGCTCTAAAGTCTAGCATAGCTCACTATGGTGGGGACATATTGATGACACGCACGCACATTGCGCTGATACTGATTGCGCTCGGACTGCTCTCCAGCGTGTTGCTGCCCTTCGACGGCCTGATTCGCATGGCTTCGAAACCCAAAGCTCCGGTCGCGCCGGATTCCGGTTGCACCTTGGCGGATCAGATTCTAGCCGCCAATCTCGACCGGCCGGTCGGCGCGTGTCCGGCTGGCGAGGATGAAGATACCATTGGAGTCTTCAAAGACCTCGTTTTGAAGGAGCCACTGCCGTATATAGAATCCGACATCACGATAAAGGGCAATGGCTATACTATTAGCGGCGATAACAAGCATCGCATTTTTGTAGTGCGTAAAGGCAATCTTACCATTGAGAACCTGTCGATGATCGACGGCTATGCGGAAGAGGGCGGCGCGATCCTCGTGCTGATCGAAGGCGAGGTCACGTTGCAGTCTAGTGAAATCAGGGGGAGCAGCGCCACACGTGGCGGCGCTATCGTTAATCGAGCTGGTTCAGTAAATCTGATTGACAGCATTATCCGAGACAATCGCGCGAAGGAGCAAGGCGGAGGCATTTATAATAATGTCAAGTTGATGATAGAGAGAAGCAGCCTTTTCGGAAACAGAGCACATGATGGCGGCGCTGTTTACAACGATTACAAAGGAAGAGTAGAGGCGATAAACAGCACGTTCAGTGGGAATCGAGCGACTGTTGGAGGCGGCGCTTTGTATCAGCGCCTAAGCGATTCGGCTGAATTAGTCCACGTGACTATAAAGAGTAATCGGGCGCGCTATGGCGCCGGCTTATACTCGGATTACGGTGAGATTTACTTGGTGAACAGCATTATCACTTCAAACCATAGTGGCAACTGCGTCGCAGAATTGGCGGTCAATATCAATAATTTCATCTACAACGACGCCTGCGATCCAATGCTGACGGGCGATCCCGTTCTGTATCCGTCCGCCGAAAGCGCCGAGTACTTCACACCGGGAAAAAGCAGCCCCGTGATCGGAAGGGCTCATCCGGATTATTGCCCGGCAACCGACCAGCGCGGCGTCGACAGAAGCGGTGGGCGGAGCTGCGATCTGGGCGCGATAGAATACGTGCCGGAAAACTAACCCGCCCGCATCTGCCGCGACATCAGCCCGCTGATCAGCCGAATCAGCCCATACGGCAGCGCCACCGGCAGGGCAAGCTCTATCAGCACCGTCAGGCCCAAAGCCAAAATCGCCCTTGTCCGCGCGGCATGAACCGCCAGTTCCGATGCCTCCCGCGCCGCGTCCAGCGCCGCCGTCAAAGCCGCCAGATTCAACTGCTGCAGCATATTGATCAGCAGAAAATAGAAGGCCACCCAAGCAACTGACGAAGTGATGGCGATGCTGCGAAAGGGCAGCACGGCGCCGATCCCAACGCCAACCATGCCAAACATAAGCGGCTCCAGAATCAAGCGCAAGAGTGCCGTCACCGTCATCGCAATTATCAGAAGGTAAGTGGCCGGTCCCGACTCGCGCAGCGGCAGCAGCCCGGCATAGTGCATGATGATGAGAGGCGGTCCAAATATCGCCGCGCCTTGCACGATCAAGACCAGGTCATCCATCTTGCGCCAGATGGCGGATGCCACCTTGCCCAGGAAAATCTGCTCAAGAGACATTGGCGTCGACATCAGCAGCTGCATCGTGTTGTTGCGAATCTCGTCCGCCATCACCGCCGCGGAATTGGCCGCGATGGAAAACAGCGCGCGCAGGTAAAAGACGATGCCGACGGGAATGACAAGAACCGACACAACAATCACCGTCGTCGCCAGGTCGGTGACGAAAGGAAAGAAGATGCCCAGCGCGAGCGCCGCCAGCCAAAAGCCGCAGATGTAGATAATCGGTTCGAATTCCGGCGGCAAAGTGCGCCAGTACAAACCGAGATGGCGCCGCACGATCGGATTGGTGGCGCGCGCCCAATACGGCAGCGTGTCCATCGGCGACCGCTCGTCGATTTCGATCAGATCCTGCGGCTTGACGTTTGCGGTCATCAATGCCTTTTGTCCGTCGCCGACTCCCTTGTCAATCGTCAGAGGAAACGATGCCGCGATAAACCTCCGACAGCGCCATTATAGCATGACTGCGGCGCAATCTCAGCAAGACCTTCCCTGACGCCAGCCGGGGCAAGTCACATTCAGTCCGTTGCCTGGACCTAGCGAACTTGTCTTGCAGCGGTCAAATATGTTAATAACTGTAATGCTTCGTCTGTCGGAGCCAATCATGCGCGTAGCCATCATAACCGAGACATTCCTGCCTAAAGTCGACGGCATCGTCAAGGTGGTCTGCCTGCTGCTCGATCACCTTTCGCGGCGGGGCATCGAAGCGCTGGTCATCGCGCCGCGCTATGGCGACGGAATCAGCTATAACGATGTGCCAATCCACAGCCTGCCCAGCTTGTCGCTGCCGCTTTATCCCGAGGCCCGGCTGGGTTTCGCCACACTCTCGCTTTATCGCGATCTCGCCGATTTTCAACCCGATATCGCGCACCTCTTCCATCCGGCGATGACTGGCATACCGACCATGGCGATGCTCAAGTGGATGGACGTCCCGACGGTAACATCGTTTCACCTGGACTACGCCCAACTCGCCAGGCAGTTCCGGCTCGGCGCGCTCGATCTGGGGTTCACGCGCCCGCTGGTTAACGAACTTACAAAAACCGTCTTCAACTGGGCGGACTACAGTTTGGCGCCGTCGAAGCCGGTGCAGCGGCGGATGCAGCGCCTCGGCATTAACAAGGTCGGTTTGTGGCGGCGCGGCGTTGATGCGGACGCTTTTAATCCCAAGTTTCGTTCAATAGCGATGCGCGAAGAGATGACAGGGGGCAACCCCGAAGATACGGTCTTGCTTTACGTAGGCCGGCTCTCGGACGAAAAGCAAATCGAGCATATTCGCCCGACCTTGCAGCAATTGCCGAATACGCGCCTGGCAATTGTCGGCGATGGACCCGCGCGTCCTCGGCTCGAGCGAGAATTCGCCGGACTGCCCGCGGCATTCATGGGCTACCTGCGCGGCGAGCGTCTGTCCAGCGCCTATGCCAGCGCCGACATATTCGTTTTCCCTTCGCGCCTGGAGACTTTCGGCTTGGTAGTGGTTGAGGCGATGGCGGCGGGATTGCCGGTGGTGGCTTCACGGGTCGGTGGCGTGGGCGATATCGTCAGCGACGGCGTCAACGGTTATACATTTGATACGGGCGATACGACGATGCTGCTGGAAGGCGTGCGAAAGATTGCGAGCAGGCAGGCGATGATGCGCTGGATGGGACAGCAGGCGCGGGCCTATGCCGAGGGCCAGTCCTGGGAGACGATCATGGATGAAGTGATTGAGGTGTATGCGTCGCTGATCGCCGAAAGGTGCCTGCAGCCGGTGGCGGTATAATCGCTACTCCCTCATCACCTGCTGCACCGCCTCGACCACCCGCCCATGCAACTGACCGTTGCTGACCACCATGCCCGGATTCGGCATGGACTCGCCGCGGGAGAAATCCAGCGGACCGCCATCCAAGTCCGTCGCCAAACCGCCCGCCTGCTGCACCAAGGCGACGCCGGGGGCGTGATCCCAAATCTTGTGGGCGTAGCTGCTGCCCGCTCGCGGCAGACGCAGGTACAGATCAGCATCGCCGCAAGCGACCAGCGCGTACTTCTCCATGCTGTCCAATTCGAGAATCCGCACCCCGCCCAGCCCGGCATACCCTCGCGCCCGCGCCATGCGCGACTTGCTGGCATGCGCTCGAGCGAAACTCTGGGCAGCCACGAACTCACCTGGATCAGTCCGCTGCGACACGCTGATGCCTTCTCGCTCGCCTCCGCTCAGAGCTTCACGCCAGGCAGCGCCATCTTCCGTGTAAAAAAGCGCGCCCGCGCCTTCAGCGTAACCGGGCGCGGCGACGATGCCCTCGGCAACCCGCCCTTCCACGAGCAGTCCGCAAGCGATGGCATAATGTCGCTGGGCGATGAAGCCTTTGGTGCCGTCGATGGGGTCGATCACCCACGTGCGCCGCGCCGCTACACCCGCACCGAAGTCGAGCCAGTTGATCACTTGTGTTTCGCTGACCGGCTCACCCAGCACTTGCCCCAGTAGCTGAATCACTCGCGCGCGCTGCTCGGCAGCGACCAACTGCATGAATTGCGCGCCTGACTCTTCCGCTACCACCACGTCGGCGGGATAGTGCCGCTGCAAGGCGCGGCAGATAATCGCCTGCGAGCCATAATCGGCGATGGTCACCGGCTCACTGTGATCGCCCTCCGTCTTGGTCTCGGCGACGAGATAATTATCTTGCACCAGCCGGCAGAGCTGCGCCGCCTGACGGACGGCCTTACGTATATTCTCCATGAACTGTCCTCTTTAGAAGCTAGGCGCAACTGATGATAGACCGACCGGCACAGATATCCAAGCGGCTGTCGGGCAAAGGTCTTGGTCCATGCGCGCTAGCGGTAATCGGACAGCTTGAACGCCTGGTGATGCCACTTCAAGCGCAAGTCCCGACCACGAAACTTCTGTCCCCCGGCGCATTCGCCGATCCGCCAATCCCGCAACCAAGGCAAGCTCTCAACACCCCAGGCCGAGGCGCCAGCCATGCTCGACCAGGGATGATCGTCGCTCCAACGCCACAACAGACCGCCGGGACCCATGCCGCTGTGAACCGCCACTTGTATGCTAACGCGCCGGTCGGCAGGCAGCGCCGGACCCAGCCAGCGATGCGGACTGCGATTCGCTTCCGGACTGAGCAACACGGTGATTCGTCGGTCCACCCCGCTTATCCCAAGCCAGAGATTCGGCAGCGCCCCGCCGTCGCCTGTAGCACACAGTATCGTCTGCGGTAGTTTTTCATCATCCGGCGGCAAGCGCAACCCGATTTCCCAAACGAGCAGCACTGCCTCTTCCGGCCGCTGCAAACAGTCGCTTGGAAGCTCCTGCGCCGAAGACGGCTCGAAAGTCGCCCAGGTCGCCGACGGCGGCAGCTTCCAGTCCCAGCACAGCCACTCACGAGCCCGTCCCTTGCGCTCGACGACCTGATAGCGCAGGCCCGCTTCATCGAGCGCTACTTGCATAAAATGAAGATATTCTTCTCCCGGCGGCATCCGATGCGCGGTACCAGCGCCGGCGGTGCAGATTTGCAGAATTCCGGCCTGTGCCTGGACATCAAAAGCGAGGATATGGCTACAGAAATATGCCAGTACATTGTGCCGCAGCAACACATCCCAGAAGCGTCGGCCGTTCTCGCGCTCGATCAGACGCTGGTAATCGCCGCAGTATCCATTAACCGCCCAGACTGGATGATGACCAAAGACTAGCTTGTGCGTCGCATCGCCCTGCTGCCTCAAAACATTCTCCAGCCAGGCGGTTTCTACCGTGCCTTCACCGCCACTGCGCGCGTCCAAGGTATTCACGAATATCATCAGCAGATCGCCACGCCGGACGAAGTATGACAAGCCGCGCGGACCGTTCTGTGGCAGGTGCGCCATAACCTTGCGGAAGACATCTTCGCTTGCCGGGTCGTAGACTGTGTGATTGCCCGTCGTGTGATACAGCGGGGTTGAGCCGCGATCCAGCCAGGCCAACTCCCGCTCGAAGAAATACCGCCATTGTCGGCGCAGTTCGTCCCGGTCGATGGTCAGCCCCATGATTTCGTCGCCAAGAAAACAAACGAAATCCGGCGCGTCCTCCAAGGCGCATATTGTCTCATTAACCTGTTGGAAATTCTTCTCGTGCAAGGCGCCCGCTACTCCGGAGCAGCTGTCGCCATAGACCACGATCTGGTGCCCGTCTTCACCACACCTCAGTACCGAAATCGGATTCCGTTCGAGCATCCTGTCTCTCCAGTATCTTGCGCTCGTCCAGGGAACCAAAGGCGCCCACCAAGTTTAGCGCAGTTGGCAAGGGTCGTGATATCCGAGGCAATCAGCCTCGCCGCCTATCGACTTCTCGCGGGATCTTAATCCCACCCTTATCATGCTTATAGAACTTGTGTACAATGCGAAGTTCCTAAACCGCCGCTGTACGTTTTTGCTGAGGAGCGCATTTTGGCTCAAAAGAGCGAATTCTCTATCGAAGGCTTGCGAGAATACAATCAGAGCGGTGCCGCCCGCTGGATCATGTCGCACTGCTGGGAACACAAAACCTATTTCATCATTGGTTTGCTCGGCTTCGCCTCCGGCTATATCGCGTTTTCGGCCGCGCGCGTCATGTTTGGCCGTGGCGCTGAGCTCATCATCGAAGGCGGCGACTTTCGCGCCGTCATCGCCGTCAGCCTGGCCGTGCTCATCGCCTCGGTCTGGGATGGCATCGGTTCGCTAATCGGATCGATGTCCATGGTCATCCTTTCGACACGCGTCGAGCGGGATGCGCGGCATGAGCTGTACGCCAGCCTGCTAGGCAAGAGCCAGACCTTCCATGATCAGCAGCGCGTCGGCGATATCATGGCCCGCGCCACCGACGACGTGCGGCAACTGAATTTTGTCATCCATCCCGGCATCATGTTCATGTTCGACATGGTCCTCGGCTTCGCCGTGCCTATGGCTTATATCGCCGCCATCAATCTTGAGCTGCTCCTCGTGCCGCTGCTCTTCGTCCTGTCCTACGTCATAGTCGTACGCCGATACATGCGCCGTCTTGAACCAGTCATGATGAACCAGCGTACCCAGTACGGCCTGTTAAGCGCCCGGCTCGAGGAGACGATCAGCGGCATCGAAATCGTCAAGGTGGCGGCGCAGGAGATTGAAGAACGCAAGAAGTTCCGCCGCAACGCCGGCAAGTTCCGCGATTTCTTTGTGCAACAGGGCAAGATAGAAGCCGCTTACCTGCCCCTGCTCATGTTCGGGGTAGCATTCGGCCTGTTTTTCTTGCACTGTCTAAATATGCACAGCCGCGGCATCCTGAGCATCGGCGATATCATCGCCGTCGTCGGCTTGATGAGCGTGCTGCAGTTCCCGGTCTTCATTTCGCTATTCTCCATTAGCATGATCCAGCTTGGCGTTGCCGGCGCCCGCCGCATCCTGGAACTGATGGAGCAGCGCGTTGATATCGATGAGAACCTGTCCGGCTATAGCGCCCCCGTCGACGGCGCCATCGAATTCGACAATGTCACCTTCAAGTTCCACGGCAATACCGTACTGGAAGACATATCCTTCCGCGTCGAGCCCGGGCAAACCGTCGCCATCGTCGGGCAGACCGGCTCCGGCAAATCGACGCTGACGCAGCTGGTGAGCCGCACTTACGATGTAGACCAGGGACGTGTGCTTGTCGACGAGGTTGACGTGCGCGATTGGAACCTCGACCGGCTGCGCTCGCAAATGGGCAAGATTGAGCAGGATATCTTCCTGTTCTCGCGCTCCATCGCCGAAAATATCGCTTTCGGCGTGCAAAAGGCATCGCCCGCGGAGATCGAAGCAGCCGCCAAAGAAGCGCAAGCACATGATTTTATCCTGAGTTTCAATGACGGTTACGAGAGCGAAATCGGTGAACGCGGCGTCATGCTTTCCGGCGGCCAACGGCAGCGGCTGGCCCTCGCGCGCGCCTTTCTGCGCCAGCCGCGCATCCTGATCCTTGATGACTCGACCAGCGCCATCGACAGCGCCACTGAGGACGAGATTCAGAAAGCAATGCGCCGCGCCCAGGAAGGCCGTACTACCATCCTGATCACGCACCGACTCTCTCAGATTCGCTGGGCGGACCGGATCATCGTCCTGGAGAAAGGGCGCGTCATCGCCAACGGCTCTCACGAGGAGCTGCTGGGTACTTCCGATCTTTATCGGCGCATATTCGCGCGCTACGGCAGCGCCGAATCACCAGTCGGCCAACTCAATGGCCATGGAGGCAAACAGTGGGTTTCATAATGGATGGGCTGGACGCCGAGGAGTACGACCGCACGTACACCGATTGGGCGCTGGTCAAACGCATACTGCTCTACTTCAAACCGCACTTCTGGAAGATGATGGCAGTAGCGGGCGTGGTCTTCCTCAGTTCGCTTATGGACCTGCTGCTGCCCATTGTCGTCTCGCAAACCTTGGATGCCTTGCAGTTCTCGCCCGAGTCATTTGACCCGATCGCAACAACCGTCTTGCTCGGCGCAGCAGCCAGCATGGGCTGGGTCGCCAACTTGATACGTCAGTGGCTCTCGGCGGAGGCGGTCGGCGATGTCACGCTCGATATGCGCGAGGACGCCTTCAACGCCGTCACCGAGCGGGATATGTCCTTCTACGATCAATATCCGACCGGCAAGATCGTCAGCCGTGTCCTCTCCGATACGCAGGCCTTCTCTGAGACTGTGCGCTTGACCATCAACTTGATGAGCCGCATGCTACTCGTTGTCCTGCTTATCATCTACTTGTTCACCGTCAACGTGAACATGACCTGGATTCTGATCGCCATCATGCCCTTCATCATCTATACGGCGCTGAAGTTCCGCAATGTCGCACGCCGTACCGTCACCAATTCGCGCCGGCAGCTCGCCACGGTCAACGCCCATATCCAGGAATCCATCAGCGGCATCGGCGTCGCCAAAGCCTTCCGCCGCGAGCAGATGATTTACGACGAGTTCAAGACGGTCAATGAACAATCTTACCAAGTCGAAAAAGTCAACGGCTTCGTCTTCGGCAGCATCTTCCCCATTCTCATCACTATCGCCGGCGTCGGCGTGGCGGCGGTCGTCTATATCGGCATCCGCATGGCGCAACTGGACGTGCTGACGGCGGGCGAATGGTATCTCTTCATTCAAGGCATGGGCATGATCTGGTTCCCGCTGACCAGCATCGCCTCGTTCTGGAGCCAATTCCAATTGGGCTTGGCGGCCGGTGAGCGCGTCTTCGGCCTGCTCGATGCCGAGGCCCTGGTCAAACAGAAGGCTGACGAGCCGGTGGCGCCGTTGCGTGGCGAGATCGAATTCGTGGATATGGACTTTCACTACAACGTCGGCGAGACCGTCCTGCAAGATTTCAGCTTGCACATCCAGCCGGGCGAAACCCTGGCGCTGGTTGGCCATACCGGCTCGGGCAAATCCAGCATTGCCAAGCTGATCAACCGCTTCTACGAATTTCAAGGCGGCGACCTGCTGATTGACGGGGCGGACATCCGCTACTTCAACCTGCCCAGTTATCGCTCGCAGCTCGGTGTCGTCACGCAGACGCCTTTCCTATTCGATGGCACCGTCATGGACAATATCCGCTACGGCAAACCTGACGCCACCGATGAAGAAGTCATTGAAATCGCCCACCAAGTCGGGCGCGGCGATTGGCTGGTGAGCCTGCAAGAAGGCTTGGCTACCCAAGTCGGCGAACGGGGCGGCAACCTGTCTATGGGGCAACGCCAACTGGTGGCGATCGCGCGCGTACTGTTGCAAGACCCGGCAATCTTCATTCTCGACGAAGCCACCGCCAGCGTCGATCCCTTGACCGAAACGCTGATACAAGAAGGCTTGGAGGCATTGCTCGGCAATCGCACTTCAATCGTCATCGCTCACCGCCTGTCGACCATCCAGCACGCCGACCGCATCATCGTGCTAGACCATGGCGAGATCATCGAATCCGGCACGCACGATCAGCTCATGGCGTCCGGCGGCCACTATGCTACCCTCTACGATTCCTACTTCCGCCATCAGAGCCTGGAGTACATCGAGCAACTGGCGAGCTAAACCATCTCGCTCGCAAGCCCCAAGATGCTGCGCTCGCGAGCTGCTAAAACCGGGACCGGCTAAAGTAAGTTTAGGGCGACGTGCGCCGTCTCAAATACAGAAATTGCAAGCACCAAAGGGATTGTAAATGCCAATTTTGAACCTCACCGACGGCAACTTCAATGCCTACATCGGCAACTCGGCCGCACTCATCCTTATCTCCAACGGCAACGATAAACTGCGCGGAGACTTCAAAACCGCCTTCAGCAAAGCCGCCGACGAAGAAGACGGCATCCTCTTCGGCCAGCTCGACCCCGATCACTTCCCATCTTCCGCCGAGCGCTTCGACTACCAGGGCAAGTCGCTGCTGATCGGCATGTACCGTGGCGAGGTCTTGTGGCGGCGCTCCCGTCCCTGGGCCAGCGATCTGCCCGATTACATCAGCCAGTTGGGTGATGCCATCGCCGCCGACGCGCCACCCTCCGATGATGTGCCCGCCGTCGAGGAGAAGCAAACCGCTCCCCTGCTCGATAAGCCCTTGGATGTCACCGATGCCACCTTCGAGGCTGAAGCCATACTCGCCTCGCACGAGCTGCCCGTTCTGGTGGATTTCTGGGCCGAATGGTGCGGTCCTTGCCGTATGGTGAGTCCGATATTAGAAAAGCTGGCGGCCGAATTCTCCGGGCAGATCCGCGTCGTCAAAGTTGATACGGACGCCAACCCCGGGCTCAGCCAAGCCTTCCAGATCCGCAGCATTCCCACGATCGCCGTCTTCAAGCAGGGCAAGCTGATCTTCATGCAGCCGGGCGCGCTGCCTGAGCCATCTTTCCGGCAGTTGATCCAGCAGGCGATTGAGCTGGAGATTCCGGCGGACGAGACCGCGGCGAGCGCTTGATTTATACTAACCAATCTCCCGGCCCGTCAGCAGCGCCAGGCTCTGCCGGTCATGCGGCGGGCTGAACATATTCGGCGGATGACGGTCGCGCCCGTCCAGTTCGCCGATATAAGTCTGCGTCGTCCCCAGGCTATTATGCCCCAGGTTCTGGCGAATCCGCTCCAGGTCCATGCCGAAATCGTAGGCGTTGCGCGCATACGTCCGGCGCAGGTCATGCGGCTTGACCAAGCGCAAGGCGCCATCAATCGTGACCGGATAGGCGTTCATGATGTCGTTGACCGTCCAGGTCCCGATTCCGTTCTGCCTCACAGTCTTGCCACCGCGCCGTATCCCGCGGAAAACATGCCCCGCCTTGATCTCCGCCTCACGCAGCCAGGCATCGACATACATCAGGCACCAATCCAGCGGACCGTAGGGGATCAGCCGCTGTACCCCGCCCTTGCCTTCGCGGACCCGCAGCGACAACTCGCCGCCGAGACGCTGCCTCAGGTCGTCGACTTGCAGCGCCGCCGCCTCCGCCGCCCGTATCCCGGTGCAGACCATCAGGGTCATCAGCGCTGTATCGCGCAGGCCGCGCAATGTTGAGATACCCGGCGCGCGCACCAGAGCGCTGACCTGCCAGGGCTTCAAGCGCAGGTGTTCGCTATCGGCGAGATCTTGCTTTTCCACCAGTTTGACCGGGGCCGTCGCCGGATGCACATCGTTTGATATGCGGACGAAAAACTCGTTGACCAGCGCCTGCTGCTCCGCTTCTGTGTCATCGGGATTGGTCAATTCATAAAGGCGGTCGCGCGCGTCGTTGCTGCGCGTGAGGAGGGCATTATAGCGGCTGCGTATCGTAGCCAAATGCGCCAGGACCGTCGCCGGCGAGAGTGCCGCGAGCTTGCGATTCCCTCGCTTGTCCACCCGCGTCCGCTCGTACAGCAGGTAATCGCGGTAGGCTTCCAGGTCTGGCTGATACCAGGTCAACTGCCTCTCGCTCAGCCATTCAATAAAGAAGCTCAAACGCGACTGTACATCTTTATTGGGATTCTCCGGCATGAGGACGGCGTAATTCTCCCGCCGGAGTCTTTTTTTTCGCTCAAAATTAGATATGGGTTTAGATGCGGCTGTCGCTTTCATAAACGTGATTATAATGTGATTCCCTTCTTCGCGTCGCCTGGCGCTGACAACGGCAATACTCAACGCAATTCGTTTCCACGCATGCAAAAGGTTAAATCTCTGTGCCCTCTGTGCCAGCGGGCAGTGTCTACGCGCCCTCTGTGGCGAATCCCCCTGGATTGAACTCGCTTTCAATCCCAACTGCACATTTCTCATCATTGCCGCCGCGATTCCCATCTCTCACGGTCGGCGCGTTTCAAGCTATAATGGCGGGCACTTTCCGCAACCAACATGAAAGCGATCCGTAGATGAGCACTGCAGAAATCGGACTGGAGCAATTCGGCGAAATCGCCCGCAGCATCGAGGCGGAAGTCGGTAAAGTCATTGTCGGGCAGCGCGACGTCGTGCGCAGTGTCATCATTTGTGTGCTGGCCGGCGGGCATGCCCTGCTCGAAGGCGTGCCCGGCCTCGGCAAGACGATGCTGATCCGCACCCTGGGCGATGTGCTGGACCTGAAGTTCTCGCGCATCCAATTCACGCCGGACTTGATGCCCGCCGATATCGTCGGCACCGACATCCTGGAAGAGACCGAAGACGGCCGCCGCCAGTTTCGCTTTCAAGCCGGGCCAATCTTCGCCAATCTCATCCTGGCGGACGAGATCAATCGCGCCACGCCCAAGACGCAATCCGCCATGCTTGAGGCGATGCAGGAAAAGACCGTCACCGTGGCCGGGCGCGGCTACCCGCTGGAATCGCCTTTCTTCGTCCTGGCGACCCAGAATCCGCTCGAGATGGAGGGCACCTACCCGCTGCCCGAGGCCCAGCTCGATCGCTTCCTCTTCAAAGTGAACGTCGCCTTCCCAAATGTCGAAGACCTGGTGACGATCCTCGACCGCACAACCGGCGTCGACCAGCCGCGCGCGCAGAACGTCGCCGATGGCGCACAAGTCATCGGCATGGGTTCGCTCGCCCTGAGCACGCCCATACCCAGCCACGTCAGCGAATATGTCGCCCACATCGTCGTCGCCACCCATCCTGATAGTGAGGGCGCTACACCAATGTTGCGCCAGTACGCCCGCTATGGCGCCAGTCCGCGAGGCGCCCAGGCGCTGATCATCGGCGCGAAAATCAACGCCCTGCTCGAAGGGCGCAGCAACGTCTCATTTGAAGACGTGGCGAGGGTAGCGCCGGCAGCGCTGCGCCATCGAATTCTGCTGAATTTCGAGGGCCAGGCCGAAGGGCTAAGCACCGACGATTTGATCGCCGATGTGCTTACGTCCGTCCCCAAGTTAGCCGGCTAGTTTCCCAAAGCGCGCAAAAGAGGCTTGCTTCACCCAAATCAAACCCCGTCAAACAGGAAAAGAAAAGCCCACCGAAATGTCTTCGGCAGGCGGATATTTACTTGTTATGGCGTCGGCGGGCTTCAATAGCGCTGCATACCCGCGACATTATTAACGCGCTAATTAACCGCGTCGGATAAGCCTGCGCCCGGCTTGAATTTGACGACTTTTTTCGCTGCAATCTGTATCTCTTCGCCCGTGCGCGGATTACGGCCCGTACGAGCGCTGCGACTATCGACCGACCAAGAGCCGAAACCGACCAGCGAAATCCGGTCGCCACCCGCGAGCGCGTCACTAACAGACGACACGAAGGCGTCCAGCGCCTTGCCGGCATCTGCCTTGCTCAACCCAGACTTGTCAGCGATCGAACCAATCAATTCTGCTTTGTTCATTTCAACTGCTCCTTTAAGTCAATGCTCGGCTAGTAGTATAACACTTTTTCCCGCTTGCAAAGGCGAAAAGTCTAAACTTGCCCAGTCTATACCACATAATAACAAGACATTAATACCTTGAGTGTCATAAAGTGTACATAACCGTCGTCATATCATTCACACAGAGTTAGCCGCTAGAAACGTTTCTACCTCTTTGCGCGTTGGCAAAGCGCTGCGTCCCCCGATGGCGCGGCAGTTCATCGAGCCGACGGCGGAAGCGAACCTTGCCATGCGCGGCACATCCCAGTTCTGCAATAAGGCGTACATAAACGCCCCATGATAGGCATCGCCGGCGCCCGTCGTATCCGCCACTTCCACCGCAAATGCCGGTATCTCCGCGATCCCCCCGTCCCAGCAAACCACCGAACCGCGCTCGCCCAAGGTCACGATCGCGATCAAAGCGCCTTCATCAAACAGTCGTTTGGCGACGGCCGCTGGCGGCGCACCCGGCATCAAGGCCGCCGCCCAGGCTTCTGGCACGATCGGAACATCGACCAGCTCCAGCAAAGGCTTAATCGCCGCATACGGACTAGCGGGATCAAGCACGATCCGCATGCCCGCCTCACGCGCCCATTGCGCCGCTTGCAGCGTAATTTCATTCACCGTGTCCACAAATAGTACGCGCGCGCCAATGATGTCCTCCCGGCTGATCTCGGCCGGGCTGATCGCCGAGCCCGTCGGCGGCCGTGTGATGATGCTGCGCTCTCCCGTCGGCTCGTCAACCAGAATAACCGATACATGGGATTCGCTGCCCGCCTCAACCAACAGCAGCGATACATCCACGCCTTCACCCTGCAGGTCGTCCCGGATCGTGTCGCCGTTGTCGTCATCGCCGATGCGCGCGATGATCTTCGTCCTGGCGCCCAGCCGAGCGGCAGCCACCAACGCGCATGACGCCAATCCGCCCGGCTGTCGCGTATAGTTCAGGGCGCGCATGTTTTCGTTGCGATGCGGCAGACGCGACACAGTCACGATGTGATCAATCGTGCACACGCCGATGCCGACAATGTCCCGGGTCATCATGGTCGCTGCTCAACTTCCGTCCCGCCCGAATCGATCGCAATGTTTGTAACCCATAAGCCAAAATCCTGCAATCACGCGCAAATGCGTACCGGCCGGCATCACTCGAGTGGGAAACGTCTCAATATGTCGCTAGAATTGCGGAATACGAGCATTTAGATAAGGAGCCAATCACAATGGAAACCCGCGCTGATTACATTAACGCCTTCCGCCAACTGCCCGCCCAACTGCGAGAAAAAGTCCAGGGGCTTTCGGTTGAGCAGCTGACCACCGCCTACAACGCGCCGGAATGGACCATCGCTCAAAACATCCACCACCTCGCCGATACGCACATGGTCTGCATCCGCCGCTTCAAACTCATCTTGACCAGCCCCAGCTTCCAATTCACCGCCTATGACGTAGACGCCATCGCCGAATATCCCGACGCCAAAGACGCCGATATCGAGCACTCGCTGAAGATCCTCGAAGGCTTGCACGCGCGCTGGGCCATCCTGCTGGAGAACCTGACCGAAGAGGAATGGGGGAAGATCGGCCGCGGCTCCAGCCCGGATCGGCCCGACCACAGCCTGGAAGATATGGCCCGCGTCTATTCCCAACACGGTCTCAACCACCTGGGGCAGATCCAAGAGGTCCTGGACAAGATGCCGTCGTGAATGACGCAAACATCTTCATTCCGACCGCGCCGCAATTCGACTTCCGGCAAACCGTCCTCAGCCACGGCTGGCGCATGTTGGCGCCTTTCAATTGGGATGCGGAGGTCGAAACCCTGCAATACGTCTATCAATCGGCGGACGGCGATGTCCAGCGCCTCTGGATGCGCGCCGCCGAAAACGGAGTCCGCGTCCAATTACCCGATCGCCCGGTAATCACGCCCGAATTGAAATCCGAAGTCAGCGCCGCTGTCGAGCGCATGCTCAATACCGGCTGGGATCTGAGCGCCTTTTACACCTGCATGCGCGCCTTCGACGGCTACGCCTGGCTGGAACGGGAACGCCAGGGCCGTATCCTCATCAGCCCCAGCCTGTGGGAAGACCTGGCGAAAGTCCTGCTGACCACCAATTGCAACTGGTCGCAGACGGTCAATATGTGCCGGAACCTCTGCCAACTCGGCGCTCCGCACCCGACAGTCGAAGGCTGCCAGGCCTTTCCCAGTCCGCAGCGCATCGCTGACATGGACTTCGAGGAGATGGCGGAAGCCGTCCGCGCCGGCTATCGAAACGCATATTTGCATGAACTGGCGCGACAAATCGCCGGCGGCGCCCTCGATCTCGATGCTTGGCGCAACCTCGATAGCGACCGCCTGTTCAAAGCGGTTAAAGCCTTGAAGGGCTTCGGGGATTATGCCGCCGGAACGGTGGCGCGCATGGTCGGCCATTTCGACCGCATCGCCATCGATACCGCCTGCCACGCCATGTTCGCCGCCAGCCACAACAGCGGCGTAAAAGCTGACGCCATAGCCATCGCAGCACATTATGAAGGATTCGGACAGTGGCGCGGGCTTGTCCTCTGGATGGATATCATGCGCTACTATTCCACCGTCAACTGATTGGATCCGCCCCCAGAAAGACGGCCGCATCGGCTTTCAGTTTCGCCAGCGACGGCTCATGCAAATACATCATGTGCCCGGCTTCGTATTCCTCTATGCTCACGTTGTCGCGCAGGCTGGCGTCCAAGCCCATGTGCGCCAGCGAGTAGTAGGCGGCTTGGAAGGGCGTCGCCAGGTCATAATAGCCCTGCGCCACCAGCACCCGCATAAAGGGATTCTTGGCGAAGGCGGCGCGCAAACCTTCGCTCGTATCAGGAAACTGCCCGCCTTGATACTTCCAGTTCTCGTTGACCTTGAAGCTCAAAATCTCGTAATTCAGGTCCGTCTCGTAACCCAATTGCTCGCGGATGTACTGATTGTAGACGGCCGTATAAGGCGGCACGATGGCGTTCATCGACGGGTCGAAATCGAATGTACTGCCCTCGGCTGAAGCCATAATGCCGATAAAGCGGGAATCCAGCCGCCCGACCGCCCGCTTGTCATCGCGCAGCAGCTCCTTGCAGAAGCTCATGATATTGATGCGCAAGTCCGCGCCCAGGATGAAGCGCTGCGATAATCCAGTGTAACGCGAAAGCCGCTCCGCAACCGCCGAGCGCTCTCCTTCGCTAATGCGGTCCCCTTTCGCCAAGGCCACCGTGTAATCCGCTTCCGCCCAATCGGCCGCCTCACCCAGCAGCTCGCGCAACTCTCGTCTTTGCAAATCATCGTCCAGCTTCCCATGATAGTACGCTGTCGCGCAGAAGCTGGGCAGGTACAGCGTATAGGGCAAGTCGTTGGCTTTGGTGAAGCGCAGGGTCTGGAAGTTCATCACAGTCGAGATCAAGACGACGCCGTTGAAGGCGATGCCACGGTCGATCAGATGTCCCGCCAAGCCGGCGGCGCGCGTCGTGCCGTAGCTTTCGCCGGCCAGATACAAGGGCGAGGTCCAGCGCTGATTGCGCGACAGATACAGCCGGATGAACTCGCCGACCGCTTCCAGATCTTCTTCCAGCCCCCAATACTTCTCGTTATCGGCGGGATCGGTCGCGCGGGAATAGCCCGTCCCGACCGGATCGATAAACACCAGATCGCCCAGATCAAGCCAGGTGTGGACGTTATCGATCAGCCGATACGGCGGCGGCGGCATGAAGCCCTCGGAGCCCATATCGACCCGTTTCGGTCCCAGCGCCCCCATATGCAGCCAGATCGAGGCTGAGCCCGGCCCGCCATTGAAGACGAAAATCAGCGGGCGAGATGCGCTGTCATCCCCGTCGACCGTATAAGCGGTATAGAAGATCTGCGCGACGATCACGCCCTTCTCGTCTTTAAGCGGCATCTTGCCCACCATCGCGCTGTAGCTGAGCGCAGCGTCGCCGAACTCGATCTCGTGCGTCGTAACGATCGGCTCTTCTTCTTTGATATCATCGCCGGCTGGCTTATCGTTCTCTGGCTTGTCAGTCATGTTCTGGATCTCATTCCGTCGAGCTTGAATTTACACAGACTATAGCCGCTTGATGCGACTGCGGCAATCACAAGCTCTTTCCGCCCGCCACAAAACGCCGCGCCCGATCCAACCAAGGCCGGAGGCATGGGGGTATAATCAACGCGAGCAACCAATTGAGCCGCCGATGCCCAAGCCTCAACGCCAATTCCGCACCCAGGCCATCATCCTCAGCCGCCGCGACTTCGGCGAATCC
>JAPOYU010000001.1 GCA_026706395.1 Chloroflexota bacterium
AGTCCCGCTCCCAGAATCGCCACCGGCTCGCCCAGTTCGATACGCGCCTTGCGCAGGCCTTGCATCGCGATCGCCAGCAGATTGAAAAACGCCGCCTCGTCTCCCGGCAAGCTGGCCGGAGCTTTCAAGCAGATATCCGCATCGACGAGGGCCTGCGAGGCATGTCTTGCCGGGCAGACTACGCGGTCGCCAACTCGCAGTTTTGTGACCCCCGCGCCGCATGCCTCGACCTCGCCGACGAAGCTGTAACCGGGATAGAGTGGGTAATTCGCGTTGGTATTGTCGAGCCCCAAGAAAAAGGCGCGTTCTGTGCCCGGGCTGATCAGACTGGTCAGAGCGCGCAGCAGGACCTGCCCAGGCTGCGGCTGTGGCGGATCGAAAGATTCGAGCTCGACCTGGCCGGCGGTTGTGACGACGGCGCGTTGTCCGCGCATCACTTCATCCCGGTCGTGGCGATGCCGGTCGTGATGAAGCGCTGCAGGAAGGCGAATACCAGTGTGATCGGCAAGAGCGTCACCACGGTCATCGCCAGCACATAATGCCATTGAATCTGCAATTCGCCCTGGAAGGCGTTCAAGCCCACTTGCAGCGTGAAGTAGTCGTTTTGGCTGAGCACGATCAGGGGCCAGAGGAAATCGTTCCAGCGCCACATGACGGAGAAGATCGCCAACACAGCCAGCGCCGGGCGCGCCAGTGGCAAAATAATACGCCAGTAGATATGCCACTCGCTGGCGCCGTCAATCCGCGCCGCATCCAGCAGTTCATCGGGAATTGTCAGCATGTATTGACGCAACAGGAAGATGCCGGTTGGTGTGGCCGCGCCGGGGATGATCACGCCCCAGAGGTTATTCTTCCAGCCGATGCTCGTGATAACCAAGAAGACCGGTACCAGGATCACAGTGATCGGAATCATCAAGGTCGAAATGAATAGCACAAATATCGCGTCGCGCCCCTTAAAGCGGTACTTGCTCAGCGCGAAGGCCGCCATGCTATTGATTATGAGCGTGATCGCCGTCGCCACTGAAGTCACGAGAACGCTGTTCTTGAGATAGGTGAAGAAGTCGAAGTTTTCCAGTTCGATAAGGGGATCGAGGTAGTTTTCCCATGCCAGCTTGACCTCTTCGACCGGCTCCCGCTGACGGATGTTGACTTTGATTCGCTCTGCCTCAGGGTCGGCCGGATCGACCATTTGCGCTTCGATGCCGACGCGCCGCACCTGCGCCAACTCACGCGCGCTGCCGTCTTCCATCGTCACGGAGAAGAGCGGCAGCGGCTTATCATAGCCTTCGACCTCGACCTGCACCTGTTGATAGGGCAGTAGCGGCGGCGGATATTTGACCAAGCCCGCTTGCGTTTTGAAAGAGGAGGCGACCAGCCAAAGCACCGGACCGAACATCAATATCGTGCCGACGGTCAAGTACAGGTAAGTCAGGGCGTCGGCGGTATTTAAGCGGGCGCGCCCGCTGCGAAGGGAAAGGAATTGACCGATGCCGATTCTGTCCGCCTGCATGACCTTCGCCCTAGGCCAGGCTCGACTGATTGCCGAGCCGCAATTGCAGCAGCGTCAATAGCAGCAGCGATACGCCAAGCACCATCGATGCCGCCGCTGACAAACCGAATAGCTGAATCTGGTTGGAGAAGCCGGTGGTGTAAATGTACTGCACCATCAGTTGCGTTCGCGTCCCCGGACCGCCACCGGTGAGCACAAATATCTGGTCAAACATCTGCACGGCGCGAATCAAGGACAGCACCAATACGACAAACATCGTCGGCATGAGTAAAGGCATGGTGACGAAGCGAAAGTCTTGCCAGGTGTTAGCGCCGTCAATTGAACTGGCTTCGTAGAGTTCTGGCGGGATCGATTGCAGTCCCGCAAGCAAGATCAGCGTATAGAAGCCCATCAGCGCCCAGACGCTGACGAAGACCACCCAGAACATCGCCCAGTTGGGATCTAGCAACCAGCGTTTGCTCTGGCCGCCCAGGATCTCGAGTATCCCGTTCAGAACGCCTTCATGCTGCAAGACCCACTTCCAGATCAGCGCAACCACCACCGGGGAGAGCAGCACCGGATAAAAGAACACGCTGCGGAAGAAACCGCGCGCGATAATTTGCCGATTCAGCACCAGCGCTGTAATCAGTGAGAAGAGTACGATGCCGCTGACTTGAAAGAGGACAAATTGAATCGTATTGAAGATGCCGCGCCAGAACAGATCTTCCTGGCAACTGTTGGGCTGGGTGAAGTTCTCGCAGTCGAACAGCGTGGCGAAATTCTCCAGACCGACGAAAGGACGATCCGCGGGAAAAAGTTTGGTGCCGCCCGTCATCGCGTAATAGAAGTTGAGCAGCATCGGGAAAAGAACAAAGATGCCAAAAATCAATAAGTTCGGCAGGACGAAAACATAACCCATCTTGTCGATGCCGACGCGTCGCTGGATAGGCTTCAAGAGGCCGTCAATCACTGTCACCGGAAGCAGCAACAGCGGACGCGTTAAAGGATCAAGGGTGGTCAAAAGACGCAAGGATTTCGCCTCCCCATCCCAAACCCTCCCCAAGAGGGAAGGGCTTAAACTTACATAATCCGCTCAAAAAGCTCCCCTTCCCTCCGAGTGGGGGAAGGGGTTGGGGGGATGGGGGCATTTAACCCTGCTCAGCCAAGGCGGTATCGACATCGTCCTGGATGCGCTCGATGGCTTCATCGACGGTCAGCTCACCGACCATCGCCTGGGTCAGGCGGTCGCGGGTGGCGTCAAAGACAGCGCGATTGAAGGCGTATGCCTGCAGGTCGAAGGCGGTCTGCTCAAGCGTGCCGACTTGACCGACGAATACGCCCAGCGAGTCCTTCGCCAATTGCAAATCCGTGTCGAAGTCCACGCCCGAAGCCGACAGCCCTGCGTGCGCCGGAATGAAGAGCGTGCGCGCGGCGAATTCGCCCAGGACTTCCTGGCTGGCCAGATATTCCATCACGCGGGCTACCGCTTCCGGGTGCTCGGTCGCGCCGATGCCAACCAGCGCCGCCCCGCCGGGCATGCCGGTGCAGCCACCGGGTCCGCAGGGGTTCGGCACGGTTTGCCAGTCGAAGGCGTCGCCGATTTGCTCGCTGAATTGGCCAACCTGCCAGCTTCCGGACATATAGAAGACCAACTCGGCGTTGGCGAACTCTTCGTTGGCGCCGGCATAACCTTCGCTCAGCGGCCACATTTCAGGGTGCATCGTGCCATCCAGGTGCCAATTGACGAAGCGCTCCGCCATGTCGCGGAAGCCCTCGTCCATTACCGTCGGGTGGCCCATGTCGTCAAAGTACATCGCGCCCGAACTGATCGCGGGACCGGCGAAACGGTGACCGCTGCGGTCCATCGCCATGGGGTAGGGGATGTCAAGCGCTTCAGCGACCGCGCGCGAGGCTTCCGCCCATTCGTCCCAGCTGACCGAATCGGACATATCGCTCGGCACCTCTACGCCCGCTTGCTCAAAGAGCGTGCGGTTGATGAAGGGACCGGTGATCGTCAATTGGGTCATGAAGCCAGGGATGCTGGAGTCGTCGCCGGGCAGGCGCTTCCAGTTGAGGAAGGGGCCGAAATTCTCTTCCCAGTAGCCGGGATCGCTCAGGTAGGGCGTCATATCCAGGTAGTATTCGGCCAGGCCGCCGAGATCGGTGACGCGCGCCATATCGGGACCTTCGCCGGCCGCCAGGTCAAGCGGCAGATTCTCCAGTATCGCGCGGTAGGGCACTGTGTCTATTTCGACGCTGATATCGGGGTTGTCCGCTTCGAAACGATTGAGCAAGTCGCGAAGGACCTCGCCTTCGTTGCCATCGTCATACCAGCGGATCCGCAATTCGACCATATCTTGCGACAGGGCCGGCACTGCGGCAAGCAGCACAGAAAGGATAAGCAATACAGCCAGAAGTTTGCGCATTATGTTGTCTCCTAATGCTTTAGAACAGACAGATGTGATTGATGTTTGCAACTAGAAATGAATACGGAAAGTTTTATCAGGCAGCGAAGATCAATCTTGAAGAGTGCGGAGTTCTTCAACTTCCAGCAGATCTAGCGAAACAGCCGCGCAAATATAGCCGAACGGTATCGTACTGTCAAGCGAGCGATAGCCGATCCCCTTGTTCCAGATTGGCTCAGGCGGAAAGGGCGTTATAATCCCGTGCGCAAGGGTGGGAAAGCTAAGGAGAGCAACATGCCTACCGGAACAACTAATCAGACCATAGCCGGACTCGGCTGCCATCATATCGCCGTGCAGACGCAAGATTACGAGGCTTCTGTCGCCTTCTATACCGATGTGATGGGCATGAACAAAACGGTTGAATTCAGCGCCGGCGGCCGCCGAATCGCCCTGCTCGATATCGGCGACGGCAGCCACCTCGAGCTTTTTGAGCCGCTGCCCGGCTCAAAGCCCAGCGGCGATGCCGAGGGCAATGTCGTCTTTCACTTCGCGCTGACGACCAGCGATATCGAATCCGCTCTTGAGCGCGTTCGCGCGGCCGGCATGGAAATCACAGTCGAGCTGAAAACCGTCGACCTGGGACCATTGAATGTGTCGCTGGCCTTCTTCAAGGGACCGGGCGGCGAGGTGGTCGAGTTTTTCCAGGTGAATAACTAGACTTCGACGTAAATTGCCTCATCGCGAATGATGACGGGGAATCGCCTGAGCTTGCTGCGGTCGGTTAGACATTGACCCGTGTGCAAATCAAATTCCCAGCCGTGCCAGGGGCAGCGCAGAATCTCGTTTTCCCGCCCCCAGATGAATTCGCCCGGCTTGCTAGGCAGGGTCGTCCCGCTGAGTTTGCCCAGGCAGACCGGCGCAAAAGCATGAGGGCAGATATTCTGCACCGCGACAATTTGCGAACCCGTGTTGAACACGCCGATAGATTTACCATCGGCAGTGATGATGCGCCGTTCGCCCGTTGGTAGATCGTCTAGCGCGGCGACGAATACCTCCGCCTTAGACGGCATGCTGCGGCACCTTGATCTTAAACACTTCCAGCGCGTTGCGATACATCACGGCATCGCGCATTTCGGACGGCAGCTGCCGCAGCGCAAAGTCCGGCGTGTCGCCGTCCCAGTGCGGATAATCGCTGGAGAACATCAGCATCTTCTCGGCGTCGAACATCTCCAGCACTTGCCGGAAGTGGTTGATGTCGTCGGGCTCTTCGATTGGCTGCGTGGTCAGCATGATGTGATCCTGGATGATCTCGCTGGGCCGGCGCGTCAACCAGGGCGTGGTCGAGCGCAGCGCCTTCCAGTTCTTGTCCAGCCGCCACATGATGGCCGGCAGCCAGG
>JAPOYU010000079.1 GCA_026706395.1 Chloroflexota bacterium
CGTATTCGACCTTGTACAAGCCATCCAGCGTCGCCAGGCCGATCGGATAGGTGAAATTCTCCGGCGTGCGCAAGACGATCAGGGGCCAGAGGTAATCGTTCCAAGCCGCCAGGAATACGAGTACGCAGAGGATCGACAGCGCGCCGCGCGAGAGCGGAATGCCGATGCGCCAGAAGAGCCCCCATTCACTGGCACCGTCGATGCGCCCGGCATCGAGCAATTCTTGCGGGATCGACACCATCGCCTGCCGCATGAAGAAGGCTGCGAAAGCGCTTACCGAGCTGGGCAGGATGACGCCGAGGAAGCTATCCAGCAAACCCAGGCGCACGATCATCTGAAAGAGCGGCACCAGCGTCACCTGGAAAGGAATGGCGAAGGTGAATAGCAGGAAGATGGTCAAGAAGGTTTTGCCGCGAAATTCGTATTTGGCGAAGCCCCAGCCGACCATCGAGGCGAAGAGCAGGGTTAAGGCGCTCTGGCTGACGGCGATGATGACGCTGTTGACCATTTGCCGCAGGTAGGGGATTTCCTCACCGCTGAGGAGGCGCTCGTAATTGTTCAGGGTCGGCTCTGGCGCGAGCAAATTGACGGGCCAGGAGAAGAGCTGGCCATTGGTTTTGAACGAACCGGTGATCATATAGAGGAAGGGGATGCCGACCAGAAGCGCGAAGAAGAATAATATCGCATAAACGATCGTCGCTTCCAGCAGCTTCGTGGCGAGCGATTTGCGCTCGGCGGAATCCGAGGGGCGCGCTATGGCGAGTCTCATGCCTGTCAATCCTCGCGGAAGGCGCGAATCAGGACGAGCTGAATCACGCTCAGTATCAGAATGATGACGGCGAGCGAATAACCGATGGCTGAGGCGTAGCCCATTTTGAGTTCGCGGAAGCCGCGCGTGTAGAGGTACATGGTCATGGTCATGCCAGCGTTGTTGGGACCGCCCTCCAAACCCACCAGGATTGCCGGTTCGGCGAATAGATTGTAGGAGCCGATGATGGCGATGGTCAGGACGAAGGCGAGGATGGGGCGAAGCAGCGGCAGGGTGACATGCCAGAAGACTTGCCAGCGGGTGGCGCCATCGACGCGGGCCGCTTCTTTCAGTTCGGGCGGGATATTCTGCAAGCCGACCATGAAGTAGATCGCGTTGATGCCGGTCCACTTCCAGGCGCCGAGCAGGATAACGGCCGGCATGATCCAGCGCGACTCGCGCAGCCAGCGCACATTGTCGATGCCCAGCGGCGCCAGCAGCAAGTTGTTGATCAAGCCATACTGCTCTTCAAAGACGAGGCCGAAGATGATGCCGACGACCACGCCGGCGGTGATATTGGGCGTGAAGTAGAGAAAGCGGAAGAATTCGCGGAAGCGCAGCCGGGGGCTATGCAGAATCAGCGCCAGCAGCAAAGCCAGCGGCACGATGATCAAAATGCTGCCCAAGGCGTAATAGGTGGTATTGGTGAGCGCCTTGATGAATAGATCGTCTTTGGTGACCAGGCGGACGTAGTTGTCGGCGCCGATGAAGCGGGGCGCTTTGTTCAAACCGACCTGTCGGTAGAAGCTCAGTTGCAGCGACTGAATGACGGGGTACAGAAAGAAGATGGTGTAGCCGATGAAAAAGGGGCTGATGAAGAGATAGGGCGCGATTTTACGGCCGCGTCCAAACATCGCGGTTCCTCAGGAGTAAAAGGAAAGCGGTGGCGATCTGAAGGCCGCCACCACTTTGGTGATTGGAACTAGCTCTCGAATTCCATCTCGTCGCGGATGGTATCAGCGATTTCGGTGAAGACCTCTTCCGGGCTGCGAACGCCGTCGACAACGTCCTGCCAGGCAGCTGAACGCAGGCTGTTCAACTGCGAGCGGAAGGGGCTCTGCCATTGCGGCGGCGCCTCAGGCCCTACGTCGGAAAAGAGCGCGCCCAGGTCCTGACCGGAGAAGTACTCGTCAGCGGCGTGTAGACGCTCGCTTGCCATCGCTGGAATGTAAGGAGGCCAAAGCGTGGTCAGCTCGAAACGGCGGACATTGCCCTCAATCGACAGCATGGAGAATTCGAGGAAGCTCAACGCTTCTTCGACATGTTCGCTGGTCTTGACCACCATGGCGCCAGTGCCGCCCCAGACGCTGGTTCGGCGTCCGCCTTCTTCAAAAGCAGGCAGCGGCGCCGCCTTCCATTTGCCCGACAGTTCAGGCGCATTGTCTTTGAAGAAGCCGCCATACCAATCGGCGCCGACCATGGAGATCAGCGTGCCGTCTTTGAAAGCGGCCCAGAGCGCGTCACCCGCAGGCGGATCGCCAGCGACGCCTTCATCTTTCAGCGCGAGCAGCCAATCCATCAGCGCGATCGATTCTTCGGAATCAATCGTGACTTCGCCCGCTTCGTTGAAATAATCGTGGCCCTGCTGACGCAGCAGCAACTCGTGCAAGCCGCCGTGGATATGCAGCGGAATGACATCGGGGTTCTCGGCCACGATCGCGCGGCCCGCCTCCACAAAGTCGTCCCAGGTGACGAATTCCTGCGGGTCGAAGCCGGCGCCCTCCCAGACATCGGCGCGGTAATAGAGCACCACCGGCGTCAAGGCATGCTCAATGCCATAGACTGAGCCCATTGAGGTGTAAAGCGCTTGCCGCGCCGCGACCAGATTCTCGGTGTGCCCGCCTTCATCCAGCAGGGCATTCAATTCGACGAATCCCGGGTCGCCGCCGCCGCGCAAGAAGCTGCCGAAGCGCCCCTGCTCAACATCGGCGATATCGGGCGCGCCGACGCCGCCCGACTGAATCGAAATCAGCAGCCTGTCGTGTAAATCGCCGTAAGCGATCTCAATAACGTTGAGCGAGAAGTCCGGATTGACCTCTTCGGTGTAGCGTTCCGCCTGTTCGCGGAACCAGCGGGCGTGCGTATTGACGAAAGCCCATAGCTCCAGCTCCTGCGCCGCAACGGGCGCAACGGCACTGAAAAGCAAAAGCCCGGCACACAGAATCAGCAAAACTCTTAGCTTGGTCATTGCGATCTCCTTCAAATTAGTAGAACAATCATCCGTACCAAACGTGTCGCTCGGTGATCACCAACTCGGACAATGCAAGGGCGATTGTAACCAATAGAGCAAGCTATTCCAAACTTTGTCGGTTGCCGAGTTCGCCGAGATTATTGAGGGCATCAAAGAGCGATTTGCACAGATTTGCACAGATTGCGCAATGGGATTCGGGCTTTGTGCAAAGCGGGAGGGCAGTGATGACGGGGGATTGGGGCGGATTGAGAGCGCGATTTGCATTTGCACAGAGTATATAGATTTTGTGCAAAAAGCGGTTGATTTGGTTGTTAAGCAGTGGGTGTTGAGATCAGTATAGCACAGATGTACTATTGGTGGGAGACCGAATGTTCGCGTATTGAGTTTTTCAGCGCGGAATAGCGCTCTGTTAGCCTCAAGCACCGATGATGGATGGCTGATAGCGCTTGGCGCCCATCAATTGGCGCAGCATGTCTGACGGGTTCTCCACCCGGTCAAGCTGGGCAAGCATGTCTTCCATCTGCAGGAAGAAGGGGCGCGTGTACATGCCCAGCAGAGCGCTGCGGGCTTTGTCGGACCGGTTGGGCCTAGCTGAATGCCATAGCGCGCCGTGACATACGAGCGCGCTCCCGCGCACACCGGTCAGTATCTCCGCCTCTTCGGGCCACTGGGTTTTCCACTCAGCCGGCGGCATGTGACCCTTCATGTGGCTGTTGGGCACAAAGCCGGTGCCGCCGTTCTCTTCGCTGAAATCGTCCAGCATCAAGATAGTTTGCCCGCAGACCTTGTCCAGCGGCCAGGGCTGGTTGATCCACCAGTAGGGATAATCGGCATGCCAATGGAAACTGTCGTAGCCCGGATAGGATGTATTCGCCGACCAGGTTGAGCAAACGATATCGTCGTCATCCAGGAAATTTTGCCAGATCTTTACAATCAGCGGAATCTCCAGCAGCTCGGCGAATATCGAGTGTTTGTAGGCGATACCGCCGACGCGCTGCGTTTTGGCGGCGCGAATCTCGTCAGTCAGCTCGTCTTTCAGCAGCCGCTCCAGAACGGCGCGGGCCTCGTCCGCCTTTTCCGGCGAGATCACGGACGGGACAATGCAATAGCCGCACTCTCGGATCTCGGCGACGATACGGCTCACATCGTGCTGTTTCTCCGGCGAATCAACCATCGCTTGTCCTCCTCTTGTTCGCATCCGCAAAGGGCTATCAACAGATTGTATCGCAAAGGCGGGAGCCGCTGCGAAGAAACTGCGGCGCAGCTAAGCCTTGATCGAACCGCTGGTCAAGCCGCTGATGAACTGGCGCATCGCCACAGCGAAAACGCAGAGCAACGGGATCGACGAGATGACGTAGCCGGCGAAGAGCGTGCCCGCCCGTACAATAGATTCGGCTTATTTGTTCAGGTTCGAGCGAGAAAACTGTGCAAAGCCCGATTGAACTGGTCCGCCTTTTCGATGAAGGGCGTGTGACCGCAATCCTCGATCACAACCTCCTGCACCTGACCGCCGACCGCAGCGAAATTGTCCAGCACGTGCTTGATCTGCGCGATCATGGGCTGTGGCGGGCAGACTTCATCGCCTGGCCAGCCCGGGATTACGCCAAGTTTGCCAAACGTAGCCAGGTCGAACATGGACATATCGGCGATGACCTGGTCGCTGTCGCCGCGCAGCCATAGCACAGGCGGCTTGGAATCGATGGCGTAGAGACGACTAATATCAGGCTGATTGTTCGGCGCCATGCCATTGAGCACGCCCCAGCGCCCGGGCGCGACGCCGGGCCAATTCTCCGAAGTGGTTGAATCTCCCGGATAATCGCGCTCGCCGGTATGCGTCTGCAATACCGATGTCAGCAAGTCTTCTTCGCGCTCCGAAATATAGGGCGGCTTCCAATAGAAATTGTTCATCACATGGCGCGGTGTCATCTCGCCATCGCCGCGCTCGCCGTCTTTGAGCATCTGCGTGTACTGCGGGTTGGCGACTCCCCCACCCGATCCGGCTGCGTCCGGCGCGCAAAGAGTCCCTTCCGCGTCCTTTGTGCCGCCGAAGCCGAAGGGCGAAACCGGCGCAATACAGCTGGCGCTTAGCAGGCGATCGGGCGCATCAGCGAGCAGATTCCAGAGCACGCCGCCGCCCATGGAATGGCCGACCACATGCGCCCTGTCGATACCCAAAGTATCCAGCAGGGCGAGCACATCATCAGACATATCGGACAAGCCGCGGTTGCCATCGACAACCGCCTCGGGATCGGATTCGCCAAAGCCGCGTTGGTCGAGGGCGATGCTATGGAAGCTCGCCGGCATTGCCAGCATGGTCTCTTCCCAGAAGGTCGCGGAGGTCAAATTGCCATGTATGAAGATGACTGATGTCCCGCTTTCGTCGCCGGCGCAGAGGACGCGCGTCGTGAGCCGCGCTGTCGTAACCGTTCTCGCGTTGATGCCTGGAAGGGTCGGAATAGTCATCTTGGAACTTCCTTTCACTGTTAATGGGCTATACAGAATGTAGCGTAGGCGCCTCGCCAGCGCCACATCTCTTAATCAGAAGGGACCGTAGCGATCGGTCTGCGTCGGATGCGCGTAGACGGCGGCGTCATAACTGCGGCGCAGCAGATCCCATTTCACATCGGCATAAGCGGGATCAGCGGAGAGGTCGTTATGCTCCCAGGGGTCGGCTTCCAGATCGTACAGTTCGCAGATGTCCTTACGGTGGTAAACAACCAGTTTCCAGCGGCGATCGCGGTACATGGTGGCGTGGGTCTCATCGGCCAAGTTGGTCGCGGCGTAATGCTCAGTCCGGACAAATTCTCGATGAGGCGCGGATTGCTCCTCACCGGTTATCATGGAAGCTGCCGAACGCCCCTGCACCCAAGGCGGCACGTCCATGCCGAGCAGTTCATAAAGCGTAGGCACGATGTCAACCAGTTCAATTAACTCATCCGAAATCTGCGGCTTTATCTTACCGGGCCAGGAGATCATCAAGGGAACGCGAACCAAACCCTCATAGAAGCGGCAGCCTTTGAGAAGCAAGCCATGATCGCCGAGCATCTCGCCATGGTCGCTCATGAAGATGATAATGGTATTCTCGCGCAGTCCGGTCCGGTCGAGGTAATTGAGCAGGCGGCCGAACTCGTCGTCGAGGAATTCGATCATCGCGTAATACGACGCCTGGAGCTTTCTGTGCTCCATAGCATCCGGATGCCGCGCCACGTTCTGAAAGTCAATGCCGGCGGCCGTCAAGCGATTTTGCTGTTCCAGGTCACCGGCTTGGTAGCGGGCGCCGGGCAGCGTTTCCGGATCGTAGCGCCGATAGTATTCGTAGGGCGCGTCAAATGGTGGATGCGGGTCGAAGGGGTTGATGCTGAGCAGCCAGGGTTTGTCCGGCTCGCGGTTGCGCCCGATGAACTCAATCGCTTTCTCGGTGCACCAATGCGTCTGATGCAGATGCGGCGGCACGTTGTCTTTCTCCGGCGTCGGCTCGCTGATTCCGCCGAAGCCGGGATGCCGGTGCGAGTTGCGATAATCGTCCAGCGACGCGATGCCGCGAGGCTGCAAAACCGTGTTGTGATCGATGCCCTGCCCTTTGATCCACTCCACATATTCATTGCCGCGTTCATTGCCGCCTTTATGATCATGACTGTACTGAAAATAGTCGTAGCCGTCATTGACGCGTTCTTCCCGCCGCAGGAAGGCGCTGGCCAGGTGCAGCTTGCCGATCAGGCCGCAGTCGTAGCCGGCATCGTTCAGCGCCTTGGAGATCAAACGGTCTTCATAGTGCCGCGGGAAAGTGTGGAAACCGTTGCCGTTGACTCCCACCGCGCTGGGGTACATGCCAGTCAGGAAGCTGGCGCGGCTCGGCGTGCATATGGGAGATTGGCAAAAGGCGTGGGTGAAGGTCGCGGATTCGCGTACGAAGCGGTCGAGATTGGGCGTATTGATATGCTCATTGCCCAAGGCGGCGATCGTGTCAAAACGCTGCTGGTCTGTGCAATACCAGAGGATATTCGGTCTTGCCGGCATCATGGCGCTCTCGTCTCCAGATATTCAAATTGAAACGGATGTTAACGCTTCTTTCGTCGTTTCGCTCGAATCTCCGCCGAAGGTACAGGCGGAGATTTTGCGAAAAAGACAGTAAAATAGCTGCAACGTTTAGCACGAAGGGGGCAGAGTATGGTGGATTTCGGCTTCAGCTTATTGCATGGACCGCCGCCGGGGGACAACGGGCGCTTCTTGGCCGATCTGGATGCGACGCTTCCCCAACTCGAGGGGGCATTTCGCAGCATTTGGATGACCGACCACTTCCAGTGGGATGGCGAGCCTACGTACGAAGCCTGGACAGTTATGAGCACTATCCTGGCCCGCTATCCGGAATTCGAAGTGGGGCCTATGGTCCTGGGGCAGAGTTATCGCAATCCGGCCTTGCTGGCGCTGATGGCGGCAACCCTGCAGAATCTCTCGGGCGGCCGTTTCATCATGGGCATCGGCGCTGGCTGGAAGGAGGACGAATACCGCTCATACGGCTATCCTTATCCTGAGCCGCGCCTGCGCGTGCAACAATTGGAAGAGACGCTGATAATCTTCAAGAAGATGTGGGAAGAGCCGGGTAAAGTCAGCTATCAGGGCAATCATTACAGCATTAGTGACGCCTGGTGCGAGCCGAAACCGGAGCCGAAGATCCCCATCGTAGTTGGCGGGGGCGGCTACACCACGATGAAGCACGCAGCCAAGTACGCTGATATTTGGAATTATCCGGATTCGCCGCTGGACCGATACGCAGAGCGACAGACTATCCTCAAGCGGCACCTCGACGACATCGGCCGCGATCCGGCGACGCTGCGCTGCAGTTGGTTCGGGCGCGTCGCCATCGGGCGGACCGAGGCGGAAGCCGAAGCGCGCGGCCTCTCACGCGAGAACAAGTGGACGCCCGATAACGCCTTTGTCGGCAGTCCCCAGCAAATCGCCGAGCAGATGAAGGCCTTCATCGAAAAGGGCTGCGATTATTTTATGATTGATATCATCGGCGCGCCTGATGAGGAAGTCATTGGCTTGTTTACTGAAGAAGTGATTCCAGCGCTTAATGGAGCATAGGCAATGAAAATCAAATGGTACGGACACGCAGCATTCATCGTCACCGGGGGCGACGGCACCTCGGTGATCACGGACCCCTACACTCCGGAGACGTCCGGCTACCAGCCTATACCCGACCATCCCGATATCGTCGTCACGTCGTCGCTAAACGACAGTTTCCACGATCGCTCGGACCTCATCGGCGGCGATCCAGTACGCATCAACATGCTGGACGTGGCGCGGGACGGCGGCGAAATCGAATGCAAGGGCGTGACCTTCAAGGCGATCGAGTCATCGGAGATGTACGACCACCCGGAGCATGAGCCGGACAAATGCGCCATGTACCGCTGGGAGATGGATGGCATTCACATCGGGCACATGGGCGATGTCGGCAACCCCTTCACGCCGGAGGAATACGACTTCTTCCGCGACCTGGATGTCTTTCTCGTCCTTGCGGGCGATGTGCCGACCATTGACTTGGGCGATCTCAAGCAAGTGATCGACCGCGTGCAGCCCAAGCTAGTCATCCCGATGCACTTCCGCACACTGCGCTACAAGCCACGCAACATGCAATGGATCACCGCTTTCCTCAGCCACTTCGATGAGGCCGAGGTCGATTTCCAGTCCGATTGGGAAGTGGAGCTGAGCCGGGCGGATCTGCCGGAATCGACCCGTGTGCTGGTCTTGACGCATGCCTTGTGATGTTCATGGCGGGGTTTTGGGCGACGCTAAGATGTGGTGTGATGCGTTTGTCAGCGAAGAGGATGCATGCTGATGGAGTTGGCGGAACCAATTATCTTGCTCGCCAGCATCTTTGGCGTGTTTCTTTGGCTGCGCAATGATATTACGAACTTTCGCGACGATATGCGCAAAGGCATCCAGCAGTTGCGCAACGACATCCAACGGCTCGAATCAAAGGTAGACGGCCTGGACAGCAGCCTGCGCGCCGTCGAAACCGAACAGTCGCGGGTTACCGGACTGCTCGAAGGCTTGGCGCTTTCCGGCACACTGCCGGACCGCGAGTCCTAGCGCCAGCCAGCCACCTACAGCCGCGCGAAGGTATCCTTCAGTGCCGGGTACAGCGAACGATAAACTTCATAGCGCTCGGCATAGACTTCACTGTCAGCGCCAACCGCTACTTCTTCGCCCGTCTCAATCATCGCCTGGCAGGCGCTCGTCACATCGTCAAAGGCGCCGGCTGCCACCGACGCCAGGATCGCCGCGCCAAAAGCCCCGCCTTCGGTCGTATTGATGTTGACCAGCGGCGCCGCCAGCACATCGGCGATGATCCGCTGCCAGACCGGGCTCTTCGCACCGCCGCCACTGATGCGCACTTCGAACTCGTCCGGCAAGCCCGCCTGGTCAATCAGAGTGAAAGAATCTTTTAAACCGAAAGCGACGCCTTCAAGGACAGCGCGAGTCATGTGCCCACGGCCGTGCCGGGTCGTCATGCCGATGAAAGCGCCCCGGGCCAGCGGATCGGGATGGGGCGTGCGTTCGCCCGTCAGATACGGCAGGAAGAACAAACCCTCGCAACCAGCGGGCGCATCGGCCGCTTCCGCCAGCAAGCTGTCAAAGCCGATATCCGGCGCAAAACTATCTTTGTACCATTGCAGGCTGCCGGCAGCGCTGAGCATCACACCCATAAAATGCCAGGTATCCGGCAGGGCGTGACAGAAGGCATGCAAGCGACCTTCGCTTTCGTAGGCGTAGCTGTTCAGCGGCGCGAAGACGACCCCCGATGTGCCCACGGTGACGCCGATCGTTTCCGGCGTGACGCAGCCCATCCCGACCGCTCCTGCCGCTTGATCGCCGCCACCGCCCACCACCGGCGTGCCAGCCTTCAGGCCGGTAGCCGCCGCGCCAGTCGCGCTGATCGTCGACGTCACCTGCGTGCCTTCATGGACCGGCGGCAGCCACTCGGCGGGGATCTCGAGCGCATCCAGCACTTCGGCCGACCAAACCCGTTCCGCCACATTGAGCAGCGATGTCCCGGCCGCGCCCGCCAGGTCGGTTGCGTAAGAATCGGTCAGCTTGTAGCGGATGTAGTCTTTGGGCAGGAGGACCTGTTTCGCCCGCGCGTATACATGCGGTTCCTCATCGCGCACCCACAGGATCTTGGGCGCGGTGAAGCCGGTGACCGCCGGGTTCCCGGTCAACTCCAGCAGCCGGTCGGCGCCGATGCGGGCCGTCATAGCGTCGCACTGCGTCCCCGTCCGCTGGTCATTCCAAAGTATTGACGGTCGCAATACCTCTCCGGCTTCATCGAGCAGGACGAGACCGTGCATCTGCCCGGTCAAGCCGATGGCGCTGATGTCTTCGTCGCGCAAGCCCGATTCCGCCAGCGCCCGCCGGATGCTCGCGCAGATGCCGTCCCACCAGTCAGTTGGGTTCTGCTCGCTCCAGAGCGGTTTCGGCTGGCTGATCGGCTGGGGCGTGTTGGCCACCGCGATGACTTCGCCTCGCTCGTCGATAATCAGCGCTTTGGCGCCGGTCGTGCTGATATCCAGTCCCATCAAGTAGGGCATTGTTTGTCCTTTCCAAGGAACCTGCGCGCCAAATAATGACCTTCGGTGCAGGGGCGATCTTTAAGTCGCCCGAATGCGATGCAACTATATTTCTACGAGCGACCCACCGGGGCGGCCCTACAACATCCTGATGATTGGGACTAGCGCACGCCCATGAGAATATCGAAGGTCAACTGATCAAGCCGCTCATAGGGTAGATTGCGCGCGCCCAAGCCGACGCGGTCGAATTCGGTTGCTTTCAAGCGATCAACCGCTGCTCGGCTGTAGCCGTCAGCGAGGTAGGCGTAACCGCCGTCGTCGGCGTTGATCTCCGCCAGCAGCGCTTGAATCTCGGCATCGGCGTTGAACTGCGCCGCCTTCTCTTTGAAGACTAGATAGGAGCGCATGCAGCCGCGCGCGAATTCTTTGACGTCTTCATATTGCGAACTGCGATAGGCATGGGCGTCGAAGTGGCGGCTGCCATCATAGCCGACATCTTCCAGGAAGCGCACCAAATGAAAATTCTGCTTGATCATCATGCTGCCGAAGCGAAAATCTTGATCGTAGCGGCCAAACATCTGGTCGTTGAGGTCGATGTGGAAGAGCTTGCCGGCGTCCCAGGCCTGGGCCACCGCATGCATAAAGTTCAAGCCCGCCATATGCTCATGCGCCACTTCCGGATTAACGCCGACCATATCGGGATCATCCAGCGTGGCGATGAAACCCAGCATGCTGCCCACGGTCGGAAAGTAGATGTCGCTGCGCGGCTCGTTGGGTTTGGGCTCCAGCGCGAAGCGATAGCCGTAATTCTGGTCTTTCGAATACTCACAGAGGAAATTGATCGCAGCGCGCATCCGCTGGACGCCATCGGCCGGGTTCTTGGCGCTATCGCACTCGGCACCCTCGCGCCCGCCCCAGAACACATAAACTTTCGCCCCAAGTTCAGCGCCCAGGTCCATCGAGCTCATCGTCTTCTGCAAGGCGTAGGCGCGCACGGCCGGGTCGTTGCTGGTGAAGGCGCCGTCTTTGAAGGCGGGATCGGCGAAGAGATTGGTGGTCGCCATCGGGCAGACGATGCCGGTTTCGTCCATCGCCCGCTTGAAGGCGGCGGTCGCGTCGATGGGCACGAGGTCGTTGTCGTGCAGGTTGACGCCCCAAGCGCCAACTTCCGCCAACATATGCACGATCTCGACCGGGGAGATGGGCGCGCGCGTGGGCTCGCCGAACGGGTCGCGCCCGATATTGCCGACCGTCCACAAGCCGAAGGTGAATTTATCTTCCGGTTGGGGGGTGTAATCCGCCATTATCGCCGTCCTTTGCTGAAGCCAAGTTTGGCGGAGATTGTAACAAAAAGGCTCGCGGCGGGCGATAGCTTCACATGGCGGAAATGAGCAACTCATCTCCGAATCACCGTCCCAGCAGCAAGCGAAAAGCGAATCTGAAAATATGGAGAAATTGCTTCTTGACAGCTAGCACACTTGTTCTATAATGGTGACATACATTCATTTCAAACCCAGCGCCGCGCGGATTGGCTTGTGACAGGGCAGACCGCGCCGGCGCATTCACAAATCAGCTTGATGTTTAGCGAGGTGCATGATGTTGCATCCAGAAACGAAACCTATTGATGGCGCTCCCAGCGGCGGCAGGCCGACCAGACCAAACCCTGTGCCGCGAACCCCCGTCAAGCGCCCGCCGGCGACTAGCCGTCCGCCGCCCAAGTTGATACGGCGCACCTGGACAAGCCAATTAAGTATCTCAAGCGCTTTGCCCAAGGAAATACAGTTTCCGCGTTCGGGCGGTGAAAGCTGTCGGAGCGGATAAGTGGGCAGAGACCAGCATTAGAAACACCTAACAGCAAAATCAGGAGGAAAACGTGAAACGCATAATTCTGCTTCTATGTACAACCATCCTGCTCGTCTCGCTAATCTTGGCGGGGAAGGTCATGAGCCAATCGTCGGGCCCGGTCGATACACCGGAGAATTTCGAGATTGTCGGCTCCTACGCGATCTGGGACGCAGTAGATGACGCCTCGGGCTACACGTTACGCTGGAAGCGCGAGGAGTCTCCCAAATATAGACGTGTACGGTGGTCATCGAGGAACATATCGGCAAATGCCACATCGTACAATCTGGGTGAACTTCGCGCTGCGGACAATTACACCTTCCGTTTCGAGATTCAAGCGAATGGCGAATCTGATAGCGGGTGGTCAGACTTAACGACGCGCCTGCCTGTACCACCATTGCGCTTGCCTCAGCCAACAAATCTTCGCCGCCTGAATAACTTGAAGGTCGCTTGGAATTCGATACAAGCGGCGACGCGTTACCGCTCACGAGAACTCAAGTGCGGTAACGAGAAAAGCATACGCGAGGAGTTGAGGCCGGAGTACTACCTTGATCCTTCCGGCAATCGCATTTTGTACGTGATGCAAGTCAGGGCTTTCACCCGTAACAGCGCTTTTCAACCTTCAAGTCGATGGTCGCAACCGTTAATTCTGTGCGCGGCCGATCTAGTGATACCTAAGGAGTAATCACATGAGAGCGATTTTAACCCTCACCATTGTAGCACTGGTTGCCATATTCTCGTTTGCTCAAGAGGCGACACCTGAGCCGACAGCCGCACCAACAGCCACGCCAACACCTGAGTCGCTTGCCATCCCCCAGAACCTTGCTGTCGCTAATGGCGTAGCAGTTTGGGATGAAGTAGCTGGCAACATTGCGGGCTATCAACTACGCTGGTCACTGGACGGCAGTAATTGGACAGAACAAGACGTATCACGGTCTGAAACCAAGTTCCGCCTGGATGCTTTATCGCACAAGTTTGTTTACGACCTGCAAATACGCACGGTTGCGATTGAGAACTCAGGATATGTAGATAGTGATTGGAGCAGTTCACTCTCTGTCTCGACTCTTGGCCGTCCGCTTCCTGTTCCTGACAATGTCCGCCATGATGCTGCTACAGGCAAAATTTCCTGGGATGCCATCAAACAGGCGAGCAGTTATCAGGTTAGATTCTGGCGCTGTTCTACTGATACATCAGTATCTTGGATTAGCCTGGGGAACAGTATAGATAAGGAAGTTCCGCATGATCCGCTTGCGCCTATTTTCGGCGCGATTCAAGTACGCGCGGTCTCACAGGGCAGTGCATACGAAACTGATGGCGAATGGAGCGACCCATATCTATTGTGCTATGTCGTACCGAGGCCCGCGTCAGACGCTCCCGCAAACTTCAAGATTGTTGGCACATATGCAGTTTGGGATGCGGTAAACGCCGCATCTGGATACGAGCTACGTTGGCGACGTACATCTTTGTCACCCTGGACATACGCGACTGTACCTGGCGCGGAAACAAAGTACCTGCTCAATCAGTTGGCGCTCAACAATGAATACACGATACAAGTCAGGGCGATTCTAAGAGGTGATCTTGTCAGTGAGTGGAATCAGCTAATAACTGAGCTACCAGTACCACCAGTGGAAAGCCCGCGCCCCGTGCTCCAATTTGTTGAAGGTGAAATGCAATGGAATGAGGTCTCACCTCTCCCGTTCTATCATCTGCGACTCTTGAATTGCGACGACAAACTGGGTGGAACGCTGACATCAGCACACACGTACGATTTTGCACGAGAACCCGACAGGCACATCGTCTACGTTCTGCAAGTTCGCGCCAATGGCGACGGGATACATTATGAATTGGAAGGCGATTGGAGCGCACCACTCATGCTCTGCGCCGACCAGCTAATCCCGCCGCCGACGGCAACGCCATATCCGGCAGGCTATGAAACGCCAACCCCGCCACCACCACCGCAACCGAAGCCTATTGTACCAGCCCCAGTCGATCCACCAGAGGAAAGCCGTCCAGGTTGTTACTGGAGCGGCCCGCCTGCTGTGGAGTTGGAAACGCGGATCACGAAGGTCAATGACATCTGTACAAGAGCAAGCAGAAGTCGAGTAGTCAGATACGAGACCTGTAGTGAAAACACTAATACGCGGTCGCTAGCGGAAATAGAGTCGTGGACAACCAGCACGAGTGTTGTTGATTGCACTCTGACAACGCCGACTGGATTGAAAGTGGTCAACGATGTTGCGCTTTGGGACGCGAACACAGACGCCGCTGGTTACGAGTTGCAATGGAAGCAAGGCGATTCAGACTGGACGCCTGTCAAAGTACCGATCACAGAGACAAAGTATCGGCTGGATGCGCTTACGCGAAATGTCGCATACATGCTACAGGTTCGTGCGCTGGCGCATAAAGGCAATCCGCAGGCACAAACGAACAGCGCGTGGAGCGATAGCGTCCCGTTCAAACTGCCTCTGCTGAAATTGGCTAGGCCATCTGGCTTGCGCTATGACCGTAAAACAAGGGAGGCGGTATGGAACCCAGTGAAAGAGGCTACCGGTTACACAGTCAACGTATTCCGCTGCGACAGCGGCGCCAACGAGAGGCCGGTTGCAGGCAATCGCTATCTCCTCAATGACCAGCGACAAAACGTTTACCAGGTGGCGCAGGTTCGTGGGATATTCGCCGCCGGTCATATTGGTCCCTGGAGTCAATCGCTGATCTTCTGCTTCCTTCTTCCTCCGCCTACGGGTTTGCAGGCTACGGCAGGAAGAAATAGCTTCACTTGGCAAGTCAACTCTGTTGAAGGCGCGACGGGCTATGTGGTAGGGTATCGCGTAGCGGTCAGCGCAGGTCAGGCTGCCGGCGCAGACCAATCTGCCAGCGCAGCCCCGTATACCGAAGTTCCTTTCGACACTCACTCTGGGACAGTTGACGGACTAACGGCGGGCACGACGTACCAAGTTAGAATACGTGCGAAGAATGCCCTCGGTCATTCCGCAGATAGCGAGCCTATCGCAGTGACTACGACCCGCCCGCCAAGCAACCGGCCCGATCCTGACCCGGATCCGGACCCGCCGCCCCGGGCGACAGCCCGTCCGACCAGTCGGCCGCAGCCGCAACCAGATCCACCCCCAGAGCCGACCAAACCACCGGTGACATGCTCGAAGCGCGGCGGCCCATGGGTGCAGTCTTGGACCGAGACAAAACCCTTACAGAACGGCTTCTGTGAGATAAAACGATGTTCTGTGACATTGCAGCAGTACGAATGTACAGACGGACGGCGCTATAATAAGCGTTTGGGCAGCCCGTCTTGCACCACCAAAATACAGCGAGGTTGTGGATAACGCTATGTCCGACTATGACTACCTAGCTGTAAGTTACCTGCACAAATGTCCCAGGACCCGCGCTGGTGTGACGGCAACACCGTTGATGCGAATCACCTGCAATCTCGTCCCGCTGCGTCGCGATTGGCAACGCGTATAGGCGGGAAAAGAACCCCAAGGTTGGGGCAGGCTGTCCTTGATGAGAGATCATCATAGAAGCGGGACGGACTGCCCATAACGAGGGCGAGTGGATAGACAAGGAAGATCTTGTCCACTCGCCCTTATTACTTTTGTCTACGCGATGCCCCGTATTATCGTTCTGTTGCACCCCTCCACCTGAAGCGATATTGCCCCACTCAGCGATCCTTAATCGCTTCAAGTATCGACTTCTTGCAACCGCGCGCCGGAGTCGCGACTTAGGCAATAGCTTGTCCCGCCGCTTTTCGGTACACTACTCGGCGTTACTTCACCCGAACCGAAAGCGACCTGCATGGCATTACCCGCACGCGAATCGCCAATCGGCAAACCTGTCTCCCTCTTCGTCACCTGCATCGTCGACATGATCTATCCGGACACCGGCATGTCCGTAGTCGACATCCTGGAGCACCTCGGCGTGGAAGTCGACTTCCCGTCGGACCAGACTTGCTGCGGCCAGCCGGCCTTCAACTCCGGCTACCGCGATGAGGCGCACGCGGTCGCCAGACATGTCTTCAAGGCCTTCAAAGACTCCGAAGTCATTGTCTGCCCCTCGGGCTCCTGCGCCACGATGCTGCGGCACGAATATCCTCACTTGTTCACACCGGCCGATGGCGCGCACTATAATGAGGCGCAGCGCATCGCGTCGATCACTTGGGAATTCAGCGAATTCATCGTCGACGGCTTGGGCATCAGGGATCTCGATCTCAGCCTGCCCGCTCCTGAGTCCTTCGCTATCCACGATGCCTGCCACGGTTTGCGAGGCTTGGGCTTGGGACGGGCGACGCGCGATCTGCTGGCGCAACTGGGCAATGCCGAGCTGCATGAGCTGAAGGAGTGCGAGGTCTGCTGCGGTTTCGGCGGCCTGTTCAGCGTCAAAATGCCCGAACTCAGCAATGCCATGCTGCGCAACAAGGTGCATAATATCAACGACTCAGCAGCGGAGACGATCGTGACCGGCGATGTCAGTTGCTTGACACAGATGAACGGCGGCCTGTCACGCCAGAAATCCGCCAAGCGCGTCGTGCATCTGGCCGATGTCCTGGCGAAGGCGCTGCCCGGGGAACGCTCATGACAATTGACATTCAGTCGAACGACTTCATAGCGCTGGCCGATATCGCCCTGGCCAAACCGGATCTGCAGCATGCGATCGGTTCGGGCACGCGCGAGGCTTATGCCAAGCGCTTGGCTACCATGTTCGCCCATAGCGACGAGCACGGCGAGCACATGAGACAAATGGCGGCCGAGGCGAAACGGCGCGCGCTGCGCAATCTGCCCGACCTGCTGGAGACGGCCGAAGTCAATCTGCGGGCGAACGGCTGGCAAGTGGAATGGGCGGAGGACGCGGATCAAGCGAATCAACTTGTGCTGGATATCGCGGCGCGTCACGGCGTGCGAACGGTCACCAAGGCCAAGTCCATGCTGACCGAGGAGCTGGGCCTTAACCACGTGATGGAAGCCGCCGGCTTGCGTGTGGTGGAGACGGACCTGGGCGAATACATCATCCAGCTCAACAATGAAACGCCGAGCCATATCGTCGGCCCGGCCCTGCACATGACCAAGGCGGAAATCCGCGATGTTTTCATTCGCGAACTGAATATGGAGCCGACCGACGAGGCCGAAGAAATGGTCGCCTTCGCCCGCAAGATGCTTCGCCGCGACTTCCTCAACGCCGATATGGGCATCTCCGGCGGCAACTTCCTCATCGCCGAAACCGGCTCGATCGGCCTGGTAATGAACGAAGGCAACGGCCGTATGTGCACTTCATTGCCGCGCGTCCATATCGCCTTGGTAGGCATCGAGAAGATCGTCGAAACGGTCGAAGATTACGCCAGCCTCACGCAAGTCCTGCCCAGCAGTTCGACCGGGCAGAAGCTGACGGTATACACCAACATCCTCAACGGACCCGGCCGCGCCGAAGAAGGCGACGGACCCGAGCACAGCATTGTCATCCTGGTGGACAACGGCCGCTCGGAGATCTACGGTACGGACTACGCCGAAGCGCTGGCTTGCATCCGCTGCGGCGCCTGCCAGAACGCCTGCCCCGTCTACCGCAGCACCGGCGGCCATGCCTATGGTTGGGTCTACGGCGGGCCCATCGGGGCGGTGCTGACTCCTCTTTTCGTCGGATTGGAAAATGCCCAGCCCCTGCCCCACGCCAGCAGCCTCTGCGGCAGCTGCAAACAAGTCTGCCCGGTCGATATCGACCTGCCGCGCATGCTGCTCGACCTGCGTTGGGAACTGGTGCGCGATGGGCACTCGAAAATCGGCTGGGACGCGGCGATGAAAATGTGGGCGGTCGGCATGACCTCACCAAAGCGCTTCGCCCTCGGCGGAAAAGCCGCCCGCGCCGGCCAGCACATCATGGGCGACTACCTGCCCGGCATCCTCGGCAATTGGACAAAACATCGTGATTTCCCCGATTTCGCGCCAAAGTCCTTCCGCCAGCTTTGGAAGGAGCGCAGCAATGCCCGCACGTGACCGTATCCTTAGCCGTCTTCGTAGCGCGCAAGCACCGTTTGGCGATCTCCAACCGCCGGACGAACGTCGCGCTATGCTCCCTCTCCCCGAGATGGACGCCGACGAGCGCCTCGCCCACTTCACCAGCGAAGCCGAGCAGCTCGGTTGCGCCATCTATCATGCCGACGCCAATGAAGCGATCGAGCAGATCATGGACTTGCTGAATGGCGACCGCAGGGTATTGAGTTGGGCGGATGACCACCTGCCTCTCGACGGCTTACAAGACATGCTGGCCCAGCTTGGCGTCACCGTAGCCGAACCGAATGATGGAGACGTTCGCGTCGGCATCACCGGTGTTGCGGCGGCGCTGGCCGCAACCGGCAGCCTCGTGCTGGAAAGCGGCGCCGGACGCCCGCGCAGCGCTTCCCTGTTGCCGGACCGGCATATCGCCCTGATGACCGCTGATCAGCTCCACACCGACCTCGAGAATTGGCAGGCGGCGCAAAAGGCGGACGGCTACCCCGCTTTCCGGAGGACGAGCAACACCGTGATCGTCACGGGACCCAGCAAGACCGCCGATATCGGCCACGAGTTGGTCAAGGGAGCGCATGGTCCCCGCGAGCTGCATATTTTGATTCTGCGGAGTTAATGCGTCCATTTTTGGGCGACCCGCCGGCTCACCCCTATAATGCGCCTGTACAAGCCGCGCCTAATCAAACCCCGGCGGATGCTTGATGTATTGCTCGAGCAGGGCGGCGAACTCGTCACCATCAATCGGCAAGTCGACAGTCGCCCGTTTGTGCGCCGAAAGCATGATGGCGTTGTTGAGCATGACCATGTTGATGCCCTCTTCCGCCGGAGCGATTAGCTCGGCGCCGTGAAGGATCGCATCGGCGAAGTTCTCAATGATGATTTCGTGGCCATGGCTCTCGAGCGGAGTATAGGGAACGACTTCGCGAGTGTATGGCGCCTTGGCGAAACCCTGCGTTGACTGCTGAATCTCAACGATAGACGAGCGCGAGTTGCGATAGAAGATCAGATCGTCCGGCGCTTTGGTCCCTTCTTGCCCACTCTCGTTCTGCGCTGCATCTGGGTCGGCAGCATCGGGCAGCGGCTGTGCGCCGGCTTCGTAGACCAGCTTGCCCAGTTCGCCGACAATCTCCAGCCGGTTGGTCCCCGGCGATTCGCCCGTGGTGGTGATGAAATGGCCAACCGCGCCGTTGCTATGCTCGAAGTAGGCGGTTACTTCGTCTTCGACTTCGATATCATGATGCTTGCCAAATTTGACGAAACCGTGGGCGCGCGCCGGCAGACCCAGCAGCCATTGGTAGAGGTCAAGGTTATGCGGGCATTGGTTCATCAGCACGCCGCCGCCTTCGCCTTTCCAAGTGGCGCGCCAGTCGCCGCTGTCGTAGTAATGCTGGGTGCGGAACCAATCCGTGATGAGCCAGGTGCCGCGTGTGAGCCGACCAAGCTCGCCGCCATCGATCATCGCTTTGATGGCGCGCCAGTGCCCCCAGGTGCGCTGCATGAACATGGCGGCGAAGACAAGATCGGGTTTCGATTGCTTCGCATGCTGATAGCCGGAGATCAAGCGCTCGGCTTCCTTGACGTGGACGGCGATGGGCTTTTCGACAAGGACGTGCAGACCCCGCTCGAAAGCGGAGAGACACATATCAGGATGGTCGTAGTGGGGTGTGGCGATGATGACGGCGTCGAGCGGCGCGGTGGAGAGCATCTCCTCATAATCTGAGTGGCGAGAAAGGCCTTCCGGCACGTCGTCGATTTCCAGGCGCGCGGGATTGCGATCGCAGATGGCGACCAATTTCGTGTTGGGCAGGTCGATGACGTGCTGGGTGTGCTTGCTGCCCATGTTGCCGAGGCCGACGATCCCGATTCTGACTTGTTGCTGCGTCATAAGGTTCCCTTCTCGATGAGTCCCGTACCCGGACGCCTCCCCGCAAAACGCCACGATTGTATCGCAGGCAGAGCGAAATTTCCGCCGGTCAAGCTTGGATGCGGCGACGCGGTAGATTATGTCCGTTTTTTGTCCGACGACAAAACTTTTTCGGAGGATAGACTGGTTTTATGTCCGCGCGAAAGAGGTTGATGGCGGCGCTGTTGAGAGGGTAGCACAGGTTTTGGCGCGAGAGACGACTAAATGTTCGTGCTAGTAGAGCTAAAGAATCAAGAGAGCGAGCCACCGCCCCGCCCCTACGAAGAAGTCGGAGGAGCGCCTAGCCTGTGACCGCGCCGAAGGTCAAACCGCGGACGATGAAGCGCTGCACCATCAGCGACAGGATTACGGGCGCCGTCATAGCGATGAGCATGCGGGTGGTGACGAAACCGAAGTCGATGCCGCGCACGGTGTCCGACCCGGCGACCAGCGTCGGATAGGGTTTCCAATCACGGTAGGCGAGCACGCTGGCGAAGAGGAATTCGTTCCAGGCGAAGGCGAAGCAGTCCCGTATTATAATGAGAGCGCGGCCCAAACACAACGGAGAACTGCCGATGAACATGCAGTCAGCTTTAGCAGCGTTCGGCGTTAACAACGAGACACTCAGCGGAACTGAGAAAGCGCATCTGGACGAGCAGGGCTACCTGCCCTTGCCCGGCATCATGCCGCCGACGCAAGTGACCGCGATCCGCCAACGCGTCGAAGCGTTGATCGCTGAAGAAGGCGAGAACGCCGGCAGCGAATTCTCGCAGGAAATAGGTGCCGTACGCCTCGCCAATCTCGTCGACAAAGATCCACTCTTCGAAATCTGCTTCAGCCATCCCCGCGTCTTGGCGGCGATGAACCACGTCCTCCAGGGGGATTTCAAACTGTCGTCGCTGAATGGCCGAGCGTCAGTGCCCGGCGACGGCTTGCAAGCTTTCCACGTAGATTGGAAGGGCGGCGTCGATCCGAGCGATTTCCAAGTCTGCAATTCGATCTGGCTGCTGGTGGACTTCACCGCCGAAAATGGCGCGACGCGCGTGGTGCCCGGCTCCCACCGCTCAGGCCGGCACCCGCGCGAAGCCCTTGAAAACCTTTGGGCGCAGCATCCGGATGAAATACTCCTGACCGGCAAGGCCGGCGCCGTCGTCATTTTTAACTCGCATCTGTGGCACGCCGGCACAGCGAATCATACCGCTACGCCGCGCTATGCCTTGCATTCCTATTTCACGCGCCGTCACAATCCGCAGCAAATGGACCAGAAAGCCTTTCTCAGCGCGGAAACCCTTGCCCGTCTTAGCCCGGCGCAGCGATTCATTCTGAATGTGTGAAATCGCGGCAGTCGATGACCAGCTTGCCTTTGATGCGGTTGCAGGTCGCGCAGAGCAGTTGCAGATTATCCAGTTGCGAGCGCCCGCCCTTAGCGATGGGAAGCACATGATCCAGCACTAACCCATCCGCCACGCCGCAATTGGCGCAGCATTCGCCGAACTTGTTCGTTAGTTGCCGATACCATGACGCGTAGTTCGCGCGCAGTGTCTGCCGTTCGCGCCGCTTGATCTGTGGCGGCACGGCCCGCTTGTAGGGCTTGCTGCGCGTAGTCGCCATCGGCTCGCGACCGCCACGGGCCTTAAACTGCGCCAGGTCGCTGCCCGGCTCATGACAAGCGCAGCGCTGGCTCAGCCGTCCGCAGTAGCCGCAGTGAACTCGTCCTCGGTCTGATATACCAGCTTGCCTCCTATTATCGTTGCCTGCACGCCGATTTTCTCATCCCAAATGACCAGATCGGCATCCGTTCCCATCTGCAGCGAGCCCTTCTGAGGATACATGCCGATGGAGCGCGCCGGCGCCCGCGTAACCATCGGCAAGGCTTCAACCAGCGAGAGATCGCAGAAGCTCATCATGTTTCTCAGCGCCTGCGCCATGGTGAGCGTGCTGCCCGCCAGGCTGCCGTCGCGATCGCGAGCGATGCCATCCTTGACGACGCAAGGTACATCACCCATGCCGAATTCACCATCGGGCAGGCCGGCCGCCCGCATGGCATCGGTGATCGCCAAGACCCGTTCGACGCCGACCAGCCGATGCAGCAGCCGAACCACAGCCGGATGCACATGCACGCCATCGGGGATGATCTGAAAACTCACCTGCGGATGCTCGCTTGCGGCGACGAAGCTGCCGGGCTGCCGGTGATGGACGCCAGCCATGCCGTTGAACGTATGCGTGATCTGCTCTAAGCCGGCCCTGATATAATCATGCGTCGCTTCATAACTCGCGCCGCTATGCCCCAGCGAAACGACTATGCCGCGCTCTACCGCCGCCCGCATCAATCCCTCGGCGCCATCAAGCTCTGGCGCCAGCGTGATCAACTTGATCTGTCCCGAATCAAGCCAGGGCAAGTATTCCGCCAGCTGCGGCGCGCGCAAATGCTTCTCCGGCTGTGAACCGCGATAAGCCCGATTGAGATAAGGTCCCTCGAGATGCACGCCCAGAAAGGGACTATGCGGACGATCAGCGTAAGCGCTCATCGCCGCCAGCGCCGCCTCAATCCGCTCGCGCGAGCTCGACATCGTCGTGCCCAGAAAACTGGTCACGCCATGCCTCACGACAAAATGGCAAAGTCCTCGCAGAGATGTTTCCGTCCCGTCCATCACATCGAAGCCGTTGCTGCCATGGACATGGACATCGACGAAGCCGGGCAGCGCATAAGCGCCACCGCCATCAATGCGCCTATCGCCGGGTGTGGTCTCGACCGATGGCGACGGATGCAGGTCAGTGATAAGGCCATCCGAGATGACCAGCGTATGCCCGCTTACGAAGTGGTCTTCTAGCCAGATTCGGCTGTTCTCTATGAGTAATCGCGACACAATCGCCTGACCTGCCCTCTCAACATGACCGGCAAAGTGAAGCAGAGTATAGCAGCAATTGCAGTCGCCGCGATGCGCTAAACGGTTTCGCGCTGGAACGCCAATCTGTGAACTGACGGCGGGTCTGCTACAATGATTTTCTTGATGAGTCCGATCGAGAGAATCCGGATGCTACCGGGCCAGCACACGCTACGTGAAATCATGAGTCAACCCGCCGTCTGGGCGGAGGCTTTAGCGGCCTTCGACGTGAAGCGGAGCCCCCTGCAAAAATTACTGGCGACGGCAAACGCTAAGCACATCATCGTCACAGGCTGCGGCTCGACCTACTACCTTGCGCTGACTGCCGCTCGCCTCCTGCGCAAGAGCGGCGTCGACGCCAGCGCCAGTCCCGCGTCCGAACTCCTGCTGCATCCAGCGTCCATCTGCCTGCCCGGTCGACGCTATCTGCTGCTGAGCGTATCGCGCTCCGGGACGACCAGCGAAACGGTTCGCGCTCAACAAAACTTCAAATCCGAAATCGGCGAATTCGCCATCACCGTCACCTGCGATAGCGGCAGCCCGCTCGCGCGCGACGCCGACCTCGCTATCGCCATTGACGGCGCACAGGAAGAAAGCGTCGCTCAAACGCGCTCCTTCAGCAGCATGGCCGTCGTCCTGCAGCTGCTTGCCGCCGCCGTCGCCGGATGCAAACTGGTCGCTGGCCGGCGCCTTCCGACTATCTGCGGCGAATTGCTGGAGACTCACGCCGGCCTCGCTCGTTCGCTGGGTGAAGATGGCGCCATCACGAAGTTTTTCTTCCTCGGATCCGATGCCCTCTACGGCATCGCCTGCGAAGCCATGCTCAAGATGAAAGAGATGTCCCTCTCGTACAGCGAGGCTTATCACACGCTCGAATTCCGCCATGGACCGATGTCGATGGTCGGCGATGACAGTCTGGTCATCGGCTTGATCTCGCCCGGCGCCGCTCGGCAGGAGAACCGCGTATTGGATGAAATGGCGGAGATGGGTGCATCTGTTTTGGCGATTGGTCAAGCCCCCGGGCAACAGCAACATCAAATCACTTTGCCCGCCAACCTGCCGCGTTGCTGCGCGCCGGTCCTGCATTTACCCGTGTTGCAACTGCTGGCCTACCATCGCGCTGTCTTCAACGGCTGTGACCCCGATAATCCGCAGCAGCTAACCGCTGTGGTCTCGCTGGACGACATTTGACCCAGGAAAGATAAGGGAGGCAAAGTCCAACATGTCCGAAATCACGCTCTTTCCCCAACCCCAAAACATCGAAGGCAAACCGGGTGCATTCAGTATCAATGCGCACACGCGGATATTCTCCGCCGACGGCGCCATCGCTGAGATATTCGCCGACACTCTGCGACCCGCTACCGGCTTCGACCTGCCAGTGCATCCCCTGGATGAGGACATACTTGCCGACGTCCAGAACGCGATTCTGCTCATCCCGGCCGAGGCCGACGATGCCACCGAGAGCTATTCCCTGACCGTGGAGCCGGGACGCGCAATCATCGCCGCGGCCGATCGTAGCGGGTTCCTGTACGGGGTGCAGACGCTGCGGCAATTGCTGCCGCCGGTGATCTTCGCGAGCGAGGCGCAAGACGGCGTTGACTGGACGATTCCCTGCGTCGCCATCAGCGATTCGCCCGCCTTCGGTTGGCGCGGCCTCCACCTTGATGTCGGCCGGCACATGTTCCCGGTCGAATTCATCAAGAAGCTGCTTGATGCCCTGGCCTTCTACAAATTCAACATCTTCCACTGGCACCTGACGGAAGATCAAGGCTGGCGAATCGAAATCAAGAAGTACCCGCGCCTGACGGAAGTGGGCGCTTACCGCGCGGAAACGGTCGTCTCCGGCACCTGGGATCAGTACGATGGCGTTCCCTATGGCGGCTTCTACACGCAGGACGAAGTGCGCGAGGTGGTCGCCTACGCCTCCGAGCGGGGCATCACAGTTGTTCCCGAGATCGAACTGCCCGGGCACGCCGTCGCAGCGCTCACGGCCTATCCGGAATTGGGCTGCGTCGGCGAAGGTTACCAGGTGCGGACGACCTGGGGCATCGCCGACGACATCTTCTGCGCCGGCAAGGACGAAGTATTTGACTTCTTGAGAGATGTCTTGACGCAAGTCCTCGAGCTATTCCCGTCGGAGTACATCCACATCGGCGGCGACGAAGCGCCCAAGCCGCGCTGGGAAGCCTGCGCCGCTTGTCAGGCCCGCATCCAGGCTGAAGATCTCGCCGATGAACATGAACTGCAAAGCTGGTTCATCCGCCAGATCGAAGCCTGGCTGAACGAACACGGGCGCAAACTCATCGGCTGGGACGAGATCCTCGAAGGCGGTCTGGCGCCCAACGCCACCGTCATGAGCTGGCGTGGCAGTGATGGGGGCATCGCCGCCGCCAACGCCGGCCACGATGTCATCATGACGCCGAACACCTATTGCTATCTCGACTACTATCAGTCGGAAGACACCGAAAGCGAACCATGGGCGATCCCCGCCATTCTCCCTCTGCGGCAGGTCTGGCAGTTTGAGGTGATCCCGGAGCAAATCGACGCGGACAAGCGGCATCACATCCTGGGCGGCCAAGGCAATATCTGGACCGAATATATGCCGAACTCCGATCATGTCGAATACATGGCTTTCCCGCGCGCCATCGCCATCGCCGATGTGCTCTGGAATCATCCGGCCGAGCGCGACTATAAGAACCTGGTGGCGCGGCTGAGGCGGCATCTGCCCTGCCTCGAGGCCATGGGACTCAATTACCGTCCGCTCGACGACTGAGCGACCGCAGCGAGGACAGACATGCACCTGCAAAGCGAAATCGCCCAGCAGCCCGGCGTCATCAAGCGCCTGCTCGATCAAGGACGCGCTGAGACGGCCGCCGTCGCCGCTGCGATCAAGGACTTCAATCCTGCCTTCGCCTGCATCGCCGCCCGCGGCACTTCGGACAATGCCGCTCATTATGCCCAATACATGTTTGGCGGGCTGCTCCGCCTGCCGGTCATGCTGGCGACGCCATCGTTGCACACGGTCTATGAGACGCCACCCGACTTGTCCAAGGCGCTGGTCATCGGCATCTCGCAATCGGGCAAGGCGGAAGATGTGCGCGCCGTCCTGGAAGATGCGCGGGGGCAGGGCGCCTTGACGCTGGCGATCACCAACTTCGACGACTCGCCGCTGGCGCAGACCGCCCAATTTCACTTGCCGCTGCTGGCCGAACGGGAATTGAGCGTCGCCGCCACCAAAACCTACACCGCCCAACTCACCGTTATCGCTATGCTGACCAGCGCACTGGCGAAAAGCCAAGCCATGCAGAATGAATTGAAAACCCTGCCCCGGCTGGCGACGCAGGCGCTGAGCCTCTGCGAAGATATCGCCGACTGGGCCGAGCGTTACCGCTACTGTGACCGGCTGGTCACGCTCGGGCGCGGCTTCAACTACGCCACCGCCTGCGAGATCAGCCTCAAAGTCAAGGAGTTAACCTATATCGCCAGCGAAGGCTACAGCGAAGCAAATTTTCGCCATGGTCCGATCGCCGCCATTGACCGCGGACATCCTGTTTTCCTGGTCTCCCCCCACGGCAAAAATCTCGCGGGGATGGTGGATATGTGCCGGCAGCTTGAAGAACTGGGGGCGGAAAGCCTGATCATAAGCAACAACAGCGACCTGCTCAGACAAGGGACACAAGCTATGACCATCCCATCGACCCCGGAATGGCTCAGCCCGATTTTGGCGGTGATGCCCGGTCAGGTCTTTGCCATGCGGCAGGCCCTCGCCCGTGGCCTCGACGTCGATAAACCGCGCGGCTTATCGAAGGTGACGATTACCGAATAGCCGGCGCCGGCACCAATATATGCCCGGACGCAGCCGTAGGCGACGGGCACTTATTCGTGCCCAAACATCGTGGTGTAAGTTTCCAATTTCTCGCGTGCCTCTGTAATCTCATTCAGGAATGGATTGTCTTCCTGGGGAACACCGAGAAAGAACAGCATCGCCGCCGCCGGAACGGTGTCTCCGGTCACTTGAATCATCAGCTGTCCCGCTTTAATCGATTCCTGGCAAGGCGGAAACTTCTTCCATATCTGGTCACGCCAGTGAATATGTACTTCGCCGTACTTCACAATGTCGTCCACAGACCGGAATTCACTGATCAGGGAGGCGAAGATCCCCATTTGCTCGCGGATTGAGAGCAGATAAGGTTTGGCCGATTCCGTACAGGCCGGGATGCTGTCCGCCTGCGCTACCGCTGCAGCTGCCGCATTTGAATCTTGGTAGTCAGTTGTAAAGGCTAAGATCTTAAAGAGGCCATCCATCGCCTTTTCGTCAATGAGACTAACATCAGCAGGCTCGCCCGACAATTCCAGCGCCTGCAACGCGGCGAAGTCATTGACCGTGTTGGTAGCGACCAAGCTGATCTCGACCGACTCCGAGCAGAAGGGCACGGCGGACCATATTTCACTCCTCCACATAATGAGCTCGTCGCTGAACGCAAGCAGGTCATCAGTCGTCTCAATGCCGAATGCCTGCTTGATAAGTGCGTCGAACGTGGACAGTTTATCGGCGACCGCCGCCTTATCCGCAGCCGTGCAAGCGGGAAGCGGGGATTCCACATCGGCCGCCACCTGCTCGCCAATTTCCGAAATCAAGAACACGAGTAAGTCACCCAGCAGAGTAAGATCGTCCTGCAGCCGGCCGGCAAAGGGATTCTCGGGTCCCGGCACTTGCGCGTAGCTGAATGCAACCGCCGTGGCAAGATCGCTTGCCGTTTGGCTCATTTGACGGCCGACGCCAATTGATAGCCTACACGCCGGCAATTTGGCCCATACATGGTCGCGCCATTCCAGTTTTGCTTGAATATAATCCAACAACTGCCCCGGCGAGCGTACGCTCGTTCCTTGCACGACGAGGTCTTCGTTTTCGCGCAACGCGGCGATAAGTGTCCTGATCTGATCTTCTTCACAGGCTTCCAGGCTGCGATCTCCCGCATCAGGATCAGCCGGGCGGTCGCCAGCTTCAAGCAACGCGCTGATCTCGTCAAACTTGGCGGCGAGACGCGCGCGATTATTGCCTTCAAAATTGAGCCGGTCCTTGTAGCGATTCAGGCTGAGGGAGACGCCGGCATATGTTAGCGCCGCCATGGCGCCCATATCGCTCGTGTTTTGGCTCATCAAGACAGCGACATCAATGGCTTCCGTACAGTGAGGCAGGGTGTCCCAAAGTTGCTCGCGCCACTCGATCTGAGCTTCGGTGAAAGCGAGGGTCTTTTCCAGCGACGTATCACCGTCGGAGCTCAAGCTGGCAGATAGCTCGTCGTAAACGGGCTGCAATTCGGATACGAAAGCTAACTCGGCGGCGGAGCATAGCGGGAAACCGCTAGGCTGACTGTGCAACACCAGGGTAAAACTGAGCAGAATCAGAATTATAATTAATGCGTTACGCATATTGTGTTCCTTTCAGAGTTAGCGAAGGATATCACCCCAAATGGACGTGACGTTTTCGGCACAAACGAAATGATGCGCAGAGCCAACGATTGATTATATCGCCCGCGCAAAAGCCACGCCGTCCCTAACTATCACCAAATGCTGACCCAAAAGCAATTATCTTCTCGCTTGCGCTCATCATCTCGTCGAGATAGGGAATATCTTCGAGCGGCAGTCCAATCATTGACCAAAGCACGACTGCCGGAACAGTGTCGCTCATATATTGAAGCAGCAGCCGTCCGGCTTGGATCGCTTCCTGGCAGGGCGTGAATTCCCGCCAGCTTTTTCCCCGTAGTGACATGTCCACTCTGCTCATCAAGAGCAAATCCTCGAGGTATTCTATGTCACCAAACGTGGAGTTATGCTTGGCCAGATTATTGTTCAAACTCCTTGCAGCGTCTCGCGCGGATGCCGTGCATTTGGGCAAGCTGTCCGCCTGCGACGTCGCCTTTGATGCGTCTCCACTCGTCCGCTTTTCCTCCACCCAGGCTTTCACACGCGCTGTCCCAGCCAGCGCCGCCTCCCGATAAGGATTGCCTACATCTACCTCGTCCAAAAGCGCAAGAGCCATCATCGACGCGAAATCACTGGCGGCATGCGTGGCGACGAAACTGATCTCAACCGATTGGGCGCAAAGCGGCACATCTGACCAGAGGTCTTTGCGCCAGTCAAGGAACTTGTCGGTATATGCAAGCAGATCGTCCAATGATTCGAAGGGTAAAGCTTCGCGCGCCAGGTCCTCTAGCGGGGAGAGCCAAACGGCGACGGCCGCCATATCGTCCGCCGAGCAAGCGGGCAATTGCGTGCCGAAGGGTAGATCCATTGGAGCGTCTTTTGCTTTGTCGATCCATTCACTAAGCAGACGCAATGCCACTCCCATCTCAGTGTAATCAACCCATAACTGCTCATCGAGAGGGTTTTCGTAAATAGTCATTCCTCCGATGCCCATGGCAAACATAATCGCGACATCGTTGGCGATCTGGCTCATAAGCGACCGGTAGCGAATCGCTTCGGCGCAAGGTCTAAGTTGCTCCCAGACGCCGGCGCGCCAAGGCAGCATTGCCGTGACATATTCGAGCAATTGACCTCGAAACAGAGTCTTCATCCCAGGCTCAATGACGGCTTCGCCTTCTTTCATCACAGCGAGCAGGCGCTCCAGGTCAGCCAGGTCACAGTCAGCGATGTAACGATCGCCGGCTGCCGGTTCGGCCGGCCGGGCGCCGCTTTCAATCAGCGCGCGTATTTCCGCAAAGTGGCGGTCAACACGCTCGCGGCCATTGTCCGCCGCGAACTGGCGCTGCGCATAAGGGTTCTCGTCCAAGGAGACGCCGGCATAGGCCAGCGCTGCCTTGGCGGAGACATCACTGCTCGTATCGGTCAACAATACCGCCGATTCAACTGCTTCGGCACAAGCTGGCAAACTCCACCACATGCGAAAACGCAAAATAGTCTGGTTTTCATGGTAAAAGATCAGAGAATCGACTGATTCTTCAACACCGGGTTCGTGCTCGCGGAGCAAGTCAAAGTTGTTTTGCTGGTCTAACAGGTACTTCAACTCGTCGGCGGAACAGAGCGGCAAAACCTCGTATTGGCTTTGAATTGCCGGAACGAAACTGAACAGCAGCAAGCATAGTATCATCGCTTTGCGCATGATTATTCCTTTCCAAAACTACACAGAAATACTTTCCCGACGGATATGATGCTCAGAATCTCCAACCGCATACGACAGCGCGGGATCAACACATAAGCGCCCTGAGCATACTCCTTTACGCATCCGACAGCAGAAGCGGAATCAGTTCTCGCAAGTGACCAATCCTGTATTTGACGGACGGCAAGTTGCTGCCTTGCCGATCGGGACAGTAGTGGCAGAAGTCGATCCCGGCTCGCCGGCAGCCCTCGCGGTCGTGACTGATAGAATCGCCGACATACAAGACTGCTTCGGAAGGCAAACCCAACTTCGTCAACGCCATTTCGAATATCCGCGCATCCGGCTTTTCCACGCCGGCTTCTTCCGAGACCAGCAGGGGATTGAAGACATCAAGCAAGCCGGCCGCTTGCAGACGTCCCCGTTGCGAATCGCTGTAGCCGTTTGTGATCATGCCCAGCCGATACGATTCAGACAGGCGCCTCAAAACCTCTTCTGCGCCGGGATTGAGCGCGCTCGAGCGGCAGAATTTCGTCCAGTACATACCCGCCAGTTCGGTTGACCGACCCGCCTCAAGGTCCTGCTGTGAGAGGAAATCGCGCCAGCTCAGTTCGAGGATCTCGTTGCGGGTGTATTGGGCAGTTCCATCTGAACTGCGCGCCGCCCAATAGCCGGAGCTTATCGCTGCGTATCTGTCCGTGAAATCGGCGGGCAGAGCGGACATAAGCCCGACACCGTCCAAGGTCCTTTGCAGGGCTTGCGCCTCGCAGCCGCGCAGGCTGAACAAGGTGTCGTCGAGGTCGAAGAGGATGGCCTGATAAATGGTAATCTCTACTCTTTCTACCGGGCTAAGCCATCTAGGGCTGGCGATCACTCGCCTTCGAAATCCTCAATGATCGCCCCTATCGCTTCCCGGGCGACCCGGATTTCGTCCCAATAAGGGTTTTGTACCACGGGCAGGTCCGTGAAGAGCTGCAAGGCGGCCATCGGGACCATATCGCCGGTGAGCTGAATCAGCAGCAGACCAGTCTGTATCGCCTCCTGGCAAGGCGGCAATTCCGACAGAGCGAGATCGCGCCAACGCCTTTGCAATTCACTAAATGACAGCAAATCCTCCTTGGTCGCGATTTCATTGGCCAGATGCGCGAAGACATATCTGTCGTCCTCCACCGTGGCGGACATCTCACCCCGCTCAGCGGCCGTACATGATGGCAGGCTGTCCACGATGACCGGCTTCTCCACCGCATCTTCGGCGTAAGAGGGGAAGGTCACCAACGTTTCGTGGGCTGCGGGCATGCTGGACTCTACCTCATCCCAATAGGGGTTTTCTTCAGCATCGATGCCGGCGAAGCTCAGGGCGAACAAGGCGGAAAAATCGCTGGCCAGATTGGCGACGAGCATGTTACTCTCGACGGCCTCGGCGCAAAGCAGCATCTGCGAAAACAGCTGATTGCGCCACTCGATCTGGGCGGCAGCGTAATCGAGATAGTCACCGAAGTTTTGGACGGCGAAGGCCGTTTCTATCACGGCGTTGAAATCGTAAAGACGGACAAACAATTCCGCGATGGCGATCTTCGAGCAGCGCTGTAGATCTAGCGCCGGCGCCTCACCTGCCGCGATTTCGATTTTGACGCCCGTTTTCTCCAGCATAATGCCCAGCCAGTCACCGAGCCGATTGAGTCCATCCTGCCAGATACCATCAAACGGGTTCTTGTCTTTGGGCACATCGGCATATCGGAATGCCAGCGCAGCCGCAGAATCGTTGGCGACCTGGCTCATCAGTTGGCCGACTTCGACCGCCTCTGCGCAAGGCGGCAGATTCTCCCAGACTTGATCGCGCCAGTCAAGTTTCTCGGCGATGTAGTCCAGCAGAGCGCCGCTCGATCGGATTTCCATAGCTGAGGCGATCAGATCTTCATTCGTCCGCAATACATCCTGAAGCGACTGGATTTCTTCGCCAGCGCACCTTGCCAACTGACGCTCGCCCGGCGCCGGTTCGGCCGGCCGCTCCCCGCTTTCAATCAAGGCTGCGATTTCCTCCAGCCGCGCATTCAGCCGATCGCGCTGGTTTCCCTCGAAGTACAGCCGGTCCTTATAGCGATTCAAGCTCGGCGATATGCCCATGTGCCGTAAGGCAACCATGGCGCCCAGGTCGCTTGAGATCTGGCTCATTAGCACGGCGGCGTCTATGGCTTCGGCGCAGGGTGGCAGGCTTGTCCAAAGATTATCACGCCATTCGATTTGGGCAGTGCTATAAGCGATCGCGGGATCTATCGAGTTGTTGTCGACGCTTAGGCTATCCAGGAGCGCGTCATACTCGCTACGCAACTCCAGAACAAAGGCAAGCTCCGTCGCCGAGCAAGCTGGAAACCCGCTGCTCTGCGCTCGCGCTATTGGTATTATGCTCAGCATCACCGCAAGACAAACTACCAAGTGAACGCGCATGATCCGCCCTTCACCATAATCTTCAAGAGAAACCAGGTACCGGCCTGCACATGTGCCGGTCTTGCCTATGCTTCTCAAGTTTAAGCGGCCGCTAGCTGCAAAGCCAAGTTTCGTAGGGATATCACTGATTGCGCCAGCTAGATGCCCAGTCTATCGATGATCTCAGCGAGCTCTTCGGCCGCCTTGTTTACGCCGGCGACTTGCGGAATCTCGTCTGTATCCGCGCCGGCCAGGTAAAAGGCAAGAATGGTGGCGATGTCGCCCGAGAATTCGTTGAGCGCGAATCCCAATTCCACCGCGTCGGCGCAAGGCGGCAAGGTAGACAGGCTCGCCGCGCGCCAGGCGAGGTAGGCATCGCTATACTCGGGGACTTGATCATAGGGATAGGGAAAAGCATCTTCCCCTACACTATCCCCGTAATGCCTAATAATGTCCGAAATTCGGTCTACCTGGCTTTGAGAGCAAGCCGGCAAGTCGATTTCCGATGCGGCTTCCGCGCGGTCGGCATTCAACATAGACAGCCCAACCGCCTCCAGGCGTTCTCGGTCGCTTGGCAAGCGATAGTAGGGATTATCCGCCTCGGCGACGCCGGCGATATCGAGCGCGCTGCGCGCCAGAAAATCACCGGTCAACTGCATCATCAGCATACGCGTCTTGATAACATCGGCGCAGGGCGGCAAACCAGCCAGGCTGCTTTCGCGCCAGTCGATTAGCTCCGCGCTGTAAGCGAGCAGATCATCGAGTGTGTTCAGATCGTCGCCAGCCAGATCATTTTGGTAAACGAGCATGGCATCAAACAGGGCTTTCATAGCTGTACTGCCGCAAGGAGGCAATCCTTCAGCCTGGTCCGCGACCGGTTCGTCGGTCCGCGCGCCTTGCAGTATCGCAAGCGTCAAGGCTTGCAGCGCCGTTCGGTCCGCTTGAATCTGCGGGTAGAATGGATTCTGCTCCGGCGTCGCGCCGGCGTAATGGAGCGCTAGGAAGGAGGCGTACCCGCTGTGTATTTGCTGCATCAGCAAGCCCAACTCGATTACCTCGGCGCAAAGCGTCAACTCGGGCCAAAGAGCGTCGCGCCAGGCAATCTGGTCTTCCAGGTAAGCAATGAAGTTTTCCATCACGGATGCACTGCGGATCGCGTTGAGCAGGTAGGTATATTCGGCGGTATCTTCGCTGATCGCCGCGCGTTTTTCCGCGTCCGTACATACGCGGGCTTGGGTATGTTCTGTCGCGGGCGCCTCGTCTGGATACGAAAGGGCGTCGACGCGTTCTTGATCGCCGGGCAAGCCCAGATACGGGTTTTCTTCAGCAGGCACAGCCGCCAGTTGCAAGCCCGCTCGCGTCACAAAATCGCCGTTGAGTTGAATCAGCAGCGTCTGAATTTCGAGCTGTTCGGCACAAAGCGGCACACCGGTGATGTTCTCGGCGCGCCACGCGATCTGCTCGTGGCTAAACTTGATCAATTGCTCGAGCGTTTCAATCTCGGTCGCGCCGACTGCGACATAAGCGCGCAGGCGCTCCAACTCGCTTTCCACTTGATTGGGCGAGCACCGGGGCAACCCAAGAAACGCTTGCGCTCCCGCGCCTGATCTCTCGCGTTCGCCTTCCAAATTCAGGTCATAGAAGTCTTCGAGCGCCTCGAGATAAATGCGGTAATGGTTGACCGTCTCGGCATAGGGATTGTCGCTTCCCGAAAGGCCATCCAATTCCAACCCTTTGAAGACAAAGAGGTCTTCGGTCAGACGACTCATAGTAAAGGCAAATTCCCAAGCCAACTCGCACTGAGACGTCTCACGCCATACAGATTCGCGCCAGGCGATCTGCGCGTCGGCATAAGCCACCAGCGCATCGATATCCATGATAGCGTCCGCCATAGCGAGCAGATCATGATAACCGGCAATTGCTTCGCCAAGCTTTTCCAGATCGGCGAGATTGCAGTGTCGATAGCGGGATTCGTCCAGCAAGTAATCGGCTTGGCGTCCGCCGCTTGCCAGCGTCGCCTCGATTTCTTCTATCAATTGGTCGCGACGGCGATAGCTGTGCATCATCGGCAGGGTCTGCGGAACGTCGGCAAACCCGACGTTGAGGTTGAAAACCTCCAGCGCAGCCGCATCATTGCTGATTTGGTCCATCAAGCGCGCCATCTCCCGCGATTCGGCGCAAGCGGGGAAGTCGGCTAACCTGACGGAATTGGCCTCGCGCCAGGCGAGCAAGGCATTGATGTAGACAAACGTGCCCTCCCGCGTAGGCAAGTCGCGCACATGATCCATCACCTCTTGGTAGGCGGCTTGGCGCGACAGCACCGTTTCCAGCTCGGCAAGGCTGCAGAGCGTAGGGTCGCTATCCTGCGCATAAACCAATGGCACAAGACACATGAGTACCAACGCGCACAATAAAATTCGCGATCGCATCTTCACCTCCTCTTGATTTAGCCGGCCCCACCTTCTATCTAATGCCCTGCGACTTCCAGCATCCCACGAGACTTACTGCAGTTCCCGCTTCAGCCAGGCGTCTAGCCGGTCGCGATAGATGCCTATAGTTTTCGCATACGGGATGTCCTCAACCGCCGCGCCCGCGATTAACAGGGCATAGGCGGCGGAGTAATCGGCCAGGATAGTATACATCATGAAGCCGGCTTCAATCGCCTGTGTGCAGCCGGGCAATCCCTCGATGTTGTTTTCAGCCCAATCTATCTGCGCCTGGCGAAAGGCCATGACATCGCCGACGGTCTCCAGGCTGTCAGCGTAATCCACGAGATCGCTGTACTCCAGGAAGAGGTTGTAGAAGTTCAAGCCGATATCGCCCTCGCCGCAATCGGGCAGACCGCTGCTTGCCGCCGCCATTTCCATCAGCTCGTCCGGCTGCAGGCCGCTCGCCCTCATCGTCTCGCTTATGTCGTCGGCGATCGCGCCTATGGTGACTATGCCAAATAGATGTGGCTTAATCGGCATTTCGGCGCTCGGTTCCGGCATGATGCCGGCGATATCAAGAGCGAGCGACGCAACATAGTTGCCAGCAACCCGAAGCATCAACCCAGCCGTCATCATTGATTCGATACAGTCGGGTGGGTTCGCCTCCAGCGTTGCCCGCCAGACCAGATGCTCTTCCGCAGCCGCCAGCAGGTCAGGCACGGTTTCCGCCGCCTTCAGCGAGTCAACTAGACCGGGAAACCCCGAATTTCGCGCGCTAAACGCGAGCATCTCGTCGTCTCCGCATTCGGGCAAGGTAGCCAGGAAGCTCTCGGCATAGGCCTGACTATTTTCCGCGGCTTCGATCGGCGCGGACAATTCTTCCAGGCGCGCCTGGTCAGACGCGATCCGCTCAGAAAACGGTGCCGCTTCCGCCGGCATTTCGGCGATTTCGAAGGCGAGCTCAACCGCGAGATCGCTGGTGATATGGCTCATGAGCAGGCCCACCTGAAGCGACAGGTCACAAGGCGGCAGCCGTGACCAGAGGGTATCGCGCCAGGCGAGCTGCGCAACGCCGTATTTAGCCAAACCGACGATGCTGTAGGTGCGCGGCGGCACTTCAAGCAAGGCGCGGTATACCGCAAGCTCCTGAGACAGGATGCCAAGATCCTCATCGGTACATGCCGGCAGGTCGGCCAGCGCCGGGTCAACTTCGCCAGCCGGCCCGTCCGGCAATTCGTCCAGCAGCCATCCGAGATAGCCGATGCTTTCTCTCAAGCTCCCGACGTATGGGTTGTTCTCGGGGGAGATCCCCGCAAGCTGGTAGGCCAAGAATGTCGCCATATCCGAGGCCGATTCGCCCATAGCCAGGCCGATATCGAAGACCTCGTCGCAGATGGGATGGGCCTCCCAGAATGATTCGCGCCAGGCGAAAAGCGTCTCGCCATAATCGCGCAGGGTTTCGCTGGAGGTCTCGTTTGTGATCAATTCGCCAAGGTCCTCATAGACTTCCGACGAGAGCGCCGCCACCATCTCCGGCGTCATCGCCGCGCCCATCAGGTCGAAGTGATCGGTCATGTACGAGTCCGTCGCGGCGAGCTGTTCAGCGCTGCAAGGCGGCAAGCCGGCCTCCTGGCTATGAACAGAACCAGCTAGACTGAGAAGCATCGCGCTAAGGATTAACAGTTTTCTCATGACGGATCCTTTATCAAAGCTCAACAATCGGCTTCCAGTATAGAGTAGGTTCGCGCTCGATGGCGAACAGCAGGGTCATAGCGTAGGGATATCACCGACCGCCTTGCAATTTCCCGCAGCAAACGCGTTATAATCCGAGCAAATCTCAGGAGCCAGAGGGAGCGCGCAATGTCCAGTGAAAGACTTCAGCGATTTCAGGCGATCCTGGCGGAACACGCCGACCTAGCCTTCTTTCCCATTTCCTCCGACCTGCAATACCTGACCGGCGTGCCGCGGGACTTCCCGAATTATGGCAACGTGATTCACCCGGGCGACTGGCTCGAGGGCGCCTGGATCAGTCCGCATCATGCGCCGGTCCTGCCCTTGCCGCGCATGACGGCGGAATTTGGCGGGCTGAGCCGGCTTGAAGGCATCGACATCCGCGTTTTGGGCGATTGGGATGTGCCGGCGGAGATGGTCAAAGGCATCCTTGATGATTTCGATCTGCCCGATAAGCCGCGCGTGGCGATCAGCGATTTCACCACCGGCGAGACCGTCTCGCATCTGGCGCCGCTGCTGCCGGGGGCGACCTGGCTCTCCGCCACTACCCTGCTCCGTCCCATGCGAGTGATTAAATCGGAGGACGACATTGACCTGATGAAAGTCGCCGGGCGCATCACCGAAGCCGCTTTCGCCGATACGCTCAAGGCGCTGCGGCATGGCATGACTGAGCTGGAGATCGTGGAAGAGGTCAATTATCAACTGCGGAAGCATGGCTCGCTGGGGCAATCTTTCACGACCTCGCTTTACAATAGCGGGCCGAATCACCGGCTGCTTTTCGGCGCGAGGATGGAAAGCTGGCACCGGGCGCTGGATCCGCCGGTGTCGATCCTCTTTGATTTCGGCGGCATCTACGAGGGCTGGTGTTATGACTTCGGGCGGACGGTCTTCTTCGGCGAGCCCGGCGAAGAAGCGCAGCGGGTCTACGATGTGATGATGGCGTCGCAGGCGGCCGGCGTCGCGGCGCTCAAAGCGGGCGAAGCCACCACCTCTGACGCTGACGCGGCAGCGCGAAAGGTGATCGAAGAGGCCGGTTATGGCGAGGCCTTCCGGCATCGGCTGGGACATGGCATCGGCATGGATGTGCATGAGCCGCCCTTCCTGACCAAGGGCGATGAGACACCGCTGGAAGAGGGCATGCTCTTCACGATCGAGCCGAGCATCATGCAGTTCAACGATTATTCGGCGCGGGTCGAGGATGTGGTTGTGGCGCGGCCCGGCGGCGGCGAGAAGCTGACGAATGGCTGGCAGGAGTTGATTGTGGTGGATTAGGGAGATTTACCACAGAGGCGCAGAGGGCACAGAGATAAACATTGTAGGGCTTGTCCGGTACTGGGCGTTTGATACTCTGTTTTCTACCCCTCACCCCCTGGCCCCCTTTCCCGCCATCTCTATGGCGGGCATCACAAGGGCTGCGCGTAGACACAGCAGTTCGAGAGGGGGAGCTGCCCTTGGCGGAATTCGTAGAAACTTGTTGACGTTCGCAAGGATCGAGCCACTGATATTGTATTGTTTCGGTACTGTTCCAGCTATCTCGGCGTATGATTTGCAGTAGCGGACAAGCCTTTTAGGGGCGACACTTGTGTCACTCGCTGTTTTTTCCACCGTCTGGAACAGATGGCAAGCCTTGCAGAATACTCTTTATCGTTCTCAATGCGTCCATAGCGCTGGCGATTGCGCGGACTTGTTCGCCGTAGTTTGACGTCATGTGCAATGCGGTCATGGCGGCGAAATTGACATCGGGGTTGAGCGTGAGGCGGGCGACCTCGTCCAGGAAAGCCCAGTCGTCGGCGGACAGGTCGGCTTCCGGCTTCTCGATCAATGCGCCCCAAACGTCATTGCCGAGGACTTCGAATTTGTTCAGGGCGTCAAAGTCGTGCAGCAGGGCGTAGCGAATGGCCGGGAAGCCGATGTCTTCAGGCCCGTCGCCGAAAGTTACGGGATTGACGTTGCCGGCGCGCGCGGCCAGCCAGACCAAGCCCGCGGGCCAGAAGTCTTTGTCCTCCACAATATCCAAGGTGTTGATGTCGATGTCTCGCGCGGCTTTGAGGGGCGGATCGACGAAGGCATCGATGTAGAACCACTTGCCCTGCCACATATTCCAGACCTGGGCGATACGGTGCTCAGCAAAGATATCGTCGCCGAGATAGCCTTCGAAGCCGATGCGTTCGCGGGCGGGGATGCCTTGATGACGGAGCAGGGAGACAAGCAAAGTCGCGAAGTTGCGGCAGTTTACGCCGAGGCGCTGTCGCGGCGGACGTGGCTGGTTGAGAGGCGCCGAGTTGATGTCGAGGAGTTTAGCGATGAAGTCCTCCATGCGCCTTACGCCGAAGCCGGCATCTTTGATATCGGCGAGTTCAAAGCCGTGCGGCGCGACGGTATAGGTGTAGGGCGGGATGATGAGGCCCTGGATGGCGCGGACGATGCCGGGCAAGTCGTTGGGAAAGTCGTCGAAATAGGCGGCGTATGCGCCCGGATCGGTGAAGGGGCTGTGCTCGGTGTAATAGTCGGGGATGGGCTGGTTCATGTCTTGTGATTTTGGGACAGCGTCGTGGTGGAACGGAACGTCATAGACGGAAAAGAGATTACCGCAATCGGGACACAACGCTACTGGCGGCTGTGTGTCTTCAACCAAGCGCTGATTGGCCGGGGCGGCAGACGGGCGGGGTCTACTACGCCGCCATATGAATTGCCCTTTTCTGCTAGTTGGCTGACTCTTGCACATCAGAATATTCCTCCATAACTATCGTCGAATGGCGCCGTATCGGGGGTCTTTCCAAGGTCAGCATCCCATTCCCCATTCCGTGCCCGGCGTCTTGCTTCGAGAATGTCGGCGAGTTCCAGGCCCGATTCGTCGTCATTTTCTTGTGCAGAGCCGAACAGCTCGCCTGACTGGTCGGGTTCGGTTTGAGCCCTGTCTTCCACTTCCGTCCATTTGTGGGGAGGCTGCCCTTCCCACACTTCATGGAATCCGTCTTCGCCTTGGAATATGATTCTATTGGGTGGCAACTCTTGGGGGATTTGATCGTCGAGGAATCCTTCGAGCATGAGGAGGCGGTCGATAAGGCGCGAGAGGGCGTGGACGCGCTGGTTGACCTGGCCGTCATCGAGGGCGAGGTTGTGGGAGAGCGTGGTGGCGTGTTTCATCAGATTTGCACGGATCTGCCTGAATTGCGCAATCCGATCTTCGCTTTGTGCAAAGGCTGAATCCGTCCCCCCGCCTTGGATTGCGGCTTGTTGAGCGGTGGCTAATGCATTTGCACGAGAAACTAAATTTTGTGCCAATGCATCGGTGTAGAGCTCGTAATTGTCATCCCATTGTTCGCGCCAGGAGTGGATGGTGCGTCTGGGGAAGCCGGTGAGATGGTGGACGATGGGCACGTTGCCGTTGTGTATGAGCAGGAGGCGGCGGACAAGTTTCTTTTCGGCGGGGGTATAGGTGCGTTTGGGCATGTGGGACCTCGGGTCTGGCGGTTGTTGACGGGATTATAGCACAGGTGTTCTATCTATAGGCGACCAAATGTTCTCGTATTGGAAAATTCTAACGATGAGGAGGGGATGGATTGCTACTCTGTAGTGGTCAAATTTCCTGGACACAAGATTGCTGGACATTTGAGAGAGAGTTGCGTTGAATCCACTGCGCCTCGAATTCAGCCACCTTGTCCGCCTGCCGCTTCCGTTCCGCTGCCTGACCGTGAGCGAAGGACTGCTTCGCGCCCTCCAAAAAACTGGTCCTTCCAGCGGTGCAGCAGGCTGCTCTTTATCCCGTAGTCGCGACTAGCTTGCGCCACAGACTTGTCGCCACGAATGATTTCCAGCACTATCCGGACTTTCGTTTCCGCTGTGTACTTGCGATATTTACCCAGGAACGAGTCTCCGTCACTGGTACCGTAGTATACTCTCTTTACCAGGTGTCCAGTTTTTCGGGACCACTACAGGGCCAAAGGGGCCGGGGCTGAGGGGTAGAAAAGCGACCGCCGCGCC
>JAPOYU010000130.1:0-7157 GCA_026706395.1 Chloroflexota bacterium
TACCCCACAGAATCACCGGCATAATCGCAAGCGTCAGCGCCATCACATGCCAGGTAGCGCGCAGGGTAAATTCTGAGCGAATCGCATCGAATACCAAACTGACGCAAACGAAAGCGAGGATGAATGGCGCCCAAAATGCCAGGCTGTACCAAAAGAGCTTGCCTCCCTGACGCAGGTAACCGCGATGCGCGGACGGCAGCATTCGGTCGCCCCTAATCACCCGGCTCGTGATCTCCAAACAATAACCGGCGATCCAGCAGGCGTAGACCATGAAGCCCACGAAAAGCAGAATCATCACAATCCAGAAAAACGCAGCTTCAGAAACTTCCAGAACGTTGCCTTCGTACCAGCCGCAATATGGCTCGCAGGCGCGTGGCTGGGGCGCCGGCGCAGTCAACAACCACATCCACAAGCTGGCTGGTATTGTCAGCCATAGCGCAATGTGAACGATGCGTATCGTGTTAGCAAAGGTCGCATGGACGCTATTCATACTCTACTCCCGTTCGTGTTCTGATTCGCATTGTAACACGCGCGGTATGGCCTTTGACGCCTCCTTACCCTACTTCTTCCAAACGATCATGCGCCGGCGGCGGTGTGACGGACAGCGCCGAAATCTCGGCGTACCACTCAGGCGTCATCGCGACATCCAGCGCGGCGAGCGACGCTTCCAGCTGGGAGAGGTTGCGCGCGCCGATGATTGGCGCGGTGACGGCCGGATGCGCCATCACCCAGGCGACGGCCAGCGTGGCGGGATGCAAGCCGCGTTCGCGAGCCTGGGCGGTGAAGTCGGCGGCGGATTGATAATAGTCAGCCAAGCCATAACGCTTGCTGTACATTCTGTTTTCAATCAGGCGGCCCGCGTCCGCCCTTCCGTCAGCCGTGTACTTGCCGGTAAGCAAACCGCCGCCGAGCGGGCTGTAGGGGATGACGCCGATCTGCTCATTCGCCGCCATCGACAGTATCTCAACTTCCGCCTGGCGCTTGACCAGGTTGTACATCGGCTGCAGGCATTCGATCCGCGCCAAGCCTTCGCGCGCGGCTATGCCTTGGGCTTTCATGACCTGCCAGGCGGACCAGTTGCTGACGGCGGGATAGAGGATTTTGCCCTGCCGCACGAGGTCGTCGAGAGCGCGCATCGACTCTTCGACCGGCGTAGCCGCATCGTAGTGATGCAGAAAATAGACATCGATGCGATCGGTCTTGAGGCGCTTCAGACTGTCTTCCACAGCGATCTGGATGTGCCGGCGGGAAGCGCCGCCCTGGTTGACATCGCTGCCTGTACTCGACACGACCTTGGTGGTCAACACGATATCGTCGCGGCAGTCGGCGATCAAGCCGCCGAGGATCTCTTCTGAGCGGCCGCCGGCGTACGTATTGGCGCAATCGAAGAAGTTGATGCCGACATCGCGGCAGCGGTTGAACATACGCGCCGATTCGGCTTCATCGGCGATATCGCCGAATGACATCGTGCCGAAGCAAAGCGGCGACACCTTGACGCCGGTGCGACCAAGCATGCGATATTCCATTGTTTGAGCCTCCTGTCACAGGTTAATTTCCTTCAACTGATATCACTCGTCAGCAGCCAGTTGGCCTTGCGCGACCAACTCAACTCGTCCGCCGACGTTTATGACAATTTCCTCATCGGCTTGATGCGCCTCGAGATGCAGCAGCGAGGGCCGCCCAATCTGATAACCTTGCTCGCTGCGGATGGCGATCTTGTCGCCCCCCAAAACACCGTATTTGACCAGGTAGCCGGCGATGCAGCCATTGGCGCTGCCGGTGGCCGGATCCTCGGGCGCGCCGTAGATATCGTCCAGGACGCGCACATGGATGTCATTTTCTGCGTGAAGCGGCTCGGTGCAGAAGATGGCGGGCGCAATGGCATCATGGGCGCCGAGCAGCGCCCGCAGGCGGTCCAGGTTGACCCGCGCCTTTTGCAGGGCCGCCAGCGAACAAATGCGCGCCAAGACAAAGGCCATGCCGGTCGAGACTTCTTGAATGGGAAAGCGGCTGTCGATGTCGCTTTCGTCAATGTTGAGGATGCGCGCGAGATCAGCCGCGTCGAACCGAGCGCCGAAGGTCGGAGGATTCTGGCGCATCCAGATGATGCCGTCAGCGCCGAAACTCACCGGGATCTGCCCGACGGGGAGATTGAGTTTGAGCCGCTCAACGGGCTGTTTGATGTACTCGCGCCGTATGACATAGGCCGTGCCGAGCACAGGATGACCGGCGAAATCGACTTCGACTTCGGGCATGAAGATGCGGACATTGTAGCCGCCGTCCTGCGGCTCATCGGAGGTGACGAAGGTCGTCTCCGAGAAGTTGATCTCCTTCGCCAGTTGCTGCATCAGCGAAGCCGGCGGGTCGCCAAGATAGACCGCCAACTGATTGCCGGTGTACTTCCTGCCGACGGTGAAGACATCGACGATGTAGAACTCCATGCGTGACATATCAGTCGCTCGTTTCGGTCGTTAAGGACTCTTTCCAGCGCGAGGGCGGACTTTCGGAGATGCCGCTGAGCAGGCGGCCATAGTGCTGCGGCCGGCGCTGATGCAGCAGCGGGAAGAGCTCAAGGTACTGCTCACGGACCGATGCGCGCAACAGAGCGTGTATGACTTCGTCGCCATCGCGCCCCGCCTGCGCCAATATGTTGCCCAGCGGATCACAGATGAAGCTGCTGCCATAAAATGCCACGGCGTTTTCTTTGCCAATACGGTTGCAGGCGGCGATGAAGAGGCCATTGGCGACGGCGTGCCCGCGCATCACCGTGCGCCAGGCGGCCGCCGAGTCAAAGTCGGGCGCGGTCGGTTCAGAGCCGATTGCGGTCGGATAATAAATGAACTCGGCGCCTTCCAGGGTGTAAATCCGCGCCAGCTCGGGGAACCACTGATCGTAGCAGGTCGGCGCGGCGAGCTTGATCGCGCCCAGGTCATGCACTGGGAATTGGTCGCCCCCGGCGAAATAATCCGTTTCGTGATAACCCTCGCCCGAGGGTATATGCACCTTGCGCGTGAAATAGCGGAGCTCGCCGGTCGGGTCGTGAATCGTGGCGGTATCCCAAGTGTTGCCATCAGCGTCTCGCTCGAAGAGACTGCCGATGATGCTGACCTGATGCGCCCGCGCCAGCTCGCTGAAGAAGCGATCGGATGCGCCGCCGCGGAGGGGTTCCGCCCAGCGGAAACCGGCGGGATCGCGCCGGCCCGGGAAATAGGGCAAGATGCTGAATTCGGGCAGGCAGATCAGCCCCGCCCCGGTTGCGGCCGCCTCCGCCACAAGCTCGCGATAGAGCGATTTGGTCGACTCCTGATCGCCGGTCCAATGGCCCTGCGCCAGAGCGATATGCAGGTCCTTCATGATTGTTCGCACCTGTCGGCTAGGATTTCCTTTACGGCGCGCTGGCCGGTGAAGTAGGCGCCATGCACCATCGCCGTGAGATGATGGGGCGCGGTCGCCTCGCCCGCCCAGTATAAAGGCGGCGTGGGCGCTGCCAGTTTGTCGCGCGCAGCATAATGACCGGGCCGGCAGACGCTGTATCCGCCAAGGGCGAATTCGTCTTCGGGCCAATTGACCCAGCGCGCTTTGATGTATTGCAAGTCCGGCTTGCCGACCTCCGCGCGCAGGGTTTCCAGCCCTTTCCGCAGCGCCGCCTCTTCACCCAGCCGCAGCATTTCACGGGCGTAGTCACCGGTGAAAAAGCCGGTCCAGACGACTGCGCTATTGTCGCGTCCAAGCGACGGCGACCACCACATTGGCGGATTGCCCCTGGCGTAGATCGCGCCGATCGCCGGGTCGAGGATGTGCTCGTCAAAGAGATAGACCATTTTCATCACCGGTCCCATCTTCAAGCCGGCCAGCGCTTCCCGCTTTATGCTCGGTAATGGCGGGTTGAACTGTAGTCGACCGGATTGCAATACGCCAAGCGGCAGCGTCACGACAGCGGCATCGGCGTGGAACTCATCGCCGGCGTCGGTTTTGACGCGGACGCCTGCCGACCAGTCTATCTCAGTTGCGCGGCAATCGAGTCTGATATCCAGCCCCTCGGCCAGTTGCGCGTAATAGGCATCGTAGCCATCTAGTATGCGGTAATCGCTGTGGTCGTCTTCGCCATCACTGTCTTTGAAGAGCTGGGCATGGGCTTTGGCATTGAGATAGCGCATGCTCTCGCCCTCGGCGTTGGCGAAGGAGCGCTGCACATAACGCAGTTGCGCCTCGCTGAAGCCGATGCGTTTGAGATAGCGGCCCAGGTCTTCATCATCGCGGGGAGCCGGCGCATCGCCAAGCTCCCAGGAACGCGTCACATCCAGCTCAGGCGATCGAGCGCGGGCCTCGCCCATAGTCAGCCAGTCGCCGTCCTCCGTGCGGATCATCGAATCGTCGATCTTGTTCCAGTGCCAGGTCCTCAAGCCCAGCCTTTCCACCCAAATCCAGGTGTTGACTTCGGGCGACTTGCCATGAATGAGCTCGGCGCCGAATTCCACCGGGAAGCCGGCGAAGTCTCGATCCGTCCAAACCCGGCCGCCGATGCGATCCCGCGCTTCCAGCACGGTCGCGTGAATGTCCGCTTCTTTCAGATGAAAGGCCGCCGAAAGCCCAGCGATGCCCGCGCCGATGACCAGTACATTCATGTCAGCTTTTCCGGATCAAAATGGGGATTGTCCCAAACGAGCAGGACGCCGGCGTCGCCTGCAGCGGACTCGTCGACATAGTCTGCAATGATGCGCTCGGGACGGAAGCCTCGGTTCATCTGCATCGTCACCGTCGGGTCTTTGATCTCCCCCGCGATGACCTTGTTTCCATACTCAAGCACGTCCATGTCCGCAGCATGATTGCGATAGCCCATCAACATGCCGACCATGTACCAGCCGCGCAAGTTCAGCGATTTGACGAGGTTAAAGCGCGCTTCGTACAGGCTGGTGCCGATGCCATGACCGCGATAATCTGAGTGGACCGCCATCTCAACGCCGTATAGCCAGTCGCCGTCGGGTTCATGCGCCCCCAGTCGCATATCGCCTATGGCTTCACGCCAGGGCAAGATCGGCGCGGTCGGCGGACGCGAACTGCGCATGGTGACAGCCAAGGCCAGGGCCTGGCCCGCCGCCGGCCCGCTGATGCGAAATGCGGTGAATTGACCCGCCGGGAACAGTTTGATGTGGGCGGCGATATCTTCCTCGCTGAAGCAATCGTCACAGTCTTCGTCTTGGCCGACGCCGTAAGCTTCGCGCAAGGTCCAGGCGGCATCCCCGGCATGCCAGTCTTTGATGTTCATCACAACGATGCCCGGCAGTTCAAATATGACATCCTCCCGGTCGAAATGTTTCAGCCACCACGAATCAAGGCTCATGTGAAGGGTTCGCGTCCCATCGCTGTTGGTCGTCCAATAAGGTTCATAAGGATCGCTTTCTTCGGCCGCTTCTCTCGCCCCTTCTTCAATGAGATGCTTCTGGATTTCCGGCCAGTCATAGTTGAGGGCTTGCTGCAGCGTTTCCTTATCCTTGCCGCTCTTGGGCATCTGCCCTTTCCCTTCTCGCCGGCAGCCGGGCGCGCGCATAGCGATTAACCATAAGATACGTTACTATGCAGAGTAAGACTAGAGCAAACGATAGCGTTGAGGCAGTTCATAATCGTGCCCCGAAGGCTTGGTCGCGCGCGGAAGAACGGCTCGCTGTTGGCAATGCCGACAGTGCTTTGGCTGGTCATCTTCTTCGTCGCCCCGCTGGTGATTGTGCTGGTCGTCAGCTTCATGTCGCGCGGTCGAGGCGGCGTCGCGGAACTGCCATTCACAGCCGCCCACTATGAACGCAGTTTCGGCATTTTCTCGATTATCTTGTGGCGCTCAATCGGGCTGGCGGCGCTCACAACCGTTGTCTGCCTCATCGCCGGTTATCCGCTGGCCTTCTTCATCAGCACGCGGCGGCGGCGCCTGGTGCAGCAGATTACCTTGTTTCTGGTCATCCTCCCCTTCTGGACCAACTTCCTCATCCGCACCTACGCCTGGCGCATCCTGCTCGGCGAAGAAGGCACGATCAACGGCTTCCTTATCAGTCTCGGCTTGATCAGCGAGCCGCTGGCGCTGCTGAACACGCAGTTCGCCGTGCTGGTTGGCTTGGTCTATGGCTTCCTGCCCTTCATGGTCTTGCCGATATTCGCTTCGGTGGAGCGCTTCAACTTCCGCTATGTCGACGCGGCGCATGACCTGGGCGCGAATGACGTGAGTGCCTTCCTGCGCGTCGTCCTGCCCTTGACGATGCCCGGTGTCCTGGCGGGCTGCGCGCTGGTCTTCATCCCATCTGTCGGCGCCTTCGTGACGCCGGATTTGCTCGGCGGCACCAAAGGACTGATGATCGGCAACCTGATCAACAATCAGTTCGGCGGCTCGGGCAACATGCCGCTGGGCTCGGCGCTTTCAATCGTCATGATGGCCGTGGTGATGCTGTCGCTGCTGGTCTATGTCTTCGCCAATCGGCGCGATCGCGGAGCCTGAGATGGCGCAATCGCTCATCAACGAAGGCGCGATGGGGCGCAATCGGGTCATACGCCGGCTCGGCAGCGCTGGACTTTGGCTGAATCCGATCTTCGCCTATTTCTTCCTCTGGGCGCCGATACTGATACTTGTCCTGTTCTCATTCAATAGCAGCCGCTCGGTCGCTTCATTCACCGGCTTCACCCTGAAGTGGTACAGCAACATCCTAAACAATGTGATGGGGGCGGAAAGCGCCTTTTCGACAGAAATCATGCTCAACGCCTTTCGCAACAGCTTGTTCGTCGGGACGATCGCGACCGCCATCTCAACCGTGCTGGGCACGATGATCGCGCTGGCGATGGCCCGGGGCCGATTTCGCGGTAAGCGCCTGCTGGACGGGCTGCTCTTCTTGCCCGTGGTCATCCCGGAGATCACGCAGGCGATATCGCTGGCGATCTTCTTCAAAGTCGTCTTCGACTGGGTCGCGCTGATCAGCGGCGAACGCATATTCCCCGGCTTCCACACGATAATCGCGGCGCACGTCACCTTCAATATCTCCTACGTGGCGATTGTCGTGCGGGCGCGGCTGGCCGATATGAACCCGCAGCTGGAGGAAGCGGCGAACGACCTGGGCGCAAATCCTTGGCAGACCTTCTGGCGCGTCACCTTTCCATTGATCTTGCCCGGCGTGATCTCC
>JAPOYU010000130.1:7167-40540 GCA_026706395.1 Chloroflexota bacterium
CTCCGGCGCGCTGCTGGCCTTCACCCTCTCGCTGGACGACTTTGTCATCACCTTCTTCACCTCCGGCGTCGGCACCTCGACATTGCCCGTCTTCGTCTATGGCTTGCTGAAGTTGACCGTCACGCCGGAAGTAAACGCTATCTCGACAATCATGATGGTCTTAAGTACGATTTTGATCGGCATTTCATTGGCAATGCAGGGGCGAAATACGTCCCGCGCTTAGTTCATTCTTCAAGACGGAGGAGAATCTCATGAAGAAGATTATTGGTGCGCTTACACTGCTGTTTCTGTTGGTTCCAGCGTCAATTGGGCAAGACATGGAGCACGAACCCTGGACTTGCCCGGAAGGCTATGAAGGGCAGACGCTCAGCATCTTCAACTGGTCGACCTACATCGCCGAAGATACCGTGCCCAACTTTGAAGAAGCCTGCGGCGTGACCGTCAACTACGACATCTACGAGAGCAATGAAGCGATGCTGGCGCGCATCCGTCAGGGCAACCCCGGCTATATGACATTGTCGTGCCGAGCGGCGGCACCGTGCAGCGCATGGCGGAAGAGATGCTCTTGATTCCGCTGGATCTGGAGATGATTCCCAATGTCGCCAATCTGATTCCGGACTTGCTGGGCGCGGCCTACGATCCGGAGAACATGTACTCCCTGCCCTATCAATGGGGTACGGTCGGCGTTGGCTACAGCACCGAAGTCTTCCCCGACGGCATCACTTCCTGGGATCAGGTCTGGGATCACGATGGTCCGGTCGCCTGGCTGGACGACCGGCAGACCATGCTGGGCATCGCCCACTTGTTCCTGGGTAACGACCCCAATACCACCGTTCCCGATGAGATCAACGCGGCTCGCGATTACCTGATCGAGAAAGGCGGCAATGTCGTGACAGTTGCGGCCGATGACGGGCAGGTGCTGCTGGAACGGGGCGATGTCGATATCGCCATCGAATACAACGGCGACATCTTGCAGATCTCTTGGGATTGCGAATGCGATGACTACGCCTACGCCATACCGGAAGAAGGCAGCAACGTCTGGATCGACAACCTCTCGATACCGGTTGACGCGCCCAACCCGGAACTGGCGATGGTCTTCATCGACTACATTCTCGATGCCAAGGTCGGGGCCGACCTGACCAATTACATCTGGTACGCCTCGCCGAATCAGGCGTCGATCGAATCCGGTTTCATCGACGAAGAGATCCTGAACGATCCGGCGATCTTCCCGCCGCCCGAGCAGGTGGCGAATCTCTTCGCGATCATTGATGTCGGCGCTGAGGCGGAAGAACTGATCAACAACGCCTGGGACGAACTGCTCATCTTCCTCGGGCAATAAGTCAGGCGGTATACCCTGGGCTGACCTGGGGTATTTCCGAATCCACCGCAAGAAATTGCTCCCCCTCTCCAATGCATTGGGGAGGGGGCTGGGGGGAGGGGTTGGCTCCTCACGCGAAAACCTACGATGTTGAACTGGTTGACATCGTCAAGGACTTCGAATCCGGCGGCGGTCGCGTCCGCGCGGTGGATCATGTCAGCGTTCAGATCGAAGACGGCGAGTTCTTCGCGCTGCTGGGTCCCAGCGGCTGCGGCAAGACCACAACCCTGCGCCTGATCGCCGGATTCGAGCAGCCCACCGCCGGGCACATCCTCATCCGCGGGCGGGCGATGGAAGGCATCCCGGCTTATCATCGCCCCGTGAACACCGTGTTTCAGGATTACGCCCTCTTCCCGCATCTGACCGTCGAGCAGAACATCATGTTCGGCTTGCAGATGGAGGGCGTGCACAAAAGGGAAGCGCGGAAGCTGGCGGCTGAATCGCTGGAGAAAGTGCGGCTGCCGGGCGTTGGCGGGCGCAAGCCGCATCAGCTATCCGGCGGTCAGCAGCAGCGTGTCGCCTTGGCTCGCGCATTGGTGAAGCAGCCGGCCGTGTTGCTCCTTGACGAACCGCTCGGCGCGCTCGATCTCAAATTGCGCAAGAATATGCAGTTTGAGTTGAAGGCCCTGCAGCGCGATGTCGGCATCACCTTCATCTATGTCACGCATGACCAGGAAGAAGCCATCACCATGGCCGACCGCATCGCCGTCATGAACGACGGGGTGATGCTGCAAGTCGGGACGCCGAAGCAGATCTACGAACATCCCGAGACGCACTTCGTGGCCGACTTCATCGGCGAGACAAACTTCATCGCCGGCATGCTGATCGAACGCGGCGCCGACGGCTACGGCAAGGTCCGGCTTGATGACGGGTCCATAATACGCGCCGGGTTATCCGAGGGTCTGCGCAGCTCGGCCGGCGCAGTCACGGTGGCCATCCGCCCCGAGCGCATCGGCATTACAGCTGATGACCAACTGGATGACTCGGACGCCGCGGGCGTGACAGTTCTTGACGCGCTACTAACCGACAGCCAGTACATCGGCACGGATACGCGCTTTACGCTGCGAATCGGCGGTCGGATAGAGCTGGTTGCGCGCTTGCAAAACATCAAAGACCAGGAACACGCCGCCCTAAAAATCGGGGGGAATGTCAAAGTATTCTGGGGGGATTCGAGCACGACCGTGCTGGATAAGTAAATCCAAGTAAGTAATTGTAAACTAACCACCGAGTACACCGAGTTTTTCTGAGGTTACAGAGGAGCATTCGAAACCATTACATATCACGCCAATCCAGCAGCCTGTAAGGGATGATCGGTATTTCAAATTTCATGGATAGTTAGCTGAAAGAATATCGAATCCTTACCAAAAAAAGACGGTCAATCCCTGCACATGCGAACTGATTGCAAGGAAATCCGCAAAACTTAGCTCCCCTTCCCTGATTTATCGGGGAAGGGGCCGGGGGATGGGGTAAAAAAGCATTTCAAGCACCTAATACCAATCAAGCCTTGTAGGGGCGAGCGGCGGCCTAGTGGGTGTCTACGCGACCCTTGGCTCGCCCGCAAACCCCTCACTCTGTGCCTCTGTGGTGAATCCCTTTATGCGGAGTTCGGTATACCTTGAAATCCACCACTCCCACATCCGCAATCTATAGCGCGCATTCCGGCTTGATGGTAATATCAGCCTGACGATTTGGACGTGCCGACGAGATCCACATGATCGCCCCGCTCCGGGAAAAGACCTATATTCGCGAAAATGGCCGTTGCCGCAAGCCGGTTGACGCCAAGACTGGCTTCGAGGTCACAGAGGACTTCCAGCGCTTCAATCAGAAGTACGACATGTTCAATCGCGCCGTCTGGGACGAGGAAGTGCGGTCGGATCGGTCGCGCAAGTTCTTCGAGTCCTACTTCACCGATCTGGCGGAGTTTCGCAAAGTCGAGGGCTTTCAACATCGCGACTACGCCCTCCGCAACGCCGCCTGGTACATCGCCGATTTCACCGCCGACTTGCTGGAGACGAGCGACGACCGCAAGGAAGGTTTCCTCGATACCTACACCATGTTCCGCGAAGGCGCGACCCGCAAGACCGAAGCGAGCCCGGAAGAAAACACCGCGGAGCTGAAGCGCGCCGGTCGCTTCCTCGGCGCGGACGCCATCGGCATCTGCGAATACGACGAGCGCTGGGTCTATACGCACAACTACAGCCGACAAAAGCTGACCGACAAAGAAATGGACCTGCCGGAAGATTTAACCTCCGCCGTCGTGATCGTCAACGAGATGGATCACGCGACCATCGAAACGGTGCCCTCCGCCCTGAGCGGCGCCGCAACCGGGCAAGGTTACAGCCGCGATATCATCGCCGTGTTGTCCATCACGCAGTACATACGCAATCTCGGCTACCGCGCCTTCGCCAGCCTCAATGATACGGCGCTGTCCATCCCGCTGGCGATTCAAGCCGGCCTGGGCCAGTATGGGCGGCATGGCCTGCTCATCACGCCGGAGTTCGGTCCGCGCGTCCGCATCGCCAAGATCTTCACCGACCTCCCCTTGATCTCCGATGAGCCGATCGATTTCGGCGTCACCGAGACCTGCGACATCTGCCGCCGCTGCAGCACAGCCTGCCCGGTCAAAGCCATCCCCTTTGACGAGCCCAACTTCGACAGGCATGATGGCGTTTCGCATCTCAAAGGCGTCAAGAAATGGACCATCGACGCCAAACAATGCTTTCAATTCTGGGCGAACCAAGGCACTGATTGTTCGATCTGCATCCGCGTCTGCCCCTACAATCGCGATTTCTCGAAACTCTTCAATCGAGCCCTGCGCTGGATGCTGGGCAATCGCTGGCGGCGTCTGGCGCTCTGGCTGGACCAAAAACTCAAGCATGGCGAGCGGAAAACAGCCGGCTGGTGGTGGGGTCGGGCCTCAAGTGGCTGATTGCTCGGACAAAACAGTTGCTGCGATAGACTCAAACGGGCATCCCTTTCGATGAACCAACTCCTGGCTGGTCTAAGCTTCGCGCCATTGCGGCTTGCTGTGGCCATCGGCTGGTCGATACTGCTGTCAGTGCTTTTGCTGCAAGCTGAGGCCGACCCGCTGATCGACCTCGGTATCCCCCGCGGAGACAATACGCTCGCCCGCGAACTCGCCTTCAGCACCCTCCATTTGCTGGCGTTCAGCGCGACTTGCCTCTGCTGGTTCTGGGCCCTGCCGCATAAATGGCGGCCGCGGAGCTCACTAATCATCGCCCTCGCGATCACGATCATACTCGGCGCCGCTACCGAGCTTTTGCAGACCTATACGCTCGATCGCTACGCATCCTGGATCGACCTGGTGGCGAACATCTGTGGAGCGGTGCTGGCGGCGAAAGTGATTTGGATGCGCCAAGCCGCGCAACAGTAGTCCCCGGGCCGTCATCCCCCCGTACTCGACATTACCGCCCCAACGCTCATTCAAGCGGATTATCGCCGCTCTTCGTCTTATGCTAAGCTGGAAGCATACTGACCTACGGGACAATCACTATGAGACAAATTCTCTCGCGGATTGCGCTATGCTTCTGGGCGCTGGCGCTCGCAGGCGCCGTATCGGCTCAGTCGATCAACCAAAACGTCTATGCTTTTATGCAAGGCGACTTGTGGAAGTTCGACCTGGACAGCAACACATCGGCGCAGTTGACGCGCACCGGCTACAATGGCGGACCGATACTTTCCCCCGACGGCGGAAAACTCGCCTACTTGGCGACCTCCGAGGCATTTGTGGCGCGCTGGGAAGCGGGCACATCCACGCAGACCGGCGGGACCCCGCCAGCCAACGTCTGGATTATGGACGTAACAAGCGAGACCTTCACGCTTGTCGCCGATCAAACTGGCGCGAGCGCGGCGGGATATTTGCGCTCGCTCCCCGTCTGGTCCCCCGATAGCCGGCGGCTGGCCTGGATAGAATTCGACCCGGAAGGGCCGGCCTTGGAAACGGCCGTCTTGCGCGTTTATGACATGGGTTCCGGCGACCGGACTACCGTGCCAAGATCGCTCGACTTGGGCATACAGGGCGACAACTTACGAATGCCAAGCCTGCGCTGGGGCGGCGGCGGGATTGCCCGCCTGCTCTATACCTCCGCGCCCGGCAGCGACGAGCCGGCCCTCTTTGTTGAATTCATTGACGTCGACGCCGGCGCATTGACAAAATATGACCTCGGATTGAACGCCAACCGCGACAACACCGTACGCGACTTTATCTGGGTGGATCATCTGGGCGCCAGCCGGCTGGCCCTGCAGATTCAAGACTATTGGGAGGTGATGAATCCCGCAGATGGGAACCGCGCGCGACTGCTCGACCCGCCGCGCTTGAAGAATCGCGGGATATCCGGCGCCATCCAGGTCATACCCGCCTCGGTGGCCAACGCCAGTGGCGATTGGGATATCCACTGGTACGCCACCAGCGGCGCAAACCTGTACAACACCGGTTATGACAGTCCCCGCGTCAACCGCAATTACTTGCCCGCCCTCTCGCCGGACGGGACGCGCATGGCCTGGCATAATGGCGACCACATCAGCAGTTGGAATATCGGTCTGGCGGAAGGCAATCGCGCCCTGGCCAGCGACGCCAGCCATCGCCGTGCTTTCCCGATCCCGCAGCCTGTCAGCGTCGTCTGGGCCCCCACAGAGTGGATCACAACCGGCGCGGTTGCCGGCGCTCCCGTTAGTCAAATATCGGCGGCATGTGCCTTGACACCGCTCCTCAGCGCGGGGGACGAGGCCATCGTCAGTCCAGACGTCACGCTGCGAATCCGCAGCGACGCCTCCACCACCGGTTCAGAACTGGCCCGGGCCGAGTCAGGCTCGGTCCTCACCATCCAGGCCGGCCCGATCTGCGCCGATGGATACCACTGGTATGCCGTCCACGATGACGAATTGGCCGGCTGGTCAGCGGAAGGCGGCGGAGGAGAATACTGGCTGCTCTACCACCTGGCTTGCGCTGACAGCCCGCCGACGCGCCTGACGACCGGAATGACGGCGGCCGTTAGCGGAGACCGCGTCGTCAACATCCGCAGCAGCCCCGGCGCGGCCGATACGCAAGTGGTCTGGGCGGTGGCGGCCGGCGAAGAGTTTGATGTCGCCGGCCTCCCGCAGTGCGGGGCGGCGGGACTGCGCTGGTACCCAATACGCCGCGACCAGGTCAGCGGCTGGATCGCCGAGGGACAAGGCGATGAATACTGGATTGAGCCGGTCGCCGATCAGTCCCGCTGAAAGTCCGGGTTTTCCCAAACGATCAGCGTCGCCCAGTTGTCCGAGGCTTCGTCTTCGATATAGTCTTCCAGCAAGCCGCGTACAGCAAAGCCCCGGCCAAGCTGAAACGATAGCGTACTGTCGTAGAGCTCGCCCGCCACGACCCGGGCGACATAGTCTTGCGGCGTCATGGCCGCTTTGTAGTCGGCGAATCCCGGGATGAGCCCGCCGGCGACGATCCCGCGGCGCTTCAAGCCTCTCACTATATCTTTGCGCGCCCCGTACAGCAGCGAGCCCACGCCGCGCCGCCGAAAATCCGGATGCACGCTGATATCGGCGCCGTAATACCAATCACCCTGCGGATCATGATGGCTGTAGTAACCGCCGTCGATGATCTCCTGGAAGCTGTGCTGAGCCTGCTCGAAATCAAAGTCGATCAGAAAGCCCGAGCCCAAACCAATGACGCGTTCGTCGAGCAAGGCGACGAAATTACCCTCCGGGAACAACTTGCAATGATTGAGGAAATGCTCCTCCCGCATCAGTTCCTCAGCCCCCAGCGTAGGAAAGCAATCGCGCTGCAACTGCTCAAGCGCGCGGGCGTAGCGCGGCTCTATCGTCTCTATCCGGATCGTCATCACCGCCTCGCGACTCGCTAGATAAGGTGTTCCAAGAAAGTAATGTGAAAGGTTGACGAAGTAAAGAGAGACACAAAAATCGAAACCTTGTAAGGCTTGTCCGCTACTGAAACTCATACGCATAAATAACTGAAATAACACTGAAACAATACAATACAAGAGGGTCGATCCTTGCGAAACTCACAATTACTACGAAATCCGCCAAGTTTTGCTCCCCTTCCCTCCTTGTGGGATGCTCGCCATAGAGATGGCGAGAGGGGCCGGGGGATGGGGGGACGAATTGTGCAAGCGCCCAGTACCGGACAAGCATTGTAAGGGATGATCGGTATTTCAAATTTCATGGATAGTCAACTGAAAGAATATTGAAACCTTACCAAAAAAAGACGATCAATCCGTGCACATGCGAACTGATTGCAAGAAAATCCGCAAAACTTAGCTCCCCTTCCCTGATTTATCGGATGCCCGCCATAGAGATGGCGGGAAGGGGCCGGGGGATGGGGTAAAAAAGCGTGTCAAGCACCCAATACCGGACAAGCCTTGTAGGGGCGAGCCTTGGGTCGCCCGAAACTAGTCCAAATAAACCATCATTACTTTCTCGGATTTACTTCTGTGACTTCGGTGTACTCAGTGTACTCAGTGTACTCGGTGGTAAAAAATCCTGTGCAGAACTCGCTATACCCCGTAGGTCCCCGTAATTCACCACTCCCCCGGCCGCTCTTCCGACGAATGGACTAAATGGACTGCATTGGATATACAAAACACGCCGCGCCTGTCGTAGGATTGACGGCAGATCAATGGGGACGACGAGAGAGTGAAACATGGCCACCAACGGACACCAGCAGAACGGCAGCGAAAAAGGCACGGACAAGGTCAAGCGCGGCTTGGCCCAAATGCTCAAGGGCGGCGTTATCATGGATGTCGTCACCCCGGAGCATGCGCGAATCGCCGAGGACGCCGGCGCTGTCGCAGTCATGGCGCTGGAGCGCGTCCCGGCCGATATCCGCGTGGGTGGCGGCGTCGCGCGGATGTCCGATCCCGACATGATCGAAGGCATTATCAATGCCGTGTCCATCCCCGTAATGGCCAAGGCGCGCATCGGCCACTTTGTCGAAGCGCAGATCCTGGAAGCGCTGGGCGTCGATTATATCGACGAAAGCGAAGTGCTGACGCCGGCTGATGAAGAACATCACATCAACAAGTGGAATTTCTCCGTGCCCTTCGTCTGCGGTTGCCGCAACCTGGGCGAAGCGCTGCGGCGCATCAACGAAGGCGCGGCGATGATGCGGACCAAAGGCGAAGCCGGCACCGGCGATGTCGTCGAAGCCGTCCGCCATGCCCGCGCCGTCAACAGCGAAATCCGCCGCGTCAGCTGCATGGACGATGATGAACTCTACACCTACGCCAAGGATATCCGCGCGCCCTACGACCTGGTGAAGGAAACGGCCGAGCTTGGACGCCTGCCGGTGGTGAACTTTGCGGCGGGCGGCGTGGCCACCCCGGCCGATGCCGCGCTGATGATGCAGCTTGGCGTGGACGGCGTATTCGTCGGCAGCGGCATATTCAAAAGCGGCGAGCCGGCAAAGCGCGCCAACGCCATCGTGAAGGCCGTGACCCACTACACCGACGCCAAGATCCTGGCCGATGTCAGCCGCAACCTGGGCGAAGCCATGGTCGGCATCAACGTGACGCCCGACGAGGTCATCCTGGGCAAGCGCGGCTGGTAGCCTTCGCTTCCAATCACATCTTCGGGCTTGGCGATTCACCCTGCCCATCCTTCGCTCCCCAACCCCTGTATCGGGGAATGAGTCAGGGGAAATGAGTTCTAATCCCATCACTTCCGCTCAACCCTAGCTCCCCTTCCCTCTTTATTGGATGCTCGCCAGACGTGGCTGTGTCTACGCGCCACTAGAGATGGCGAGAGGGGCCGGGGGAGGGGTAAAAAAGCGTGTCCCGCCCTAATACCAATCAAGCCCCATAGGCGCGATCCTTGCGAAACTCAACAAATTACTACGAAATCCGCAAAACCTAGCTCCCCTTCCCTGATTCATCGGATGCCCGCCAGACGTGGCTGTGTCTACGCGCCACTAGAGATGGCGAGAGGGGCCGGGGGATGGGGTAAAAAAGCGTGTCCCGCCCTAATACCAATCAAGCCCCATAGGGGTGGCCCGCTGCCTCCCTCCGCTTTACGAATGATTTTCGCTGCGCATCCCGGCGGCTCGCCCGTCTCTGCGCTGAATTCAATTAGTTTGTATTTTCCAATACGAGAACATTTGTTCTCGTTTGCCAACCGACTTTCTGCTACACTGCCATTATGAATGCCAAATCGCCCGTCCAGCATCCAACCCGAAAACATGATGATCCCAACCCAAACACAACTTTCAACGCGCAAAATCCGCAGTTTCAGCCCGAAAATGCCCCTGTATCTATACTGTATCGATATAGAATGGGAAGTAAGTTATATATTAATAATATGAAGATGTCCTCTATATGTCCTTTATGTATACTCTTGTGGTCCTTTATGCACCTTTTTGCGTCGTTTTGCATCTTTTTGCGTCGGAGTGACAAGACCTTGACAGGACACAAACAATGGCAAAACATCTCCAACTGCGCTCCCGTCAAGAGGCGACAGCGGACTCAGATGGCCAGATGGCCAAAAAAATATTTCCGCAACAGCCGGCGTCCGCTCATGCGCCACACTGAACCCGACCGCAGCATTCGCAGCCCGGCCGGCAATTGCGTTATTTGCCGTATACGTTTGCATCGGGTATTCTCGCTCGATATCGCCATTTGGAAATGAGACGAGACATGTCATTCAAGACCGTGCACGACCTGGAGACGCCCAGCGTCCTCATCGATCTGGACAAGATGGAGCGCAATATCGCCGTCATGCAAGGGCGCTGCGATGAACTGGGCATCCAGTTCCGGCCCCATATCAAGACGCACAAGATACCAGATATCGCCCGCCGTCAAATCGAGGCCGGCGCGGTCGGCATCGCCTGCCAGAAAGTCAGCGAGGCCGAGGTATTCGCCGCGGCCGGCTTCAAGGACATCCAGATTCCTTACAACATCCTGGGCGCGCGCAAAACACGACGCCTGGCTGAAATGGCGAAGCAAGCCGATGTGACCGTGACCGTCGACAGCAAGACGGTGATCGATGGCATCGCCGAAGCAGCCCAGGAAGCCGGCTCTACGATCAAAATGATGGTCGAACTCGTTTCCCTGGGCCAGCGGACGGGAACCACGCCGGCCGATGCCCTGGCACTGGCGCGCCGTATCGCAGCGACGGACAACCTGCGCTTCGCCGGACTGATGATCTATCCCTCTGACGCGGCGATTCGACCGCGCCTTCTCGAGACGCTCAAGTTGCTTGAGTCGGCCGGCATCGCCGTTGAGACAGTCAGCGGCGGCGGCAGCGGCGCCATCAGCGATGCCCGCTTGCTCCCCGAACTCACCGAGCTGCGGGTGGGCACCTGTATCTTCTGGGATTGGAATTGTGTCGCTGCCGAATACACCGGCTTCGACCAATGCGCCATGCAAGTTCGCGCGACCGTGGTCAGCGCCAACGAGCCCAGCCGCGTCATTCTCGATAGCGGCAGCAAGGCAATCCACTCGGAAACCCTCGATGGGCAATACGGCTATATCGTTGAGTATCCAGACGCGCGACTGCGCAAGGTCAACGAGGAGCACGGCTATATCGACTGCAGCGCCTGCCCTCGCCCGCCTTCAGTAGGCGAAATTGTGCACATTATACCGGTGCATACATGCGTAGTGACCAACCTTCACAATCAACTCTACGGCGTACGCGGCGATGAAATCGAGATCGTCTGGGATGTGGCCGCCCGCGGAATGGTCTGGTAAATGGAAGGACAGCTAGAATGCTGACTATTGACGCGCACCTGGACCTGTCCTGGAATGCCCTGCAATGGAACCGGGATCTGCTCGAATCCGTCTACACCATTCGGGCTAAAGAAGGTCGCCTTGCTGGCAAGGGTCGGGCGCAGAACACCGTTTGCCTGCCCGAGATGCGGCAGGGCCGGGTCGCCGTCAGCTTCGCCACCATGCTGGCCCGCTCCACCGGCCACAACGCGGCGCATATCGACTACGGATCGCAAGCGCAGGCTTACGGCACAGCGCAAGGTCAGCTCGCCTACTATCGCGCACTCGAGGCGGACGGTCACGTCAAGATTCTCGAAGACGCTTCCAGCTTGCGCGGCCACATCGAGGAATGGGAGCGCTGGGAGGACGAAGGCGCAAGCCTGGAGGCCTCTCCGCCGCTAGGCTTCGTCATCAGCATGGAAGGCGCGGACCCGATACGCGAACCGGCGCAGCTCGAAGCCTGGTGGGCGGCCGGCTTGCGCTTGCTCGGCCCGACGCATTATGGCCCCGGACGCTACGCCGGCGGCACCGGCACAGAACTCGGGCTCACCGACTTGGGCAAGCCCCTGTTGCAGGAGATGACGCGCCTGGGCATGCTGCTCGATCTCACCCACCTCTCCGACGAAGCCTTTTGGGAAGCGGTCGCGATATACGACGGTCCGGTCCTGGCCAGCCACAACAACTGCCGGGCGCTCGTGCCACATCAACGTCAATTCAGCGATGAGCAGCTCAAGCTCATCATCGAGCGAGACGGCGTTGTCGGCGCGGCCTTTGATATCTGGATGCTCCAGCCGGGCTTCATCAAAGGGGGGAGCAACGAAGGCGTTTTCATCGAGCACGTCATTGATCACATCGACCACATCTGCCAACTCGCCGGGGATAGTCGGCACGCCGCCATAGGCACTGACTTGGATGGCGGATTCGGGCGCGACCAATCGCCCTGCGATCTGGATACAATAGCCGATTTGCAGCAAGTGCCCGGAAAGCTGGCGGCGCGTGGCTACGAGGAACTCGACATCAAGAACATCATGTACGCCAACTGGCTGCGCCTGCTCTATGCCGCCTGGGGAGATTAAGCCGGCGCAGAGGAAGCTCGAGCGATTACCTCCCGCCGGACAGCATGTCGTCGAGCTCGGCGCTGGCGCGCTGCAAGACATCTTTCAGCGCGAAGTCGCCGCCGTGGGGAACCATCAGCGAGCCCTGCCGGCGATAACGGTCGACCTCGTCGATGGACGATGCCGTCCGCGCCCAGACCACCCCCTGCTTATCCGCCGCCGCCGCCACCTGCGCCACAGCATCGTCGATCGTCATGCCGATTTCCGGATACGCAGCGAGCCGCAGGCCCAAGTCGCCCGGCCCCACGAACAGCGCGTCAATGCCCGGCACGGCGGCGATCCCTTCGGCATTGGCGACCGCTTCCGGCGTTTCGATCTGCGCGACGATGAAGGTTTCGCGATTGGCGTCTTCGATATAGCTGCTATCGGCTATCCAGGCGTCGCCGCCGAAATTTGAGTCCAGGCCTGCGCCGTCGAGTCCGCGGTTGCCAAGCGGTGGATACTTGGTCGCGGCGACGATCGCGCGGGCCATCGCCGCGTCTTCGACAAAAGGAATCATCAGCCCGGTCGCGCCATCTTCCAGGTAGCGATACAGCCGCGTCCGCTGGACGGTTGGCGGGCGAACCAGGCAGTCAATGTCGTAAAGCTGGCAGAGGGCCAGCAAATGCTGGACCTCGCGATTGTCGAAATTGCGATGTTCCAGGTCGAGCCAGATGCCGTCATAGTTGTAATGCGCGGCGTAGCGAATGAAGAAGGGCAATACATGCCCCATAGAGCAGAAGCGAGCGAACTGCTCAGCTCGCCATTTCGCCAGAACTTTGCTGTTTCGCATGGTTGCTTTCTCTCCGTTTACGCGACACGTTTTGCCAGCGCGCCGACATCAAGAGCGCGGGGCAGGCTAACATGGACAAAGCCAGATTCAGGCGTCTTTATGCAAGTAACCGCCATCAACGCGCAGAATCGTCCCCGTGATATAGTCAGCATCTTGCGACGCGAGAAAGGCAGCCGCTTTGCCGATGTCAGCGGGTGTGCCCAGGCGCCCCCAAGGCAGCATCTTCCCCTGTTCTTCCAGAACCGCTGCGCCAAAGGCTTCATGCTCGCCCGGCGTATCAATCCAGCCCGGCTCGATGATGTTGACGTTTATCTTGTGCGGCACCAATTCGCGGGCGATCGACTTCGCCATGTGATTCAGCCCGGCCTTGGCCGCGTTGTAGGCGATCGCATTCTGATAAGGCATTTCGGCATGAATGCTGGAGATGAACACCATTTTGCCGCCTTGGCCTCGGTCGACCATGTGCCGGGCGACAAGCTGGCTCATGTTGAAGCCCGAGATCAACGTGCCTTGGATGACACGCTCAAACACATCAGGTTCAACGTCCAGCAGGCCAAGCCGATTGGTGAAGGCCGGGTTGCTCACCAGGATATCGATAACGCCCGCCTTGTCGATCACACGCCGAAGCAGGGACTCGCAGCCCGCGCGACTGAATACATCCGCTTCCAGCGCGAGCGCATCGCCGCCAGCCGCATTGATTTCAGCCACCGTCGCTGCCAGATCCGGGCTGCCCGGCCGGTCGTTGACGACCACTCTAGCGCCACGGCGCGCCAATTCCAGCGCACAGCCTTTGCCGATGCCGCGCCCGCCTCCGGTGACAAGCGCCGTCTTTCCTGCCAGGCTCATTAGCAAGACTCCTAAGCAAAACCCGGTTAACTGTATCGGCAGCCAGGACGCGGCATACCGATTCCTACCTACTCCAGCAGTGGACGCATCTGCCGCAAGGCCCGTTCCAGCAGCGGCAACTCGGCCGCGTAACAGAGCCGCAGATAGCCTTCGCCTTGCGGGCCGAAGGCGGCGCCGGGCGCCAAGCCAACACCGCAGTCCAGCAGCACTTTTTGGGCAAAGCTATAGCTGTCCGTCACGCCATCAACGGCGAAGAAGGCGTAGAAGGCCGCCTTTGGCAGGGCAAAGCGGACGCGCGGCAGTTCAGCGAATCTGCGCGCGACGAGATCCCGCGCGGCTTGATAGCGCCGCCCCGCGTCAGCCACGAAAGCTTCCCCTTCCCGCAAAGCGGTGATGCCGGCGATTTGCGTCGGCGCGAATATGCAGGAGAAGTTGAATTCGCTCACCGCCGCCAGCGTATCTATCAACGAAGCCGGCGCGGTCAGCCAGCCCAGACGCCAGCCCGTCATCGCCCAGGATTTCGAGAAGCTATTAACGATCAGGTATTTATCATCATCGGTGACTTTATCGGCGAAGCTCGGGGCGCAATCGCGATCGTAAACGACCCGATTGTAAACCTCGTCGGCGATCAGCCAGATGTCGCGTTCGCGGCAGAAATCGATGATCTGCTGCTGCTCGTCGTCTTCCAGCATCCAGCCGGTGGGATTGTTGGGCGAATTGATGAGCAACGCGCCGGTATGCGGCGGGCAGGCGGCAAAGAGTTCGTCAAGATCAAGCGTCCAGGCGCCATCGCGGGGCCGAATGGAGACGCGTATGATATCGCCGCCCAGGATGCCAGCGGCGGCGGGCAAATTGGGCCAGACCGGCGATGGCACCAGGACCGCCCGGCTATCGGCGACGATGCACTGCAGCGCAACGGCAAGCGCTGTCATCCCCGATGGCGTCACAGCAATGTTGTCCACGGTGAGGCTCGTGCCGTAAAGTCCGTTGCTGTACTCGGCAAGCGCCGCGCGCAGCTCGATGATGCCGAGGTTTGGCTGGTAGAAGGTCTGCCCTTCGTCGATGGCGTCCTTGGCGGCTTGGCGGATGAATTCGGGGGTCGGTTTGTCCGGCTCGCCGAACCAGAGCGGAATGACATCTCCCCGGTCCATGGCGGTATCGGCCAGCTTGCGAATCAAGCTGGGCTGCAGCGCGCGCACCGCTGGGCGCCCGGGCTGTATCGTCATGAAGGCTAGTCCCCTTCCTGTTTGTAGAGCGCCACCGCCACGACGATGATGAGCCCTTGAATAAGCCCCTGTATAAACTGATTGACGCCCAGCATAACCAGCAGGTTGGCGGTGATGCCGAGCAGCAGCACGCCGCCGAGCGTCCCGATCACAGTGCCGCGGCCGCCGAAAAGGCTCGTCCCGCCGATGATGACCGCAGTGATCGTTTGCAGCTCGATGCCATCGCCGATGGCCGGATCGCCAACGCCCATGCGCGAAAGCCAGAGCAAACCGGTCACGGAAGCGGTCAAGCTGCACAAGACATAAACGCCATAACGCACCGCTTTGATTGGCACGCCGGAGAGGCGCGCGACTTCGATATTGCCGCCGATCGCGTAAAGATACTTGCCGAAAGCGGTATAGCGCAGCATGAGCGCCGTCAGCACAAGCAGCAGACCGAACATGATGGCGATGATCGGCACCGGTCCAATTTTCTGGACATAGAACATGATGAATGGCCTGCTCGCAGAACCCACGGGCGATGTTGAAATGCTGAGACTGATGCCGCGCAGAATGCCCAGTGACGCCAGCGTAACGATGAAGGGCGCGATCTTCACTTCATTGACGAGGAAGCCGTGAACCAGGCCGACCACCAGTCCCAGCCCCAAGGTCGCAGCGATGGCCGCGCCCTGATTACTCGTTTCACCATCCATTACAATGGCCGAAACAAGAATAGACAACTTCACCAGCGAGCCGACGGAAAGGTCAATACCGGCGGTTAAGATAACGAGCATCTGGCCCAAGGCGACGATGCCCAGGAAGGCGGCCTGACGGGCGACATTGGTAAGGTTGCGCACGGTCAAAAAGCGCTCTGACTGCGTGGCGCCAATGATGAAGAGCAAGATAATGAAACCATATACTGCGAAGATCGGCCCGTAGCGCCGCAAGAATAGGCGTTGGGAATCGGTCAAGCCACCGGGCAACCGCGCAGAGATGTTCATGAAAGTTCAGCTTTGCCACCCGCCATAGTGGCGAGCTCAATGATGCCGGCCTCGGTCGCTTCCGCCTGCGCAACTTCGCCGACGATGCGACCATCGTTCATGACCAGAATCCGATCGCTCATGCCGATCACCTCGGGCAGTTCCGATGAGATCATCACAATCGCGATTCCGCGATCATTCAACTGGCGCATCAGTTTGTAGATTTCGAATTTCGCGCCGACATCGACGCCGCGCGTCGGCTCATCCAAGATGACCACAGTCGGATTCGTCTCCAGCCACTTCGCCAGGACCAACTTCTGTTGATTGCCGCCGCTGAGGTATTGCGCTTCCTGATCGGCAGAAGCCATGACAATCGACAGGCGCTCCTTCAAGCCGTCGACGATTTCAGCCTCGGCCTGGCTTTGCAGGACGCCTAAACGGGTGATGCGCGACAAGATTGGCAAAGTCACATTGATGCGGACCGAGAGGGAAGTGAAAAGCCCATGCGACTTGCGATCTTCCGGCACCAGCACCAGGCCGGATTCAATCGCTTGCGCCGGATTGCTCCAGCGCGCGCCTTTGTCGGTGACTAGCGCAATCTCTCCGCTCGTCAAAGGATCAGCGCCGAATAAAGCGCGAGCCAACTCCGTCCGCCCCGAACCGACCATGCCGGCGATGCCCAGAATTTCGCCCTTATGGAGCTTCAGGCTGGCGTCTTCGAGGATGGTGTCGGTGGAGACATTTTCGGCAACCAAGACCAACTCGCCCTGTTCGTGATCCGTCTGCGGGAAGATTTCATCCAGCGGGCGCCCAACCATCATCTCAACCAAAGTTGGCCGATCCAACTGACTGATGGGACGCGTATCGACCAACTCGCCATCTTTGAGCACCGTCACTTCGTCGGCGATGCGAAAGACCTCGTCCAGCCGGTGCGAGATGTAAATGATCGTGACGCCCTGCTCCACTAAGGATTCAATGATGTCAAATAATTGATCGAGCTCGCTGCCGGCTAGGATCGCGGACGGCTCGTCCATGACGATGAGGTCGGCATTCTGCGACAGGGCTTTGGCGATCTCGACCAATTGGCGCTGCGCCACGGTCAGTTCGCTAACGGGAAGCCGTGTATCCAGGCGAATGCCCAAGCGCTTAAGCAATGCCGCAGCTCTACTGTGAAGTTCGTACAGATTCAGCAGGCCAAAGACGTGTCGCGGCTCACGACCGAGAAAGATGTTTTCAGCCACGGACATCTGCGAGACCAGAGCCAGTTCCTGGTATATGATGCTGATCCCGCTGTCGATGACTTCGCCGGCCGACACGTCCTCGCGCCGTTCGCCCTTGTAGATGATCTCGCCGGCGTCCGCCTTGTATGCGCCCGCCAGGATCTTCATCAGGGTCGACTTGCCGGCGCCATTCTCGCCCACGAGCCCGTAGACCTGCCCCGGGCTACAGCGAATCGAGACGTCTTTCAGCGCTTGCACACCAGCAAAGGACTTGGAGATACCGAGCATCTCCAGGATGTATTCGTCGATACCCCACCTCTAACCCCTCCCCAGTAAACTAGGGAGGGGAATTGTTATTCGATTCGCCCGCGGGCAGAACTAGCCAGACTCTTCAACGAGGAAGCCGAGCTCGGCCAGTTTCTCATCGGGCATAGTGACCGGGCCGTGCACGTCGTCGCTCCATCGCGGTCTGTAGTAATCCTCAGCCTCGGCATCGGTGAAGGGACGGGCTTCGGGCATGGTGTCGACGAAATCGATGAAGCGCGGAGTAGGCTCGCCCTGCAGAATCTGAATGGCGGCGTCGAGGCAGATCGTGATCATCGCGTTCGGATACATCCAGGCGTAGAATTGGAAGCCGTGTTCAATCGCCGAGCGCAGGAAGCCATTCTGCATTTCGCCGCCCGCGATCGGCGGGATCGCCATTTCGGCATCCTCATAGGCGCTGATCATGCCCTGGACCATCTGCGCGCCGCCGGACCAAATGCCATCGATCGCGTCGCCGTGCTGCGCCAGCCAGGTCTCCATGATCTTTTTGCCTTCGGCCGGCGACCAGAATCCCGGCTGTTTGTCCAGCAGCTCGATGCCATGGGAATCAAATACGGCGAGGGCGCCTTCTTCCATGATGTCCGAGGTGGAAGTGCCCGGGATGCCAGTCATCATCAGGAAATCGCCATCAGCGCCGACCGTGTCGATCAGCCACTGCGCCAAAGTGGCTCCGATGCTATAGAGATTGGTGCCGACTTCGGTGACGAAGTTGTCGGTTTCCACGGCGCTGGCGCAGAGCACAACGGGTACGCCCTGCATCATCGCGCGCTCGACCGGCGCCGACAATGCCGCTGCGCCCATCGGCACGAGGATAAGCGCGTCTGGTTCCTGCGCCAGAAGGTCCTCCACCTGCGGAACCTGGATATCGGCGCTGGCTTGCGCGTCTCCGTAGAGGAATTCTGAGATGACATCTTCTCCCAAGTGCTCCACGTACCAGTAGGCATGCGCGTCAAAGAGCGCCGACCAAGCGTTGCTCGTGCCTTGCGCCGCCAAAGCAATGCGGTATGGCGGATCCTTGGCGAATTCGCTGGTGTCGTACTCTTGATTCAGGCGCGGAATCACACTCTGCAAGTAGGGCGACGCGTCTATCATTTCCTGCGTAATCTCGAACGTCATCATGCCATCGTCTTGCCCAATAGACACGATAGACGCGCTGAGCAGCAGACACAGAATGAACAGTCCGCAAATCAATTTCCTAAACATTTTCTTTCCTCCCTAAGCTGACTAGAGGTCAAAACAAGTTGAATCGTTTGACCTGACTTCCAAGGTCTCTTTTGTCCCGATTCGCCCCCTTTCACCTAATTCCTACTCTTCAATGCTGGCGAGACTGTACAAGGTGACCGCGCCCAGAATCACCAAGCCCTTGATGATGAACTGCACTTCGATATCCAGGCCCATTAGTATTGCCATCGTGCTAAGTATCTGAATAATCAGCACGCCGGCGATGGTTCCCAGCAAGCCGCCGCGCCCGCCGACGAAGGCGGTCCCACCGACGATCGCCGCCGCAATAGAGTCCAGCTCGAGACCGGTGCCGATAAAACGATCCACATAGCCGACATAACCCGTCAGCACGATGCCGGAGACAACCGCCAGGCAACTGCCCAGGATATAAACGGAAATGCGGATGGCATCGACCGAGATACCGGAAAGGCGCGCTGCTTCAGTGTTGCTGCCGACGGCGTAGACTTTGCGACCATAGGCGGTGCGCCGCAAGACGAAGATGAAGAAGGCGTTCAGCCCCAGCCACAGAAGCAGCGGGACAGAAAGCACAAACCAGGACTCATTGACGATGCCCAGGATATCCGGCACGAAGCCGCCGGGCACGCCTTTGGTGTAGGCTTGCGTGGCGCCCTTGACCAGCACCAGCATCCCCAGCGTCGCCACAAAGGGGGGCACGCGCCGTTTCGTGACCAGCAGTCCGTTGCCCGCGCCCACAATCGCGCCCAGCGCCAGCGATATCAAGATCGCCGGAATCACCATCTCGTCGCGTCCGTTGGTGACGTCCGCCACCACAATCGAGGTCATGATGAAAATGCCGCCGATGGATAGATCGAGACCGGCGACCAGCAGGATCATCGTCTGCCCGATCGCGACAATGCCCAACTGCGACGCCTGCCGCATGACGACCGCAATCGTGTTGACATCGTAAAGCCTCGGCGTCAAGACCGCAGCGGCGAGCAAGAGAACCAGCAGCGCAATGTAAACGCCGTAACTGGCGACGAAATGGCGCAGCCGCCAGGCGCTGACTCCCGAAGTCGATTCGTATGGCTTTGCGACGCTCATTCGTATACCTGATCGGTACGCTGGGCAGCGAGCGCTGTCATGTCACCGCTCTATGCCAGGCCTTAGTGCGGGGCAGCCGGCGCATCCGGGTCATCGAGATATTTCGCCGCCCATTCGACGCCTTCCCATGAGATCGTTTTTTCCGGCGTAATCTTGACCAGATAACGCGGTCGTACACGAGACGGCTCAAGATACTCCGGACCGCGTTCGCCGAGATAGCGGACCGACATCCGCCGGCCGATTTCAAGCCACTCGCCGTGCATCAGCGCCGGCCCGTCGACAATTTCGGCCCCGCCGCGGAACAGGACGCGCGTGTATGGGCTGACGTCCATAGCGCAGGAAACCGAACAGCGCGGGAAGCGAATCAGGTGCTGGGCGAAGATCGTCTTAGCGCGGGGGATGACCCACATCGCTTCTCCATCCCATTCCTGCCAAACCGGCGTGATGTACGGGTCGCCCTTGCTATCGACCGTAGCGATGCGCGCCACGATCGGTCCATCGAGAAATTCATTGATTTCCGCCGGATACAACCCACGCATCTTGCCCATCCATTCGGGATACTCTCGTTTAGCGCTCATTATTTGTCCTTTCAACATCCGCAAGAATCTTAGATTCGCGACTTTGCTTACAGTCGCAGTTATGACATGGTGAGTATAGCCAATGTTATGACGCCTGCCAAAATCGACTGCCTTATGCTCCGGCTCTGGTATGCGACTCAGACCAACTCAATCCGTACGCCAGCCGCATCCGACGGTGCGATAGATCGCGCCGCGCCATCTGTCTTGAAGCGGACACGCCAGGGCAAAGGCGCATTCGCGTCGATGTGGCGCTGCAGCGGGCTGCTGCTGTCATTTGGCGTCAGATACTCCAGCCGATGCGGGCCGACCTGGTAGACGACGCCGCTGGCATTCAGCGCTGAATCGCGCACCGGTTCGCCTTCGCTTCGCAGGGCGGCGTCCATGATGCGCCGCGCCTTGCCGAGATCGCGGGCGACAAGCGTTAGCGTATCGATTCCGGTCACCTGATTCTCGTGCCGCTTCTCTTTCGGGACGCGCTCTTCGCGCGGTGTTTCGTCTTCGATGATGAAGGGGATGAGACCTTGGTATTCGCCGTAAATCTCATTGTTCAGCCAGGAAAGCCGGTAGCCATCGACGCGAATGCGGCTTAAGCCGACCAGCGGACTCATCTCGACGCCTTGGACCGCGAAGATGCTGTAGTCGCCGCGGATGTCGTCGGTACCCATACAGAAGTCGATCAGTCCGCCGCCCCGGCTATGCACAGCATCCCACCAATAATGCTTTGGACTGTGTTCGTAGAATGACAGCAGCTCAATGTAGGCGCCGTCATCCAGGCCAATCAGCGCGTTGTACGAGCCGATCGGATGCTTGCCTCCGCCGACCACATTGCAGCCAAGCCCCTTAAACGTCGCTGTCAGCGCGTCCAAGCGCGGACCGGCGATAACGATATGGTCGATGCCGTGAATCATGCCCGCCTCTATTCTCCCGAAACATCGGGCAAGTATAGCACCTGGCCCGGGCGCGCGCCGCGCATTGCTTGACGAAAGCCGCTGAATTCGTTCTAGTAATAAGGAAACTAAAGGGGTGGAGCATTGACATGAAACTCACAAGTGATTTGCATGTGGTCGGCGGCGGCTACTTTGGCTTTGGTTTATCCGGATACCTGGACTGCCACGTCTTCGTGCTCAACAGCGGCGATGAGTTAGCGCTGGTTGATCCCGGCATGGGCATGGACCGGGATTTCGACACCATCCTCGATAACATCCGCGATGATGGCCTCGACCCGGGCAAGATACGCAAAATGATCCTGACGCATTATCATTGCGATCATATCGGCGCGGCGGCCGAAGCTCAGCGCCGGCTCGATGTGGAAGTCTACGCCTCGGCCTTTGCCGCCCCGGCCATCCGCAACGCTGACGAGAAGGCGGTGGCGCTTGATGTCGCCAAAGCGGCCGGATTCTACCCGGAAGAATTCCATTTGCCGCCCTGCCCGGTAGATGTCGAGTTGGTCGAAGGCGATGTCGTCAATATCGGGAATCTGGCGCTCGAGACATTCGAGACGCCGGGCCACTGCGACGGCCATCTCAGCTTCGTCATGCGCGGGGGCGACCGGACCTACTTACTGGGCGCCGATCTTGTGTTTTGGGGCGGAAAAGTGGTCTGGCAGAACATCCATGACTGCCGCATCGATGCTTACGCCGACAGCATGTTCAAGATGGAGCCTTACGAGTTCGACGCGCTGATCCCGGGCCATTTGCAGATTTCCTTGACTGGCGGCAAGGCGCACGTTGACGCGGCCTGCGCCGCGTTTCGGCAACTGGGCATTCCGCCGAATCTGCTTTAGCGGGAGCGACAACTGCCGCGCTTCGGCGGAGCGCCGGGTCTCATCGGCAGCCCCAAGTATCGGACAGGCGATAACCGAGCGGCCAGGGGTCGTCCGGATCCAGCATCAACTGCTGCGTCCCGGTGATCCAGGCGCGCCCCCGTATGCTGGGGATAATCGCTGGGCGCCCCGCAATTTCAGTGACTTCCACGATGCCGCAGTGGAAGCTGGAGCCGATTATCGAGCGCGCCAGGTACGCTTCGCCAAGCCGCAATTCTCCGCGAGCGTGCAGCACCGCCAGCCGCGCCGAGCAGCCGGTGCCAGTTGGCGAGCGATCCAGTTTGCCCGGATCAACCGCCACCGTATTCCGACCGGTCAAGACGCCATCGCGCCGTTCCAGCGGCAGCGTGAACTGGCAGAAGGAGATGTGATTCCATTCCTCATGAATCGGATGCCGAAAGCCTATCTGCTCGTTGGCGGCGGCGGTGATGGCGGCGCCAATCCGCGCCAAATCGCGCGCCTCGTCGGGAACGATCTCGAAGCCCAGCGCGCGGGCATCGACCAGCGCAAAGCTGTCGCCGCCATAAGCGATGTCCACGTCAAGCGTGCCGAAGCCTTCGAGTTCCAGCTTGGCATCCAGTTGATCGACAAAGGACGGCACGTTGTGAAACTCAATGCTCTGCGCTTTGCCATCGCGGCAGAATGCGCGCACCTGCACCAGACCGGCCGGCGCTTCCAGATGGAATATTGTTTCCGGTTCCCGCATGTCGACCATGCCTGTATCAAGCAAAACGGTCGCGACGCAAATTGTATTTGACCCGGACATCGGCGGCGTGTGCTCCGGCTCCATGACGATGAAGCCGTAAACGGCATCCGGATGTTTTGGCGGAACAAGCAGGTTGATGTGTTTGAAGACGCCTCCGCGCGGCTCGTTCAGAACAAAGCGCCGCAGACTCTGATCGTTCGCTATCCAGCGAGATTGCTCCCAGAGCGTCTCACCCGGCGGCGGCGCGACACCGCCGACGATCACATTGCCGACCTCGCCTTCGGCATGGCAGGAAACAATATGTATGAGCTTCGTCGTGCGCATCGCGTTGTCCTCGCTGCACTCCCCGACCGATATCGGGCTTGCTTCCGTCAATGTATAAACCATAATGGCGCGCTTAACAATAAACTTCCGTGATCGGCCGCATCTCGATTTCATTCAAGTTGCTCGACCTCTTCCGCGGAAGTGGTTCGGGCGCAGGCATAAAGCGAGCGCAGATGGTACAATCGCCACACGATGCCAGGCCGGTGAGGAATCTGACTTATGCAGAAAGCCGTATTGGAAAAGCTGCGCCGCTATGACAGCGCGACCGTTGCCAATGTGATTGAGCTCTTCGAAGTGCGTCCGCGCAACCGCGGCTTCATGGACCGCCGGGTCAAGGCAGTCTTTCCCGATTTGCCGCCGATGGTCGGTTTCGCCTCGACCGTGACCTGCCGGACATTCATAGCGCCGCCGAATCGCGCCGTCCCCACTGTGCCCGATCTCATCGCGCGTTCTGCCGAGCTTTCGGGACCGGCCGTGATCGTCATGCAAAATCTCGATACGCATGGTTCGGCGGCGATATTCGGCGATGTTCTCTGCAACTCTTTCGCCGCATTTGGGGCGGCCGGCTTGGTCACTGATGGGCCTGGCCGGGACTTCGTTGGCATTGAGCCGCTGGCCTTTCCCGTTTTCTGTGACGGCGTCGTCAGCGCGCATGGTTACATGCATCTGCTCGAGTTGCACAGTCCGGTGCAAGTCGGCGGGATCACCGTTAATCCGGACGAACTGCTGCACGGCGACGCCAATGGCGTGACCACAGTTCCACTCGACATCGCCGCCGACGTCGCCGACGCCTGCGCCGAGTTCGCGGCTACTGAGGCGCTGGTCATCGACCGGGCGCAGAGCGGTTCGGCGGGGCTGGCTGAACTCCGTGAGGCTTACAGCGAAATGGCGCGCAGGCAGGCTGAACTGGGCGAGCGAGTGCGCAAGCCTTGAATGCCGAAGTACGTCTAAAGGACGGTTGAAATGCGCCTGTACATAACCGGCGGCACCGGCCTGGTAGGCAGCAATGTGATCCGCCTGGCGCGCCAGCGAGGCATGGAGATCATCGCCTCGCAGTACGGTCCGCCGCCCGAATGGACTGTCGATTACCAACTCGATCCACTCGATCTGGCCGACCACGACGCCATCCGCCGCTCCATCCGCGAGTACCGTCCAGACGCCGTCATCCATACCGCCGCCATCCTGGATCAGATTGTCATGGATACTAGGCGCGAGCTCTGCTGGTCCTTGATGGTCGACGGGACTCGCGTCCTGGCGGAAGCCTGTCGCGAAGTCGGCGCGCGCTTGGTCTTCGTCTCATCGGACTGGGTATTCGACGGTCGAAGCGAGATTGTAAACGAGAGCTCCCCGCCAAACCCGGTCAACTTCTACGGTGTTATGAAGGTCGCCTCGGAACGGGACTTGGGGGCGATGGACGGCTTGAATTATGGCGTTGGCCGTTTGGCCGGCATCTACGGCTTGAATTACGCCGCGCCGTCGCTGCTGCGGAAGGACAACGGCTTGGGCTTCGACTTCTCGGTTTATGTCATCCACCGCTTGGCCGCGGGCTTGCCCGCTGTGGTCTGGACCGGCCCCAAAGTCAACGACGAAGCTCACCCCACCCTGGCATCCGATTGCGCCGACATGCTACTGCGTCTGGCTCAGCATGACGGCAACGGCTGCCACGTGGACACTGGCAGTTCCATCTTCCACTGCTTCGGCAGCGAGTGGATCAGCCGCATTGATCTGGCGCATCAGATCGCCGCCGCCTTTGATGCCGACCCCGCCCTGATAATGCCGACCCGTACCGACCAGTCCGTGCTGGACGAGATGCGGCACATCGGCATCCCCTATCGCACGCGCGCCAGCACTGAGCGGACGGCGAAAGCGCTGGGACGGCGCGCCTTGAACGTGGCGGAAGGTTTGGCGGCTTTTCGTCAGGAGTGGGATGCCTTTTGGAGCTAAGGCTGTTTCCACCATTCCCTCGACATGCTACTCTAAGGCTATCGCGGATAAATCTTATTGAGGTAGTGGCATGAAAGGCATAAAGTGTATCCTTGTAATCTTGACGCTGTGCATTTGCTCCATGACAGCCGTAGCGCATGACGAGGGCATAGGCAGTTTTGCTCATCCCGTTCCGCGGGGTATGGGGGGCTTGGCCGGCGACTACTATGTCCAGGTGGGCATATTCGAGCGCCCGTCGAGTTCATTTGAAATGGCGATGCCGGGCGAGGATGAGGAGTATGCCAGCGTCTACGTGGCAGTCGCCTGCGGCGGAGACCGCAGCACAAACTGCGCGATTCACGCCCACAATTTCGCACTGGCGGGGGATATGGGAATCGTGTATGAAAACGCGCTGGATCTGGGCGCCATAGAGATTGCGCCGGGCGAGGTCATCGATACGGTTGTTAAGGCTCTGGTTAAGAAGGACGACAGAAATTTGCTGCTGCTGTTTTCGCATTTCGAGGCGACTCCATTCACCTATCCTGTCGTGCTAGAGGCGGCGGTCAATGAAGGCATGACCGAAAGTCTTGAAGTGGTCGCGCTTATTGGCATGGTTGCGCGGGTCGGGCCCGTTGACAACCTTGCATTTACTGGCGTCTTTGGCAAAGGCGAGGCTTTAACCGCGCTGGGACGCAGCGAAGGCGGCGACTGGCTGCGGATTGCTTTCGGCTGGGTACCGGCGGTTAATGTGGAGGCGGCTGGCGATATAATGAGCCTGCCCGTCACAACCAAGTAGGCGATTCGCAGCTGCGGGCGCAGAGCGAGAATGGCAATGGATAAACCCAACGTCGTCTTCCTGCTGACCGACCAGTGGCGCCTGCAAGCGCTGGGATACGCCGGCAACGGCCAGGTGCAAACGCCGAACATCAATCGACTGGCGAGTGAAAGCGTCAACTTCAGGCACACTATATCCGGGTACTCAGTCTGTTGCCCCTGGCGAGCCAGCTTCCTCACCGGGCAGTATCCGCTGACGCACGGCGTCATCGTGAACGATGTGCCGATCAGCAGTGATCCGGTCGGCTTGGGCGATGCCTTCAAGCAGGCTGGATATGACACGGCCTTCATCGGCAAGTGGCATGTCGACGGGCGCGGCCGCAGCAACTACATCCCGCCGGAACGCCGCCTGGGCTTCGACACCTTCATGACGCTGGAATGCAGTCACGATTACAACCGGTCGGCATACTACGATGGCGATGACCCGACCAAGCGCATTTGGGAGGGCTATGATGTCTTCGCCCAGACGTCAGCGGCGGAGCAATACATCCGGTCACAGCCGCGTGACCGACCATTTCTGCTGGTGCTGAGTTGGGGACCGCCGCATAACCCCTACGAAACCGCGCCACAGCAATACCGGGACATGTACGATGAGCGCGATATCGAGTTGCGACCCAACGTCACCGCCGAGATGGCTGATGATGCGCGCGAATGGCTGGCGGGTTATTACGCGCATTGCAGCGCCATCGACAAGTCGGTCGGCGACATCATGGCGACGCTTGACGATCTCGATTTGGCGGATGACACGGTGCTGGTCTTCGCCTCCGACCATGGCGACATGCTCGGCTCGCAGGGGACAATACGCAAGCAGAAACCTTGGGACGAGTCGATTCGCGTACCCTTCCTACTGCGCTACGCCGGGAAGTATGGAAGCGAGGCGCGCGAGGTTGATCCTTTCTTAAACGCCCACGATATCATGCCGACGATGCTGGGTGTCTGCGGCCTGCCCATTCCCGAAAGCGTCGAAGGGCGCGATTTTTCAGCGGCGTTAGACGGCGAAAATGTTGAAAGTCAGGGGGCGCTGCTCGCCTGCTTCCATCCCTTTGGCGAGTGGCATCGGGGCGTCGGCGGACGGGAATACCGCGGTATCCGCACGGCGCGCTACACGTACTGCCGGACGTTGGATGGTCCCTGGCTGCTCTATGACAACGAAGCCGATCCATATCAAGTGGAGAATCTGGTCGATCGCCCGGAAATCGCCGACCTGCAGCGGGATTTGGATGCGCTGCTGCAGCGCGAACTGGAGGCCATCGGCGACGACTTCCTGCCGGGCATGTCCTACATCAATCGCTGGGGTTATCCGCTGGACGACACGGGCACCGTGCCATTCCGCCGGTGAAATCCTCGCGGCGGCTCGCTCAGCCTGCGTAGCGAATGGTGTCCTTGCTGCGATGGTAGATCAGCGGAACCTGCGCTTCTTCATCGATCACATCGCCGATCGCATAACTCTCGAACAGCTCGGGCGGCAGGATATTTTGCGTGCCGTTGAAGGTGCAGCCATCGGGCATGTAAGCGCAGGTCATGGCGCGGCGGTGATAGGGGGTCATATTCGCGCCGGCCCCATGCGCCAGCAGGCCGTTATGAAATGAACAGGAACCGGCTTTCATCTCGGCCGGTACCGCCTCCAACTTGCTCCACTCCGGATAGGCATTGAACAAGCCGCTGATATTGCTGCCAATGCTGACGTTGTCCCAGGTCGCCAGCTTGTGTGTGCCGGGCAAGAAGTAGAGGCAGCCGTTGTCGCGCGTGGCGTCATCCAGCGCCACCCAGAGGCTGATGGCAGCGCGCGAGGAAAACGACCAGTAGGGATTATCCAGGTGCCAGGCGGTGGGATTGCCCCAGGGCGGCTTGATCAGCGCTTGGTCGTGCCAGATGCGGATGCCATCGACGCCGGCAAGGTCGGCCGCCATCTTGCCCAGGCGCTCATCGAGCATCAGCCGGCGCATACCCTCGTGGTCATTCCACAAGTTGATGCGCTGGGTGAAGACCTGGGCATAATAGTTGTCCTCTTCCATGCTGCTGCCGTCAGCCAGTTTGCGCTTGCCCCGGTTGGCAACCGCTTCATCGACGTAAGTCCGCCAGATCTGCAAATCATCCGCGTCCAGAAAGTCGTCTATGATGACGAAACCATTGTCCTGATAAAATTGAATCTGCTCGTTAGTGACTATATGATTCATCGCCTGCCCTCCTGATATCGCGCAATTACCAGCGCTTTACGATATTCTCCACCGTCCGCCAGGCCAGCGCCATGATCGTCTCGACCGGATTGAAACCGCCGTTGGTCACATGCGGCGAGCCATCGGCGATGAAGAGGTTGTCCTGGCTGTGCACGCGGCAGAATGGATCGACCACCGATGTCGCCGGATCTTCGCCCATGCGGCAGGTGCCAGCTTGATGCTGCCCGCCTGACAGATAGCGCGGCATCTGCCTGCCCCAGACCTGGGTCGCGCCCGATGCCAGCAGCCATTCTTTCGCCCGTTCACCCATGAATCTCGCCGTGCGCACCGTCTCCGGATGCGATGTGCCCGAAAGATGCACGACGGGAATCCCGTAGCGGTCTTTGAGGGACGGATTGATAGACACGCGCGCTTCAGGGCTGGGGATTTCCTGCACCGGTCCCGTGACATCATTGATGCGGCGATAGTTCTCGCGCATGAATCGCTTGGCTTCGATGCCCCAGCGCGGCGCCTCCGGCGGGTAGAAACGCTTCCACAATGTAACCGGCGTCACGATATCTTCATCGCCCAGGAAGCCGCCGCCGATAAGGCCATCGTTGCCGTGGTTGAACTGGCAGGTTGCGATTGAGCAGCCCGGACCCACGCCGTCAAACATGACATCGGGAAATATACCGTAAGCGCCCGGATAATAATGTCCTTGCAAATTGCGCCCGACCTGGTCGCCGCCATTGCCGATGCCGGTCGGCTCCTGCTTGGTGGCGGAATTTAGCAGCAAACGCGCCGTCTCCACCGCGCCGCAGCTCAAAACGACCACATCAGCCGTATGAGTCTGTCGCTTTCCAGCGACATCAATGATTGTGACGCCGGTGATGCGCCCGCCATCGCTGCAGGTCAGCCGCTCCACCATGACTTCCGTTTGCAAGGTACAATGGCCCGAGCGGAGGGCGCGCGGCACTGTCGTGTTTTGGCTGCCGTTCTTGGCATCCACCGGGCAGGCGTAACCCACGCACTGCTGACAATTAATGCAGCCCGGCCGATCGTTGTATGGCACCGAATTGATCAGCCGCGGCACCCGCAGGGTTTGCCAACCCAGACTCTCCAATCCGCGCTTGTGTATGCTCGATTTGTACGGCAGCGGCAGAGCAGGCATCGGATAGGGCTTGTCGTAGCGGGGCAAATGCGTCATGGTTTGGTGATCGCCACAGATGCCGATTTCCCATTCGACTTTCTCGTAGTAGGGCGCCATGTCTTCGTATGTAATCGGCCAATCGGCGAGGGAACTGCCCTCGGGCACGCCATACTCGCTCGCCATGCGAAAGTCCTGCGGCATAAAGCGCCAGGCTTGCCCGGCATAAACACGCGTCCCGCTGCCCACGCACGCGGCGTTATTCTGGTAGCCCGGCTCATGCGGCCGCAGCAGGCGAAGATCGCCCAGCGGTTTGCCAATTAGAATGGGGAAGGAGTCGGCCTCTATCGTCCGCGGATTGCCATCAAGATCCGGTCCCGCGTTGTGCCCGTAAACCGGCATCCTCTGATTGCGCAAGTGATCGCGACCGACCGCAGCAAAGGACAGGTCGCGCCCGCGTTCCAGCAAGAGGACGGATTTGCCAGCCTCGGCCAGCACGGCAGCGGCAACGCCTCCGCCCGCGCCGGAACCGACAACGATTGCGTCATAATCGCTCATCCGGTCACCTCGAAACCAATCATCCGCCAGGCGATGCCATTTCGGTTGCCGCCGTTGCCTGGATCGCTGTAATAGCCTTCAGCGCAATGCTCGACTATCTCGCGGAAGAACGCCGCCGGTTCAATCGACCAGCGCGCCTTGACCTCGCCCTTCTCTACGCGTGTGAGCAGTTCAGCACGCTCTTGTTGGGTCATGTCCGCGAAGTCAGTCCCATTGACCGCGCGCGCTTCGGCGTCAAGATCGGCCAGCCAAGTCTTGTATGACGAGAGCGATTGTGCCAGATCGCCCGCCAGTTGCCGCTGCAGATAATCGCCGACGCCAGCCTCCACAGCGCCAGGATAGTCGTCCGGCGGAATGATCGTATCCAGCAAGGCGTACAGACATTTCATTTGTGCTTGATCAAACATTTCAGTGGTCCCTTGCTCAATCGGATCGTGGCAGGTCTCTTGCCGCAGTCTTTGCCCGACGTATCCAGGCGATCAGATCGGCCCCAGCAGAAAGTCGTCCTCGTTCAACTGCCGCAGGACAAGATGCCAAAGCGCCGCGATCAGTATTTCGCGGATGAATAAGTACAGAGCGATCATGATGCTGAGTTCGACCGCTTCCAACGCAATGACAACGGCGATCGCCAGCGCGAAGCCAAGCAGCTGCAGGAGCGCAAAGCCGGCCACCGCGATGCTAGCCTTGTCGATATTAGTCTGTGTACGCATGCATACGATTATCGCCGTGAGGCAAGCGATTATAGTCGACTGCAAATGCTCCAGCGGAATCACCAAAGTGACGAGCAGCAGCGCGGCCAGCATCGTAGCAAACTCAAATGGGTTAACCTGGCCCACCTGGGTGGCAGCGATGCAAAATGCCATTGCAAAGCAGAAGAAAACGGCGCCGGCCAAATAGCGCCTCAGCAGCGTCAACCAGGCCAGCGCATCGCCTTCGTTTAGCACCACCTTGCCAATGACCAGCAAGACGAAGGCCTGACCGGGCGGGATCATGCTGACTTCGTCCATTACGCCGGCGCGGGTTTGACGCAACATTAGGGCGACGATGCGCCCGATCCAGATCGAACAGTAAGACAGGCTGAAGAGCATCAGCCAAAGCGGCAACGTCCACAGGATCGCACTACTTACAAAGTTATAGACGTGGGCGAAGGCAAAGAACAGAAGCAAGGCGCAGACGAGGCTAAAGGGTAAAATGTTGACCCGTCGTCCCTGCTTTAGCTGTCGGCTGAAATGCGCCGCGATCGGGTGGCGAGCATGGCGCCGCAAAGTGTGCCATAAGGACGCGCGGACGAAGATTCTGTGTAGCGCGTACCTCGTGGATGCCCTGCTTAGCAAGCGCGCCTCAATCTTGAGGGGCAGCAGCCGCGCCATCATTTCCATGGCCGCCCTCCGGCTGAAAGTCCACCCTTCAGCTAGCTGCCGGCGTCAATATTGTCTTCTCCGCGGCGTCGACAGTCTCATCATAGAGGAAGCACTTAACGCTGCGCCCTTCGTGCTGCACTGTCGGTGGAATATTGTTGTGGCAGATATCCATCACAGCCGGGCAGCGTCCAGCAAATTTGCAGCCGGTGCGCGTATACTCATCGACTTCGATGACCGCCAGGTCGATCTTTTCGTCCCAGGCTTCTTCCGACTTAATGCTCGGAATAGAAGTCTTGAGGTTCTGCGTGTAGGGATGGAGCGGATTCCCCAATACGCGCTCAGTGGGTCCCATCTCGACGATCCAGCCACGCAGCATCACGGCGATGCGGTCGCCGGTGTAATAGGCGGTCGCCAGGTCGTGCGTGATGTATATGACGCTTACGTTGTTGTCTTCCTTGAGCTTGCGGAACATGTTCACAATCGACATGCGCAGTGAGGCATCGAGCATCGACACCGGTTCGTCGGCGACAATCAGAGAGGGCTTGGTGATCAATGCCCGCGCGATAGCGACGCGCTGCGCTTGCCCGCCAGATAACTCGTTGGGATAACGCCCGGCGATCTCCGCCAGCGTCAAGCCGACCTCGCTCAACACCTCGTTTACATAGCGCGGCGTTTCCTTCTTGTCAGCCACCATCTTGTAATTCTGCGCCGTCTCATAAAGATAGCTGTCGATGCGCTTCAGCGGACTAAAGGCGGCGAATGGATCTTGGAAGACCGGCTGCACCTCGCGGTAAAACCAGGTCTTCATTTCCTTGCGGCTGATGTCATTGATGACTCGGTTTTTGTAGCGCAGGATGCCCTCGGACGAGGACTCCATGCCCAGCACCATCTTGGCCAAGGTGGTCTTGCCACTGCCGCTTTCACCGACCACGGCGAAAATCTCCGGCTTGTCGGAATCAATGACGATAGAGGCGTTATCGACGGCGTGAAAGTCTTGCGAGGCAAAACCTTGGCGGAGATGAAAGACTTTGGACAGTTTCTCAATCTGAAGGAGTGGCGCGTAGACATTGCCACCTTGTGGCTTAGACTGCGAGTCACGCGTAGACACTGTGACCTCCATTCAGCTCCTCCTCGACCACATGGCAAGCAGTGAAATGCTTCGGCTCAATTTCGATCAATTCGGGTTCGATCGTCTTGCAGACATCCTTCGCCAGTGGGCAGCGCTCATGAAAGCGACAGCCGCTGGGCGGACGGTCCAGTGCCGGCGGGCGCCCGGGAATGGCCAGGCGTTCCTCGCGCGAATCCAGACTGGGCAGCGACTCGATCAGATAGCGCGTATAGGGATGACGCGGATTCTCCAGTATCGTCTGCGTGTCCGACTCTTCCACCAGCTTGCCGGCGTAGAGAATGCCGATGCGGTCGGCCAGGTTTGCGTGCACGCCGATATCGTGCGTAATCAGGACGAGCGTACTGCCCTCTTTCTGCTGCACATCTTTCAGCATTTGTATCACGCCGCGCTGCACCACCACATCAAGCGCGCTAGTCGGCTCATCGGCGAAGATAAGCTTGGGCCAGAGAATGGTCGCCAGGGCGATGGTCACGCGCTGCCGCATACCGCCGGAAAGCTGATGCGGGTAAGACGCCATCACCTTCTCCGGCAAGCCCAGATCGCGCAGGTATTCCGCCGTAAGTTGAAAAGATTCCTTCTTGGTCACATCTCGATGCGCGCTGATGAAGTCGTGGAAGGTGTCGCGTATCCGCCGCACCGGATTCAGCACGTGCATGGAACCCTGCGGGATGTAAGAAATCGTGCGCCACTTCAGGTCCCGCTGCTCCTCCTCGGTCATATCGGCCGCGTTCTTCGTCTCGCCATCGAGATGATAGATCACCTCGCCACCAACTACCGTCAGCGGCGGCTGATAGGCGCCCAGCAGAATCCGCAGCAGGGTTGACTTGCCGCAGCCCGATTCACCGGCGATGCCATAGACCTCGCCCTCCTGAATCCGCAGCGTGATATCGTCTACCGCTTTAACCGTACGCTCGACGCCGTAGGCTTTAGTGATGTAATAGGCGCGCAGGTTGTTGGTTTCGATTATGGTGCCCATACATCGTC
>JAPOYU010000115.1 GCA_026706395.1 Chloroflexota bacterium
TGGACGACCAGACGGAGCGATATCAACTCTCATCTGCTAGTAGCGGACAAGCCTTGTAGGGGCGACTTATCAAGTCGCCAAAGAATCGGATATCGACAAGCGGGCGACGTGATAAGACGCTCCTACCGGGCCTGTCCGTTTCGTTTATTCGCAATCTGATATATCCGGTGAACTGGAACGCGAACTGTTGGCATCTGCAAAGGCGATGTGTGCCTGGCATGAGTGGAAGATTTGGTATCGCGGTAAAGAGACCAGCGCTTTCACTGACGCCTTTGAGAAGAAAGGGCAGGCGTATGTCCGCGGACGATCAGGTAAGTGGCGCCTCGTGTCAAAGGCTAGATCGACGTTGCGGCTGATATGGGAATAGTTGCGCGCCCGTAATCTGGAAAGACGCGCTTATGGTTCACTAGCTGGAGCAGGAGTTACATTATCAGCGAGCGGTTGCGAGGCTTTGGTGTTGGTCCAAACCAGGGCGTTTCTGCGAACAATATCCGCAAGCGCATCCATAAAGTCGAGATTCGCGTTCAGGCAGAGCGCCAGGTGAAATAACTCCGGACTGCCGCCGCCCTCCGCAAACTGCTCTCGCCCTTCATGCCCCAATTCATCCAGCGTTTCCAGGCAGTCGGTCACGAATCAGGGCGCAGCCTTTGGCGAAGAGATTGCGACCGGTCTCGGACTCCAAATAGAAGCGCAGCGCCTTTTTCTGCTCACTATCCGCGTTGCGCTGGCGGCGGTAGCGGTGGCGGTATCGGGCACGGTTGGCTTCGTCGGTCTGGTTGCGCCGCATATCACGCGTCGGCTCACCGGCCCCGCGCATGAGGGCTTGACCTACGAAGCGATCCTGGCTCTGGAACCCGATCTCATTAGTGCAGTCTATTCGGGCATCACGCAGGAAGAATACGTCATTCTTGCACAGATTGCGCCGACAATCGCACAGGTTGACGACTATGTTGACTTCGGCATGCCCTGGCAAGAGACGACGATTCTCATTGGACAAGCCCTTGGCAAATTTGCGGAGGCGGAAGCCTTGGTCGCCGAGGCAGAGGCTATTCGCGCCCATTTGCGTGAACAGTACCCGCAGTTCCAGGGCGCGACGGTAGCGGTTGCCTACAACTGGGGCGAGACCTACGGCTCTTATACGGCGCAAGACGGTCGCGGACGTTTCTTCACCGATCTTGGCTTTGTCGTGCCTGACGAACACAATGAGCTGGCCGGCGATCAGTTCAATTACGCGCTGAGCGAAGAACGCGTCGACCTGCTGAATCAAGACCTGCTGGTTTGCTTTGCGCTGCAATTCTACGAAGGGGGATGCGAAGCGGCAATCGAAGCAATCAACACCGATCCCTTGCTGAGCCAGCTATACGTTGTCCAAGACGGCCGGGTCTTCTTCGTCGCCGATGAATACGATGCGGCGCTGAATTTCGGCACGGTGCTCAGCCTGCAATACATCCTCGAAAACATGGCGCCGGAGATCGCGCAACTCTTGCCGCTTGAGTGCGAGTCTGGCATGCGCGGGGTTGTCGATGCGGTCGGCGCGACGATCCGAGTTCCCGAGGAGCCGCAACGCGTGGTGGCGCGGCAGGAAGGCGATATCGATGGCTTGCTGGCGCTGGGCGTCGAGCCAATTGGCGCGACCAATGGGCGCGGACAGATGACGCCGCCGCGTTACCTGGATGACTACCTGCCAGAAGATGCCGTATCGGTGGGGGCCTTCTTCCGCCCAAACCTGGAAGTCATCCTCGAGTTGGAGCCTGACCTGAACCTCTTCGCCGGTTTCAGCGATCCTGGTTCTCTGGCGCAGCTGAATGCCATCGCGCCGGTCTGCAACACAGACAGCCACCTTCGCCGAAGACCGGCCCACACAGTTCATACGCGTCGGCGATGCCGTGAATATGGGCGCTGAAGCCGATGCCTTTGTGGCGGATTATGATGCGCGCGTGGCAGCCCTCGGCGCGAACTTGGGAGACGCGGGCGATGAGATGTTCATCGTCGGTCGCTGGACGGCGGAAGGACCGCAGATCATGGCGCCGTCGACTTTCTCCAGCCGCATCCTGATTGATGTAGGCATGCAGCCTCCGGCTGAAATCCCCGAGCTGCAGCTGGGCCACCCGCACTCTGCGCCGCTCAGCTTGGAATCGGTCGGCGTTATCGATGTCGACTGGGCTTTCTTGGGCACGCTGCAAGGGCAAGGCGATTCGGTCGAGGCGCTGGAACTAGAGCTCTGGCCGGAACATGGCTGGGATTGCTTCGACTACGTGAAGGCCAGCGAGGTCGTCGGTCAGGATGCGTCAGACGAATCACAATGGGCGGACGCGCGCTTGCGCTATATGGCGACGCCTGAGGGGCTGGAGCGCAGCGTGGAGATCAGCCACCGGATTGAAACGGAACACGCAACCGCGCTGGATAAGAAGCTCAGCTATCCTCAATATCAGGTGACGCAAAAGAAAGAGTACATTGACCTTGCCTTGCAGGGAGAGCTGTGACAAAGTATCTAGGTTGATTGCCTGCCAACGAAATCATTTGTGATGATTGAGCAAAACGCAAGTGCTTCCCGCATATCTGGCTTTGTACTTCTGTCGCTATCTACAGCGGCGCTCACGCTGGGCTTGATCGTCTTCGGCGCGGTGGTTCGGGTGACGGAATCTGGCTTGGGCTGTGGACCGGACTGGCCCCTTTGCAACGGCACAATCTTCCCGCCGCTGGATAACATCACCGCCTGGATTGAGTGGCTGCACCGTCTCTTCGCCCTGCTGATTGGATGTTTCGGCTTGGCGACACTGGCTGCTGCCTGGCGTCAATATCGCCAGAACAATCGGCGTGTGCTGCAAATCACGGTCGTGGCCGCCATTCTCTTTCTCGTTCAGAGCGCTCTGGGCGCCATCGTTGTCTTCCTGGAGCTGCCGCCGACATTTGTCACGCTGCACCTGGGCGTTGCCATGCTGCTTCTGTCGGCTCTGCTGGGCGCGGCGGTGCTGGCCTGGCATCGTCCCGCACTAGCGCGGCGCGCGGATTCAATAGCGGTGCTAGCGGCGGTAAATGCCGCCATGGCATTTGTCGTCATATTGACCGGCGCCTTGGTGCGGGGCAGTGGCGCTACGCTCGCCTGTACACAGTGGCCGCTTTGCGACAGCGGCACGATTTTGCCCTTTGAGCAGGGCCAGCTGGCGGTCATCAATATGATCCACCGTCTATCGGTGGCAGCTATGAGCGTTACGCTCCTCATATTGCTGTGGCAAGTCTATCGGCATCGAAGTGAGCCTTTGATTAAGCGGATTGCCTTGGTGCCGTTTTCGTTCACATCGTGCAGATTGTAGCCGGTGCGCTGTTTGTTCTGAGCTCAGCCGGCAGAGAATGGGGCGCGATACACGTAGGCTTGGCAGCCGCCGTCTGGGGACTGCTTGTCATACTCGCGATCATGGGAGGCATGAACAGGCAGCAAGTTGAGATAGATTACCGATGACTAGAACTTTCCGCAGCAATCTGGCATCTGGCCTCTCACCACGACCGTACATCGAGTTGATGAAGCCTCGCATTGTCATATTGCTCGTCTTCACTTGCGTGACCAGCATGATCGTCGCTATCGATTCGTTCCCGCCAGTCGACGTCGTGTTGCCGACTATTCTAGGGGTGTGCTTTCCGCGGGCGGCGCCAGCGCGATCAATCAGTATCTGGACCGCGAACTCGATGCCAAAATGGCGCGCACCGCTCGCCGTCCGATACCATCCGGTCGCGTACCGGCGGGGCACGCAATGGCTTTTGGCATGGCTCTCGTTCTTTCTTCGGTGCTGATTCTGGGGCTCTTTGTCAATTGGCTGGCTGCCGCTCTCGCGCTGGCTGGCGCAATCTACTATGTCGTAATTTACACGCTGATATTGAAGCGCAATAGGGTTGTCAACATTCTTATCGGCGGCGGCGCTGGCGCCATGCCAGTGCTGGTGGGCTGGGCGGCGGCGAGTGGATCGCTCGAGATGCAGGCCTTCGTCTTGTTCGCCATCGTGTTTTACTGGACGCCTCCGCATTCCTGGGCGCTGGCGATTCTGGTCAACAAAGATTATGCCGCGGCTGATATCCCCATGATGCCGGTGGCGCGCGGCGAAAGCCTAACCCGCTTTCAGATCCTGTTCTATTCCATTCAGCTGGTGATCGTCAGCTTGTCACCCGCTGTGCTATTGTGGCTGCCTCAGGCGCCTGTGATGCTGAATCGCTTCTACCTGGCGATTGCCACGGTTCTTGGCTTGATACTTGTTGGGCTGGCTGCAAAGCTCATTCGCCGGGCGGATAAAGCAACAGCACGCGTACTTTACAAGTATTCATCACTGTACCTGGCACTGCTGTTCCTGGCGATGATCTTCGACCGGCTTCTGCTGTAAGAGTGCGCTTGGCGTGCCAGACAACGGCTCAAAGCGGCGCGGTCCGCAGATAGCGGTTACGATTACCATCGCGCTCCTGATCATCGTCACGAGCGTTTTCGTTGCCGCCTTTGTGGTCACAAGCACGCCCGAATCGACCGGCTCTCCCGTTATCGACGCGCGCTCCTACACGACCGACGTGGCAGCGGCGCTAGTGGGCGCATCTGCCTCGGAAGGCGAAACGCTGATCGAGGCTTTTCAATGCATCACCTGCCATGTTCTGGGAGAGGGCCGTATCGCGCCTCTGTTCAATGGCATCGCCGACCGCGCTTCGACGCGACGTCCGCCGCTGTCGGCAGCGCAATATCTGTACGAATCGATTGTCTCGCCGGGCGCTTATCTGGTGGAAGACTACGCCAATTCCATGCCCGCCAATTTCGCCGAGCGATTGACGCAAGCGGAGATCGGGCACATCATCGCCTATTTGCTATCAGCATAATGAGGGGCACGCGCTTGCGGTCACGGCGCTTTCAGGCGTTCTTTCATCTCCTTGATGTCGGATTGCATAGAGTGGGCGCCCAACTGCTCTCCGCGTTTACGCGTTTCGAGGATTGACTCATCGATGGTACACAGATGCTACAGTTCTTCCGAAATACGACCGCAGGTCTGATGGATCGCCATTCGCTGGTAGATGCCGTCTGGCAGATGGGAGCTTAATTGTGGGCGAAACATGCGACATCAAGGGATACCGGAATCCGATATCGATTTGTTAGTCTCTGCCTTGGTCAAACTCGTGGACGGCGCAGACGAGTCGGTCAAACAGAAGGCACAATCTAGGAATCCCTAGTTA
>JAPOYU010000151.1 GCA_026706395.1 Chloroflexota bacterium
TCGCTATCGTATTGATGTTCAGACCTTTCAACAATCAAGTCATTTCACATAAAGCGTTCAATATAAATCAAGTCCACTTTGCCCGCGAACTCCGGCAGCACATACTTCTTGTCGCCCCAAATCAGGCGGTTGCGCCAGTCCGCATCCCGTCCGGCCGCGAACAGGTCGAGCGTACGCTGGCGCTGCTGGGCGCTTTCGTTGACGGTCTCAACCGTTTGAAAGGGCAGAGCAACTCGAAGCGGCGCTTTCACCTTGCCGTCTTTGTCATATTTGCCATCCCAGATAAGTTCAACCATCGCGGCCTCCGTCCTTCAATTGATGCTGCGGCACTATTCTAATGCGGCTTCCAGCTAGAATCCAGCAACCGCCAGCCGCGCAAGCGAATCATAACCCCGCTGATGGCCGGCATAAAGCCCTTGCGCATCTCCGCGGCGCCAGTACTCGTTGGCAAGCCAGCAAACAGACGAAGTCGACTGGCTGTGCTTGCGCTTACGGCCTCAGAATCGCATAATCAGAAATGATGCTGAACTTTCGACCGACTGTCAGAGGCCCCCGACGCGGGCGCCACCATCTGATATTACCGTCTAGCGGACGGGTCATTTCACGCCCGCGCTTGATCGCAGACATGCGAAAGCAAGGCGATAAGGCGCGAACCATTCTCGCGTTGGCGCTTATGATTTTCGGCGGCGTCGCTTGCAACCTGCTGCGCCCGACCGCAATGGAGACACCCGCAGCCACGCCGGCGATTCCGCAGGTGAAGATCCTCTTTCCGGCGCACAACCAGCAAGTAATCGAAGGCGTCGTATTCGATATCGAGATTCACGCATCCGACCAAGCCGTCGGCATTCAGCGGGTAGAACTTTATGTCGACGAGGTACTGCAGCAGACCAGCGCTAGCGAATCCGGCAGCGTACGCGACTATCGCGTCACCATGAATTGGTACGCCAAAGAGCTGGGTTGGCACAAATTCGCCGTCATCGCCTATCGCGCCGATGGCGGCGCCAGCCATCCGCATATCATCGCCTTGGAAGTCATAGCGCCGGCTTAGCGCCTCGCTCAGCAAATTGGTCAAATGATGAGACTGCGCTACAATTAGGCATTGCCTCCTGGAAGGAATCACTGCCTCGGCCAGCGCAATGGACATTGAACTGCGGAACATCCACAAGCGATTCGGATCCATCCACGCGAACAACGACATCAATGTCAAGTTCAGTCATGGACGGATCGTCGGCATTCTCGGCGAAAATGGCGCCGGCAAATCCACACTCATGAAAATCCTATCCGGCTTTCAACCGGCGGACGCGGGCCAGATCCTGATCGATGACCGCGCGATCGAAAGCAGCGGTCCCCTGGCGGCCATCGCCAACGGCATTGGCATGCTGCAGCAGGACCCGCTCGATGTCGGCGCCTTCACCGTGCTGGAGAACTTCATCTACGGCGGCGCCGACGGTCTGACCCTGCAACGGGCGCAGGCGGAAGCGCAATTGAGCGAACTGACCGCCCGCTTCGGCTTCCATCTCGATCCGCACCAGCCGATCGACAACCTTTTGATCGCGCAGCGGCAGCAGTTGGAAATCATCCGCCTTTTGGCGCTGGGCGTCGAAACGCTCATTCTGGATGAGCCGACCACCGGCATCTCCGCCGAGCAAAAGGAGATCCTCTTCAATGCGCTGCGCCAGTTGGCGCGCGACGAAGGCATGGTCGTATTGCTGGTCTCGCACAAGCTGGAAGATGTGATCGACCTCTGCGATGAAGTCGTTGTATTGCGCGCCGGCTTGCTGGTAGGCGAGATGAAAATGCCAGCCGGCGGCGAGAACCTGACCAGCGCCGTCATTGCCGAAACAAAGCAACAACTGGTCGCCATGATGTTCGGTGAAGAGCTGGCGGCGCAGAGCCGGCCGCACTACGAAATCGGCGAGCCCGTGCTTGTCGCCCGCGATTTGGTCGCGCAGGATTTGCGACTGGACATGCAGCCCATTTCCCTTTCGGCGCGCGCGGGCGAAGTGATCGGGCTGGCCGGCTTAGGCGGCAGCGGTCAAGAACTCTTCATGCGCGCCTGCGCCCGTTTGACGCGTATCAACAGCGGCAGTCTGCACTTTGACGGCGTCGACATCACAAGCGCGAGCTACCCCCAGTTGTTTCGGCGCGGCTGCGTCTTCGGCGCCGCAGGCCGGCTGGAAGAAGGCTTGATCGCCGGACTTACCCTCACCGAGCATACGGCGCTGGTGGCCGACGACAAACTGCAGATCGACTGGAAGTCAGTCGCCAAGCGCACCGTCTCGCGGATCGAGCGCTACCGCATCAGGGGGCGCGCCGCCGATACCATCGAACAGCTTTCGGGCGGCAATCAGCAGCGCGTGCTCATCGGCCTGCTGCCGGACGATCCCAAACTGCTGATCCTGGAACAGCCGACCCGGGGCTTGGATGTCGATTCGGCGCGCTGGATCTGGACGCAACTGCTGGAACGCTGCCAAAAAGGCGCGGCGATCATCTTCAACTCTTCGGATCTGGAAGAGCTCGTCACCTTCAGCGACCGTATATTCGTCTTTTATGCCGGGCGCGTGCATGAGGTCGCGGACGTGGGGCAGACCAGCATCGACGAACTGGGCCATCTGATTGGCGGGAGTTTTTGAGGGGAGGACTTGGCACCAAGCACGGCGCCACTATTATCGGTAGACACAAACCGGTGATGGAGGTGCGACATGAATGAAAGCTCTTGGCGTTTGCTATTGGATACGAATGACTTCAAAGACTATCATGCGCGGCAGCGCTACCGGATGTACGGTTATGAGGATATCATTCACCTCCTCGCGCCCATTAGAAATCGTTCAAGATTCATCGTGCTGGAAACGAATGAGGAATACGAGTACACTTTCTGGGACGGACAGTCATGGTACGACGAGTTCAAAGACCGCAAAGACTTTGAGGACGATGAGGATGGCTAAACCATCATGGAGCAAGTCATGGACGGCATAATCTCCGATCAACTCTCGCCGATTGAATTGAATATCGAGCAAATCTATCTTGACCCGAACAATCCTCGATTTGTGGATGACAATTGGTTGACTATTCTCGACGAAAGAATTGATCAATCCAATGTACAGCTCGAAGCTCAAGATAAGATGATCCGATTTCATGACGTTGAGAAACTGCGAATGAATATGGAAATCAACGGGTTTCTCCCGATCGACCAAGTTATAGTCCGGGAGTTCAAACCCGGCAAATTCGTTGTTCTAGAAGGCAATCGCAGAATCACTGCCGCTAAATTGATCGTCGAATTGGAGAATAAGGGAGTGGCGATTAAGGCAAGTGTGATGGATTCCATTAGTACCATCAACTGTCTTCTATACACCGGTACGGATAATCAGGCAGCCTGGATATTCCAAGGCCTCCGACATATCACCGGGATCAAGCCGTGGTCCGCTTATAACAAAGCGAAATTGATGAATCAGCTCTTGCAGGAAGAAGGAAAGAACCTCTCTGAAGTCGGGAAGCAGTTTGGATTAAGCGCATTCGGGGCCGGGCAATGGATACGAGGATACAATGCGTTTCGACAAGCGAAGGATGACTCGGAGTATAGTCGCGACGTCAAGGAGTCCGCATATACGTATTTTCAGGAACTGTTTGGTCGATCCAACTTGCCCTTAAGGCAATGGATGGAGTGGAATGATTCCAAATACCGATTTGAGGATTCTTTGGCATTTAACGAATTCTTGGGATGGCTCTATCCCAAGCCAAACGAAGACGAAATCGATGAAGACTTGGATCCAGATGATGTGACTGGCGACTGGGACAATCGGCGGATACTGACCAATCGCGGATTACGAGACGTATCATATCTGTTAAAGAACGCTTCGACTCAATTTGAGGATTTCCGAAACGGCGAGGATCTGACAAAGTCTGTCGCGAGCGCAAGATTGGCGGAAGCTCAAGACGAGGTTGACAGCAGAAGACGACCCGCGAGAGAGTTGCTTAGCAGCATGGAAGATCTCACAAGAGAACTCCACAACATTCCGACGCTTAGGTTCAAGAATGACGAGGATATGCGGGAGCAACTCCTAAACAATCTTGCTGAATTACAAGCATCGATAAATGAGATACGTTACGAGTTTCAACTTGAAACTAGCCCTGTATGACAGCGCCAAAGCAAATACTTGACTGGTTCTATGATCAAGAGTTCAATCGGCCCTGGCTGGACTTTGACGATTATCTCGTAGACGCGGTACAACAAACTCAAGACAGATCTCGCGCTGACGCAGAAGAATACGCGAGCAATAATTCCGACAGGATGTGGAATGACTTGCGTCGACAGATTGCAGAAGATAACGCCCGAGGCCTCTACCCTACTTTTTCGGAGATTACTGCCGGAGTAAAGAGATTGTTCTGGAATCCTAGTTTCTTTCCGGCTGGCATATCAAAGAGCGATAGACACAGGCGAAGCAGAATTCGCAGCAGAATACACATTTCGCAATCAATAAAGTCAATGAACAATAAACAGTTTGAAGCGTTATCGGTTCTAGTATGCAAGATGAGCGGCGCGGCGCATTGTAGTTTGACTCCGAGCATCGGAGGCGACCGAGGGGTGGATTTTTTTGCGTTGCTGCCTTCACTGGGTAGGTCTCATATATTTAGCGGGGGCACGGGTCCAGTAAGAATTGTCGGTCAATGCAAGAAACACAGTACTTCGGTATCTGTTGGCGCTCTTCGTCAGTTTGGCTCAACGCTAGACGATGTTCGGAAAAGAAGCCCAGAGGTAAAAGAAATAACTCCGAATTGGTTTCTGGGCATAAGAGGGCCTATCGTAGGCTGGTTCATTTCGCACAGCGGTCTACAAAGCGGCGCGCAGAACTATAGCAACAACAACGGAATAATTCACTCGGACAGTAAAGACCTTTCCGAGGTCGTTACAATGTCTCGCGCGTGGCAACCGTCTGACGGCGTAAATGCGCCCGTTGAGTTGATGCGTAGAGAAATCAATCACATTTTGAACCAATCCCAATGACCCACCCCCGCCGCATCGCCACCCAGCTCGCCTTCCTCCTCCTGCCCATCGCCATCTCGCTGGCCATCGGCGCCATCCTCGTCATCGCCGTAGGGCGCGACCCGCTCGAAGTCGTCGACGCCCTCTGGAAAGGCGCCTTCAAAGACAGCCGCAAGCTCGGCGGCGTCTTCAATTTCTGGATCCCGCTCACCC
>JAPOYU010000020.1 GCA_026706395.1 Chloroflexota bacterium
AAATGATCAGGACGAACCGCGGACGCGGGCTGGAATCAAACGCCAGGCCGCCAGTATCGGACAAGCCTTACAGATTTCGATATGATTGTAGATCGCGTTTGGCAGGTTCATAAAAAGAGACAAAATATGTACAAAGTCAGCAAATATCCGCACGGGACCTTCAGCTGGGTGGATAACAGCTCGAGCGATCCGCAAGCGGCTAAAGCCTTTTATATGGCTTTCTTCGGCTGGAGTAAGAATGAGATCCCCATCGGCGTTGGCATGACCTATACTGTGTTTCAGTTGGAGGGAGAAGACTGCGCGGCGCTGCGCGGCATGATGCCGGATCAATTGCAGATGGGCGTCCCGTCGCAATGGAACAATTTTGTAACGGTCGATGATGTGGATGCGCTGGTTGATGCGGTGAAGGCGAATGGCGGTACGGTCGTATATGGTCCGGAAGATGTCTTCGATAGCGGGCGAATGCTGCACATCCAGGATCCGACCGGCGCGGCGCTGAACTTGTGGCAGCCATACGACACTATCGGCGCCAAGATAGTCAATACCGTCGGCGCCATGTGCTTGAATGAGCTCTGGACCCCCGATGTCGCCCTGGCGAAAGACTTCTACCATGCCCTCTTCGGCTGGGAATACGATTTCGATGGCATCTTCACCCGCATTTTCAATCGCGGACGCTTCAACGGCGGCATGCTCCAACTAGAGGACACAAAGCCCCTATGGCTGCCTCACTTCCACGTCGCCGATGTCGACGCCGCCATCAGTCGTGTAAAGGCGCTCGGCGGCGCGATCGAAATTGAACGACACGTAGATGCCGACGGCAGCAGGTGGGCGGTTGTGACCGATCCCGCCGGCGCGTATTTCTACATCATGGAATTGGCGAAGGTCGATCCCTGGATCGAATAAGGACATTACTCATCCCATCGCCCTGGTTCCCCTCTGTATCCCAGTTCAACGGCGCGACTTATTTGCATGAGTGCTCCATCGAGGACTAAGAAGCCGGTTGCCAGGCGTCAAATCCATCGAGTCGTCTACCGCGCATCACCTGCTCGGCGGTACAGGTTGCGCCTCTAAGTGTTTCTATTCGGCGGTGTAACTAGCCCGCCTGCTGTGCTCGTAGATCAAGCCCAACGCTAATATACAGACGCAGATGCCTTGTAGCGTTTCAAGTATCCGGCCCGAAGAATGTAATGGCGAAGCTATGCGGCGAGATGTGGGCTAATTCCCGTCCGGCCAGATACTGCCCATTTTCCAGATGGTCGCGCCTGCGCTCGCGCTCCCGCCATCGGTATAGAGCAGAATCCCTTGAGCCTGCTCCAGGTTCGGGTATATCCGGCTGGCCATCGAGATTCGATCATTTGCATAGATCTCGATAACGGACTTGTCCAAGTAGATCGTCAAATTCAGTGTCTCGCCCGACACCAATACCAATTCACACTCGCAAGGCTCACGCGTGACTTCATCGGTATCAGACGAACGCTCTCGGTCCAAGCGCAAGGTCTTAGTGGCGTAGTTGTAACTCAATTCCGTAAACTGCCTGCCGTTGGAACTGCGCCGAAACTGAATGCCAAGCCGCCCACAGTCATCATTGTTGACATTTAACCTGATCTCCAGGCAATCGCCAGCAACATCAAGAATTGCCTCCTGATTGGCGACCAAATCGACAAACTCGTCCAGCAACATGCCGCTCCGCAGCTGCTTCATTTCCTCCGCCGGCTTGACATTGAGATTGCCCGCATCGTCCAGCGAGATCTCACGCGGCAAGGTCAAGCAGGACGCCCAACCCGCCGCCGCGTACTGATCGCGGGGGCGCGCCTCGCGTATCCAGCCCCACATCAGCCAACGCCCATTGGGATCGCGCAGGCTGTTGGGCGCATAGAATACATCGCCCCAATCGAGCCGTTTCGGCGACCCGTCAGGGCTGAATCTATGATCAACATAATCTCCCAGCCAATACACCGGGCGCCCGTGTGGCGAGACGACCAGCATGTGCTTCGCGCCCAAGTCGAGGAAATTGGGGCATTCCCAATTGATACCGCTTTCCTCCGGATCGCCGATATACAGCGGGTTCAGGTACTCCCACTCGATCAGGTCGGGCGATCGGTAAAGCAGCGCCACGCCGCCTACTCCCTTGATGCCGGAGCCGAGCAGCATATACCAGCGCCCATCAGCTTCTTTCCAAAGAAAAGGATCCCGAAAGCCGATCAGATCCAGATCTGCCGGTATCGCAGGAATCACCGGATTGGCCGGGTGCTTGTCCCAAGTCTGCAAATTGTCGCTGCTGGTTGCGATGCACTGCGTCTCCTGGTCGATCTCCAGGAGGAATTCGTGGTAATAACCTTGCGGGATACGCTGACGATTCGATGGCGGCAGATCGTCATCCGCGCTCCAAAGCGTCATATCGGCGACGCCGGAATACATCATCGTCGGCACGCCATTATGAATCACGACGCTGCCAGACCAGCAGCCGGCGCCATCGTAGCCCCCGGGCGTCGGCATCATCGCGATCGGGCAATGCTCCCAATGCGCCAGATCTGGGCTGCGCACATGTCCCCAGCCCATCGGCCCGAAGTCAGCTATGTAGGGGTTGTGCTGGAAGAACATGTGCCAGTAGCCATCGTGATAGACCGGCCCATTGGGGTCGTTGATCCAGTTGGCCGCGGTCATCAGGTGGTAAACCGGACGCTGCGGGTCGTCGGTGATTTTGCCGGCGGTCTCGGCAACGGCGGCGTCCGCCTTGGCGAGAATCTCGGAATACGTCTCAGTCATATAGTTGCGCTTTCGCCTCTTTCAGTCTTTGAGCGCGCCAAAGGTAATGCCGCGGTGGAAGCTGCGCTGCGTGATCAGATACAGTAGCAAAATCGGCGTGAAGAGGATGACGGTGGTCGCCGCGATCATATCATAGCGGAAGGTGAAGCGTCCCATGAAGTCAATGATGCGCACGCTCATCGGCATCAGCCATTGCTTGGTGGCGATGACCAGCGGAAAGAAGAAACTGTTCCAGGCCCACATGAATTCGATCAACGCCAGCGACATGATGGCCGGACGCGCCAAAGGCATGATGACGTGGCACAGCACCTGCAGATCAGAGCCGCCGTCAACCACGGCCGCGTCGATCAAGGCGCGCGGGATGTCTTTGAAAAAGGTGGTCATTAGAAAGACGCCGAATGTCATCCCCAAGGCCGCCTGCGGCAAGATCATCCCGCCATAGGTGTTTAATAGACCGATGTCTTGCAGCAATTGGTATACCGGAATGAGCACCGAGGTTTCTGAAACCATCAAGCCTGTGAGGACGAGCAGAAACAGCCACTGCTTGCCGACAAAGCGATAAACCGCAAACCCATAACCGGCCAGGACGGATATGACGGTTGTTATTATCATGGTCGATGTCGACAGAATCATGCTGTTGTAAAGCGCCCCTTTGTACCCTTGCTCATTGAGGATGAAGCCGAAGTTCTGCCACTGGGGATCTTTAGGCAGCGTCAGGAAACTCTGAAACAGCTCCTGGGATGTTTTGAGCGCGGCATTGAACATCAAGTAAATCGGGAAGAGCGCGATGAACACAAACAAAAGCAGTATGGCGTGAATGATTGCGCTCTGGATCATCCTTGAAGAATGATAGGAGCGCCTCTCGCGCGGCTTGAGCTTCACGGTCATTTAGTCCTCCTCATCCTCTGTGACGATCTGCCGGATGACCACCACACTGAGCACCAGGATGACGATCGTCAATATCGTGCTCATCGTCGCCGCGTAATTGAAGCGACCCTCGCGCATGCTGTGCCAGTAAATCCGCAGCCCAACCACTGTGCTGGCTTCATTGGGCCCGCCATTAGTCGCCACGAAGATCAAGTCGAAAAACTTCATCGAGCCGATGATGGTATAGACGAGGACAAAAACGATGGCATTGCGCAATAGCGGTATGGTGACATAGAAGAATCGCTGCAAAGCGCCTGCCCCATCAATCTTGGCCGCGTCATAAAGCTCGGGACTGATGTTCTGCAAACCCGCCATAAATATCAGCACGCAGAAGCCGTAATATGACCAACTGCCGATCATGTTAACCGCGATCAGCACGATCGATTCGTCCGCCAGCCATGGTCGGCCGGTCAGCCCGATCGTCTCCAGCAACCAATTGAGCGGTCCTATGCTGGGGTCGTAAATCCAGCGCCAGACGATCGCGGCGCATACAGCCGCCACCGTTTGCGGGATGAAGTAGATGCTGGCATAGATCAAGCGCGTCCGGCCCCGGCCCGCCAGCATGACCGCCAGCAGCAAGCCCAAAACCACAGGAATAGCGATGCTCAGCAATACCCAAATGATGTTGTGATATAAGGACTTGAGAAAAAGGTCGTCTTGAAACAGCTTGCTGTAATTGCCGATGCCGACCCAAAAATAATCGCGCGAGCGCCCGGTCGGCGAATCGAAGAAGCTTAGAGCCAGCGCGTTGATGATCGGGTAAAAGATCCAGATGCCGAGGTAAATCAAAGCGGGGGCAATAAATATATAAGGCCTGATATTAAAGCGGGGCATGCAGGCGTCCTTCTAAGTCGGCCAACCAGGCGCCTGCTCGCAGATGATCTGCCGTCGCGCCGCCGCTTCTCTAGCGCGGCTGACGCCTGGCCAATGTCTCGATGCGAGCAGGCTCCAGTTGTGCCGGGGTCCCCGGCAGCCTTTATAAAGCCGCCGAAGACCGTGTGCTGTTAAAGCGGGATTACATGCGCTCGCCCGGTTCCCAGACCTGTCCAAGCTCCGCCGCGGCTGCCATTTCCTCGTCCATGTTGTTGAGGAAATCCTCAATGCTCAGTTCACCGCCCAGAACACCCTGTACACCTTGATAGAGAGCGCGCACAACGTTGGGCGCCACAGTGGTGTGGAAGGCATCGACATTCAGATCTTGCATCTCTTGACCGATGCGGAAGGCTTTGCCAATGACCGGATCAACATCGTAGATGCTCCAATCGATTGGGTCCTTCTGGATCGGGATGGCGAAGCCCTCTTCGATCCAGGTGGGTAGCCAGCGCGGGTCGGTCACGAAGTCAATGTATTCGGCCGCCAAATCCGGATCACTGGCATGCGCCCAGATATAGTATGCCGAGCCCTCGGACATGTGGGTCGCTTGCGGGATGTCATCATAAATCGCCGGCATATAGAAAACA
>JAPOYU010000137.1 GCA_026706395.1 Chloroflexota bacterium
ACGATGCCGCGCGCATTGACGGCGCCGGCGCCTGGGGCATCCTCTATCGCATCATCCTCCCTCTCTGCCGTCCCGCCCTGACAGTCGTGGTTGTATTCACATTTTTGTGGACCTGGAACGACTTCCTCGAGCCGATCATCTTCTTGCGCGACTACGAGTCGTTTCCTATATCAGTGGGGCTGGCCTTCTTCCAGGGGCGCTACAGCATCGAATGGCATCTCTTCATGGGTGCCACACTCGTATCTATCATCCCGATCCTGGTCGTGTATTTCTTCGCCCAGAAGCATCTCATCGGCGGGCTGGCATCGATAGGGATCAAAGGTTAAGCTGGCGGGGACATCCTTATGAATATAGTCAACAGGTCAGGAGCGCCAAATGCAAGATAACCCGATCGCCGAGCTCTTTGCTGTCCCGACCTTTGAAAAACCGCGCGATCTGCGTCAGACCTGGCTCAAGGATGTCGGCTTTGACGAAGCGCCAAACTATGTCGAACGAATGGGTCTTGTCGAGCTGGCTGACTTCCTGGAAGTGGCGGCACCGCGCCTGGACTTCGTCAAGATTGTGACCACCCAGATCCTCTATCACCCGGCCGCATGGCTGAAACGCAAGATTGAGACTTATCAGCGGTTCGAGATTGAACCCTACCTCGATCATACTTTCTTCATGCACGCCTACCAACGTGGCGTCGTTGATCAGGCCATCGTAGCTGGTCGAGCTTTGGGATTTCGTGTCATCGAATTCATGAATACCGGCGATGACGTCACGCCACAACAATGGAAAGCCTGGCGCAAACTCGCTATCGCAAACGATATGCGAATAATCTTTGAACACCATCCGCCGAGCAATTGGGATCGCAGCCTGCCAGAACTGCCCTCATCGGCGGAGCAGATCCTGAAAGAAGCAACGACGTTCTTGGAAGATGGCGCCTTCACCGTCATGCTTGATCATCAAGAGTTCGATTTGCAAGGGGAGCGAACGGCTGATGTCATCGGGCAGGTTGTCGATGCGCTGGGTCTCGAGCGTCTCGTCTTTGAAGCGACCTCACCAAAAGAAGGACCCCTGATCTGGCGCGACAACCTGAGGCGCTACTTCAGCCTCTTTGGTGCGGATTGCAATGTCTCCAACATTATGCCCAGCCAGGCCATGTTCGTAGAGGCTATGCGTGTCGATTAGTCGCAGATCCATTCCAGTAGCGCACCGGCCCTCACTTCGAATCGCGCTTGCGATAGCTGAACAGCATGACCGTTGCAAACAGGCCCGACGCCGCCCATAGCAGGAAAGGCGTATGCAACGCGACGGTCGACAAGCTGTTGCCGAGCGGCGGCGTGATCGTCGAGCCGATATTCTGCAGCACGCCGCCGAACCCCAGGGCGCTGCCTACAAAGGCGATTTCTAAACCGTCGATCTCGGTCATGGATGCGCCTTTCAGCGCCATGAAACTGTCGAATGTGAAGCCGGCCAGCGCCATCGCCAGCATGACGCCCCAGAAATGATCGCCAACCAGATACATTAAGAACGTGCCGATCGTCATCATTGACGTGCCGAAGGCCATCACTATGCGCCGATTGCCCAGGCGATCCGACAGATGCGATATCGGCACGACGCCGATCAGGCTGCAAAAGAAGAAAACCGTGATGGCGCTATCCGCCTCCAGCGCGCCCCAGCCGATCTCGCGCAAGTACGTCGGCACGTAACCAACCAGGCCGCGCATCAAACCCAGCACGCCAAAGACCGCTAGCGCGATCACCCATAGTTCACGGAAGCGCGCGGCATGGCGCAGGTTCCGGACGATCTGCCGAACATCGACGCGTGTTGAATGACGCCTTTCGGTCGGCGGATGCACTATCGCCCAGAGCAGCGCGAGCACAATGGCGGAGGCGCCCAGAAGTACCATAACCGGCCGCCAGCCGCCCAGAAGCGGCGAAAGCGCGGTCGCGCTCAGGCGCGAGCCAAGCATCAGGCCGGTCGCGAAACCGGCCGACATCACCCCGGCCGCGAAGCCGAGCTGGCGCGAGGCGAACCACTCCCGATTCAGCTTGACGAAGCCCATAGGCAAGATAGGCTGGACCATCCCATAAAGAAATGAGAATGCGAAAAGCGACCAGAAATCGACGGCAAAACCGCGCAGAGCGCCGAATATACCGGTTGCCAGACATAGCGCCACCAGCGTGCGACGCGTGCCAAACACGTCAATGAAAGCGCCACCCAACAAGGACGTGAAAATGGCCATGCCCGAGCCGACGCCCCAAATGACGCCGATCTGAACCAGGTCGAGATCGAGCGAATCCGCGACTTCACTAAACAGGGCGGACAAGCCCGTAGTCGGGAATCCCATAACGAGGAAGCCGGAGAGCGTGACCATAGCCAGTATCACCCATCGGTAGGCTGAATTCTGACGTTCGCTGGGGTCCTCAGGTGGCAGAAGCTTCCGCACGCAGCGAGCCTCGTTTCCTCGCAATCCCATCATGGTAGCGCATAGCCCCCCGATGGCAAGGTAGAGGCTTGAGCGCGCGGCGCCGCAGGTCGCGCCGGCTTCGCGCAGCCGGCGTGTCAATCACAGCCGCGTAAAGTTGTGAGATTACGTTTTCTAACTATAATCTACTCTCAATTGCTCACGTTGAGGCAGGAAGACAGATTGGGGACGGACTGTAGCAATCTCCGCATCAATAGCGAAAGGCTCCGCGCCGATTTTGACGCCTTGTCAGAGATCGGCGCGACGGTTGGCGGCGGCGTCTCCCGCCTGGCGCTGTCCAATGAAGATCTGGCAGCGCGCTCTTGGTTCGCCGACCGCATAGAGGAAGCTGGCCTCCATGTCAAAGATGACGAAGTCGGCAACCTGAGCGGCTTGCTATACGCCGATGACCCCTACACCAAAACCCTGATGATCGGCTCGCATCTGGATACGGTGCCGAACGGCGGCCGCTACGATGGGGCTATTGGCGTACTGGCGGCGTTGGAGTGTCTGCGCCGCATCAAAGAAGCGGGAATCACGCTGCGTTATCATCTCGAAGCGATCAACTTCACCGACGAAGAAGGCACCTGGAAGTCGCTTTTCGGCAGCAGCGGCATCGTCGGCAAGATCACGGCGGAGGAAATCAGCGACACGCTGTATGACAATTTGGCTTTCCGCGCCGCGCTATACCGGGCCGGCATCATGCTGCCGGAGTTGCAAAACGCCAAGCGCAATCCGACTTCGATCCTGGGCTTCCTGGAACTGCATATCGAACAAGGCAAGACCCTGCACCAGCAGCATTTCGACATTGGCATTGTCGACCGGATCGTCGGACGCACGACATACAATGTCGTCTTCTATGGCGAAGCGGCGCACGCCGGAACCACCACCGCCGATGAACGCCGCGACGCGCTCCAGGGTGCGGCCGCATTTATCATCGCCGCCCATAAACATCTGACCGAAGAGTTTGCCGAAGGCGTCGTCAATTGCGGCCACGTGAGCGTAAGGCCGGAGAGCTTTAATGTCGTCCCGGCGGAGGCTTCGCTCAGCGTCGAATTTCGCCATCCGGATACGGCGACGCTTGATGATATGGAAGCGCGCCTGATCGAACTGGCGCAGGACTGCGCGCGGAACTATCGCCTCAAGGTCGTGACGGAACGCGTCCTGCATCGCGCGGCCGAGCGCATGTCGGGCTATCTGACCCGCCAGATCGAAAGCGCCTGCCAGGCCGAAGGCGCCCGCTGCAAACCTATCGCCAGCTACAGCGGGCATAATGCGCAGATCATGAACCAGATGGTGCCGGCCGGCATGATCTTCTTGCCTTCTGTGGACGGCATCAGCCATAATCCAAGAGAGTTCACCGATTGGCGGCATGTGGAGATCGGCGCCAACGTCTTGCTGCGGACGATCTTGCAGTTGACGATGTAGCGCCCCCACCCCAAACCCCTTCTCGCCATCTCTATGCCGAGCATCCCATAAAAAGGGAGGGGCTTTACAACGGCGTAAATGTTAGGGTGGCTCCCTTTCCCTCCTTGTGGGGGAAGGGGCCGGGGGATGGGGGAAAGAAACGCTCCGGTGACTCACCCACGAATACAGAAAGAAATCCAGGAAAGCCATGTCCCACCTTACACGCCGCGAAAAAGAGAAACAAATGCGGGAAGCGGGCCGCCTGCCCAAAGGACAATCTCTGACGGAGAAGTTCCCCGTTCTAACTTACGGACCGACGCCCAAATTCAATCCCGACACCTGGGATCTGCGCGTATTTGGCGCGGTCAAGGCCGAGAAGCGCTGGACCTGGGACGAATTTCTGCAACTGCCCACCGGACAGATAACGGTCGATATCCATTGCGTCACGCGCTGGAGCAAGTTCGATACGACTTGGGAAGGCGTCATGTTTCGCGACTTTCTGCGCCAGCTCGAACTCACGGACGAAGCGCGCTACGTCATCGCCCATTGCGACTACGGTTACACCACCAACTTGACACTGGAAGCCATGGACGATGACGATGTCATGCTCGCATACAAATATGAGGGGCGCTGGCTGCATGATCCCGAATTGATCGAGCACGGCGGACCGCTGCGCACGGTCGTGCCCAAGCGCTACTTCTGGAAGAGCGCCAAATTCCTGCGCGCCCTGGAGTTCAGCCCGGTCGACAAACCCGGATTCTGGGAGGCAGGCGCCTATCACAACGAGGGAGACCCCTTCAAAGAGGAGCGCTTCAACCGGCGGGGGATATGACATGCCACCTTGTCACGCGCTTCAACGCAGCCCGGTCGAAAAGCCAGGGTTATGGGATTTCCGCCCCCCGTTGAGCGGGGGGACCGAGGGGGGACCAGGCGCCTATCACAACGAGGGTGACGCTTTCAAAGAGGAGCGCTCCAACCAGCGGGGGATTCTCTAACGGGGCAAGGGCCAACCCCAAAATTTGCAAAAAAAATAAGTTGTTATGCTCTGTACTGCTTGCCCGGTTAAGCTCATATCAGGATGTCTCTATGCCCAAAATATTGACCGACGAACAGATCGCCTTCTACCACAACAAAGGCTG
>JAPOYU010000009.1 GCA_026706395.1 Chloroflexota bacterium
CGGATGCCCGCCATAGAGATGGCGGGAGAGGGGCCGGGGGATGGGGTAGATTATCCCCCCACCCCCCCCCACGTATACATACTGTATCTATACAGCAGCGTATTCTTTGGGCATTTACCGGGACTTTGACGGACTTTCGAGCGGACGGGGCTTACAGTGACTCTTCTGGCGTATGTTCAATTCAGGGCGGGCGACATATAATGAAGCCGCACAGCGACTGTCTTGCTGATTCCTTGTTCGAAGGCACGCAAGTAAAGGAAAAGAGATGACTGAATCACATAAGCATACGATACTATTTGCCGATGCCGGCTATGACGCGGCGGCGGCCGACCTGGCGGCGGATTTCCCGAACTTGAAACTCCTCTGCGCCGGCGAATCAGCCGAAGCGCTGACATTGGCCTCGGATGCCGTCGTCGGCTTGATCGCGCAGACGGCGACCGTAGACGCGGCCTTGCTGGATAAACTGCCGAATCTGAAGGTTGCGCTCAAGCTCGGGCGCAGCTACTTCAATATCGATGTCGATGCCCTCCGCGCCCGCGGTATCGCCTTTGGCTGCGTGCCCCGCAAAGGACCGAATTGCGTTGCCGAATTGGCCCTGACTTTGATCCTCGCCTTGAGCAAAGACCTGGTGGTCGGCAACGAGGCGGTATCGCTCGGCGCCTATCGCTATCGCGGGATGAAGCCGGAAAAGACCGGCGAGCGCAAAATCGCCTTTCGCTGGATGCAAAATACCCGTGTCCACGAGGTTGTCGGCAAGACGCTCGGCATTATCGGCATGGGCGAGATCGGCTGCGAATTGGCGCGGCGCGCCAGTGTGCTCGGCATGAAGAACATCTACTACAAGCGGAGCCCGCTCTCGGCTGAGCTGGAAGGCGTCTTCGACGCGACCTATGCCGAGCTGGACGATCTGCTGCGCCGGAGCGACTACGTCTGCGTGGCGACGCCGCAGACGCCGCAGACCGAGGGTTTGCTCGGCGCGGCCCAAATCGCCCTGATGAAGGAAAGCGCCTACATCGTCAATATCGCCCGCGGCGGCATCATTGACGAAGAAGCGATGATCGCGGCCCTGCAAGAGGATCGCATCGCCGGCGCCGGCCTGGATGTCTTCGTCTACGAGCCCCTGCCGGCCGATAGCCCGCTCTGCGGCTTGGACAATGTCATCCTCTGCCCGCATATCGGCGGCGGCACCGGCACCAATCGCAATATCGAATTGGGCGCGGCGCTGGCGGAGGTGAGCCGGATGCTGGCGACTTAGCTGTCGCAATCCGCATAACGAGAACAGAAAGAGGAGCGCGGCTTGCAGCATCTCCCAGCGAAAGGATGACGATAACGGCGCTCAGCCGCCCTTGCGGAGGCGTACGCCGCAAGATTGGCGTACAACCAGCGATATCGGTGTGATGATCTTCAAGTAACGGTCGTCTGGTTTCTTGATGCGTCGAACGAGGCGTTCAGCAGCGAGCTCGCCCATCAGCCCCTTATGCACATCTACCGTGGTCAGGGGCGAGAAGACGAATTCGGCATCGGGAATATTGTCGAAGCCGGTCACGGCGATGTCTTCCGGGACGCGGAAACCGTTCCGCTGCAACCAGCCCATGGCGCCGATCGCCAGACGATCCGATGCGCAGACGATGGCATCCGGCTGCGGCTCTTTCACCATCAGGATGCGGGCGCCGCGCTCACCGAGGTCCGGAGTCCAGCCCGAGGGACCGGGCTCCAGAATCTGATGCAAACCATCATCTTTCGGCAGGTTGTGGGCCGCAAGCCCCTGACGGAAGCCCTCGTAGCGGTTGTCGACATTGCCGCTGACATAAGCCAGCCGCCGATGACCCAGGCTCGCCAGGTGCCCAACCAGTTGGCGCATGCCCTTTTCGCCATCGAAGAGGATCACATCATCCTCAATATTGTACTTGTCGTCGGTGGTTACGATGGGCAGGACGGGAGAGAAGTGTTCGCGCAAATGGCGGATGCGATCGCTCAAGTCGGTGCCGAGCAGAATCAAGCCATCAATCTTGAACGATTCCAGCAAATGCCTGGCTTTCGCGGAGCTGTCAATCTCATAGAGGATCTTGGTGTAGGCTATTTGATATCCGTTTTGCTCAAGCACCTTGTCGACGCCTTCCAACATCATGTTATAGAAGGGATCTCGATACTTGTCTATGCGAGTAGACAAGATAATGCCAACTTGCCCGACTTTGGAGCGAACCGGCGCTTGCGTCAGTTGCGCGCCGCCATATTGTCGCTGGATCAATCCCGCGCTGGCCAATGCCCTAAGGTCACGGCGGATTGTCGCTTCGGAGACTTCAAAATCGGCGGCGAGCTCCCCGGTGGACAAGAGTTCGTGTGGCAAGGCAGCCTGTACGCGCTCAAGAATCAGGCGCTGGCGACTTGACTTGTTCATGAGCGCGCGCTTTTCCTTCGTAGCAAATGTTCTCGCTGTTCCCCAGGACCGAGATAACTCAGTTTATTCTGGAAATTCGCCAGCGATTATACACATTCTGCACGACTTTTGCACGATTGTGACCATTTTCTTGACGACATGATCGATACATGTTCAAATATGCAATGCAAAATATTCAACGCAGCGGCATAGATTGAAACATCAACATCATGCAACGACGGTGGGCGGGTTACACAGTGAAGGAAAGGCATTTCTTATGAGACTCTTTGGCTATAAATCTGAAATAGGCGACGTCGGCGATACGATGCCCTTCTACTACAACGGAGAATGGCACATCTTCCTGCTGGCGACGCCCCCCGATACGTGGACCGTTCCCGAACGGGCGGCTTGTCGCTTGGGTCATATCGTGTCGAAGGATCTGGTCCATTGGGAGGAGTTGCCCGACGCCTTCGGCCCGGGGCAGGAAGGGGATCCCGATGTCGGCGCCATCTGGACCGGCTCGATACACGACCACAACGGCAAGTTCCATTTCTTCTACACCGGCTACAGCCACCACGCCGAATTCCAGCAGACCATCTGTCACGCTACCAGCGATGACATGATCACCTGGGAGAAGAACCCCAATAATCCTATCATGCACGCCGATACTTCCGAATGGGAGCCGGCGGATTGGCGCGATCCCTACGTTTATTATGACGAGGAAAAAGGCTGCTACGCCATGCTGATCGCCGCGCGCCTGAAAGAAGGCCTGGAAGATCGCCGTGGTTGCGTTGTAGTCGCCTACTCAGACGATCTGGAGAGCTGGGAACTTGGCGGCACGATCTGGGCGCCGCAGCAAGCGCACTGTATGGAATGCCCGGAGACCTTCAGCCTCGGCGGCTATAATTACCTGGTCTTTTCTCGATATTCGGGAGATGCCAAAACGCTGTATCGCGTGGCAAAACCGGGTGAGCCCTGGGAAGCGCGACCGCTTGATGCGCTGGACGGCTCCAAGTTCTACGCCGCAAAATCCGCTGGGGATGGTGAACGGCGCTTCACTTTCGCCTGGATCCCGCGGCGCAAATTCGGCAGCAACGAAGAAGACTTCATCTGGGGCGGCGAATATGGCTCGCCGCGCGAAATGATCGCTATGCCCGATGGCACATTGACCTGCAAACTTCCGGATGAAGTAGCGGCGAGTTACACGGACGAGCAAGACTACGAGCTTATACCGGGCGATGGCGCTTGGGACGGCGCCCGCTGTGACGCGCGCGGGACATTTGGCTTTGCGCATATCAAGACGGCACGGACAGACCTAATGCTGGAGGTGGAGATCGCCTGTGATCCCAATACGATGAACGCGGGCATCCTGATGGAGCCGACGGCCGACATGTATATGGGCCATCTGCTAATGGTGGAGCCCGGCCGGAAGCGCACATCGATCCGCCGCTGGCCGATCCAATGGGAGCCCTTCTGGCAAGCCTGGGTGCCCGGCAGCCCCGAGCTCGGTCCCGATATGGCGCGCCCGATGCTTGTCGATCAGTTCCTGTATTCGGAGCCGGAAGACGGGGTGTATCAGGTTCGCATCCTGCGCAACGGTCAATTGGTGGAATGCTACGTCAACGACCAAGTGGTGATGTCTTACCGGGTATACGAAGAATCGGAGACGATGTTCGGTCTCTTCGTGGATCAAGGCGCTGTCAGCTTCAACAACTTGTCCATCAAAACCTAGCTGATGCAAATCTTCTATCTCGCAGACGTCGTAATTGCGCCTGTCCTGCTGGTATTTCTGCATCGTCTTGAGACATAGGGAGGTGATTATCGAGGTGTGCCAATTGGGGCATAGCGCAAGCGTATGCCAAACATGTAATTTCGTATGGAACACAAAGCAATATTGATAGGAGTATGAACATGTCTTGGATTAAGAAACTTGCGTTTCTCGTGGTATTGATGGCGTTGATGAGCGGCGCCGTTTCCGCGCAGGATAGCCAGTTCCTGGAAGTATGGGATCAGTGGGAATTCTACGGCATGACCGCTGCGGGGCCCGCCCTGGAAGTCATTCATGCCGCCTGGAATGCGGAGCATCCCAATGTCTTCATGGATCGCTCGGTCTTTGGCGGCGGCTGGCCCATCCGCAACGCGATTGAGTTGGCTCTGACCTCCGGTGACGCGCCGGATGTCTTCTATTCATGGCCGTCGGGCGCTGGTTTGACCGCCTATGCGCAAGAAGGCTACCTGCTCGACCTGACGCCCTACGCCGACCAATATGGCTGGTGGGATCGTCTGCCCGACTGGGCGATCGAGCGCAATATGTGGAATGGCAAGCTCTATGCCTATCCCTGGGAGCAGGACCTCGAATACGTCTATTACAACACGGTGATCTTCGATGAGCTGGGTCTGGAAGAACCGCAAAGTTGGGAAGACATCCTCAATTGGTGCGCCGTTGCCAACGAGGCTGGTTACATCCCGATCTCCTTCTCGAACAGCCCCGATGGCTGGCAGGGCGCCAACATGTTCACCGACATG
>JAPOYU010000082.1:0-2978 GCA_026706395.1 Chloroflexota bacterium
CTGCACCGACTTCCCGCATTTCGATTGGAACGATCCGGTGACCGTCTTGCCCAAGTTGGACGAGCATACGCACCGGCGCATCTTCGCCGAGAACGCGCTTGACCTGCTGCGCATCAGCGACGACATGCTCGAGGCGGTCGTTGCGTGACCGGCATCGTTGTCGGCAAGGTGACGGAGATCCCCGAAGGCGGGCGCAAAATCATCGTGCCATTTCGCGGGCGCGCCGGCATCGGCATCTTCAACGTGCGGGGCAAATTCTATGCCCTGCGCAATATCTGCCCGCACAAGCGCGGACCACTTTGCACCGGCGAGGTGGCGGGCCGCAGCACGACAACCGCCCCACCCTCATTAACCGACGGTTTCGTCGACTATGAACGCGAAGGCGAGATCCTGCGCTGCCCCTGGCACGCTTGGCAATTCGATATCGCCACCGGCCAATGCCTGGTCGATCCCGATATCCGGGTCAAGACCTACCCCATCATCGTCGATGGCGAGGACCTCATCGTCGATGTTGATATCAGGGACTTTGTCGCTAAAGAAAGGGGTGGATAGGTAGATAGAAAATACACGCGTCTCAACATGTTTTGCTCGAAGCACTCGATCTGGAGAAGAACTATCATGAAAGAACCGTCCACAAAACCGGGAAAACTGTATGTGGCCGCCTTTCCCTTCGCTGACGATGTCCTCGCCTTGCCAGTAGAAGACATCGCGCAGACCGTGAAATGGTTTGACGACGCGTTTGGACTCAAAGAGATAGTAAGGCGTGAAAGCCCGCTACCGGCGGTGATTATGGAGCGGGACGACGTGCGGCTTGGGTTCGCGATCAACGGAGGTGATGCCTCACAGGAGGGCGCGGCAATCCTGGTCACTGATATCCACCGAGCCCACGACGAATTGGAAGCCAGGGGCATCAAAACTACCGGCTGGCGTGTGGATGAGCGCGACGGTCAGAAACTCCAAGTCTTCTTTGTGGTCGCTCCCGATGGCTTATGCTTCTATTTCCATCAGCCCTTGGAAGAGGCGCAGGCGTAGAGCATTTGCCGCTTGAATGACTTTGGCAATGCAGCGCAGCGCACCATTGACGGACAGCGCTCATATCAGCGAAGGCGACGACAATGACGACAAACCATGAACCCCTTCGCCTCGGCGTCATCAGCTTCGCGCACGGGCATGTGCTCTCCTATTGCCGCGTCATCGCCGGTTTCGACGATGCCGAGGTGGTCGCCGCCTGGGATTATGATGTGGCGCGCGGGCAGAGCGGCGCGGCCGAGTTCGGCCTCGATTGGATGCCCGATCTCGACGAGATGCTGGCGCGCGAGGATATCGATGCTGTTTTCGTGGCCAGCCCGACCAACAGGCATGCCCAGCACAGCATCGCCGCGGCGGAGGCGGGAAAGCATGTCCTGCTGCAAAAGCCGATGGCGCTGACGCTGGCGGACTGCGATGCCATCATAGAGGTTGTCAATCGAACCGGCGTCAAGTTCAGCATGTGCTACCAGATGCGCTGCGATCCGGTCAATCAAAAGATGAAGGCGCTGGTCGCCGAGGGCGCGGTGGGGGACATCGCCGTGATCCGCCGCCGCCACGCCATCCCCATGCTGCTCAATAAGAATTGGGCTATCCCCGGCAACTGGCATATCGACCCCGTGCAGAATATGGGCATGTTCATGGACGATGCCTCGCACGCCGCCGACTGGTTTTACTGGATGCTGGGAAAGCCGCTCAACGTGATCGCCGAGATCGACAATATCGTCACCGATGCCGCGCCGGACGACAACGGCGTCGCCATCTACCGCTTCAGCAAAGGCGAGATTGGCATTCTCTTCAACAGCTCTACCCAGCTGGCTGCGGAAGCCACCACCGAAATCTACGGTGACGCCGGCACGATCCAGCAGAATTATGGCGATTTGCCCGCCAGCCTGCTGCCCGCCGATGGCGCGCCGCTCAAGCTTTTCCGCGCCGGGGCGAAGGACTGGCAGCGCTTCGATTTCCCGATTGTGCCGCAGGGCGCTCGCATCCAAGCCGTGCCGCGCCAGGTCATTGATTACCTCAAAGGCGAAGCGCCAGCGCTGGCCAGCGCCGAAGATGGGAAGGTCTGCGTGGAGATGATCCTGGGCGCTTATCAATCAGCGCGAGAGGGGCGGCGGGTGAGCTTCCCGCTGGAGTAGGAAGACTGCCCTATGAAGATACTCGAATTCACAGGCGAAGCAACTTCGCGCGTCATCGAGGCGGACGCGCCAGCGCCTAAACCCGGCGAAGTCATCATACAGACAGCACGCTCCGCCATCTGTGGCAGCGAGATGAAAGCTTATCGCGGTCCCGGCATCGCTGGCGGCAGCGGCGGTCATGAAGCCGTCGGCACCGTAGTCGCACTGGGCGACGGCGTCACCAGCCTTGCGCCTGGTCAGCGCGTCGGCGTCAGCGCGGTTGTCGGCTGCGGCGAATGCGCCGAATGCCAGCGCGGGCGTTATACCTGGTGCAAGTCGGCCAAGTCGCGCTCTCGCATGCACGCCGAGCATTTTGCCATCCATGCGCGCGCATGCAGCCCCCTGCCGGATGACCTGCCTTGGGACGAGGCGACCTTGCTCACCGGCGATGGCATGGGCGTGCCCTGGCACACCGCCAAGAAAATCGACCGCGCCGATATCAATACGATCGTCGTCATGGGCTTGGGGCCCATCGGCCTGGGCAACGTCCTGCTGCAATCCTGGCTTGGCCGCCGCGTCATCGGTGTGGACATCGTCGACTATCGCGTCAAGCTGGCGAAGCAACTCGGCGCGGACCTGACGATGCATGCCGATAACTCGCTTATCGACCGGATCATGGATTTAACCGGCGGGGATGGCGCGGATGTCGTCATCGACTGCGCCGGCCAGCGGGCGAGCGTGGCCAATAGCTTTCTCGCTGTGCGCCGGGGCGGTATCGTCGTCTTCAACGGCGAATCCATGGAAGAGCTGCTGGCGCCCAGCCGTGATTTC
>JAPOYU010000082.1:3046-4886 GCA_026706395.1 Chloroflexota bacterium
CGGCGAATCCATGGAAGAGCTGCTGGCGCCCAGCCGTGATTTCAACCGGCGCGAGATTTGGGCGGTGGGCTGTTGGTACTATTTCATGAGCGAAGTGCCCGAGATGTTCGCACTTTGGCGGGAGGGCCTGGATGTGACGCGCATGATCAGCCACCGTTTCCCGCTGGACGAGGCGCCGGAAGCATTCAAGCTATTCAACCGTGGCTTGACCGGCAAGGTGCTCCTGCATCCCTAGAAAACCGCCCCCTCGCGCGCGGGGCGACCGACGGTCAATGTCGAAGCTCAGCGTCGGCGGTCAGTGTCTACACGACCTACGTGACCTGCGCGACTGACGTGAACATTTGTTCACCCTTTCCGCTCAGATCTATGTTACCCGTGTCAATATGGGCGCTCTATCTTTTCTCTCCTTTCACCCTCTGCCCCGCCTGCCGAGACCGGGGATACCCCCCACCCGAAACGTAACTGTATGTATACTGTGTCGATACCTTTTAGAGATTTAAGGGGATCTGTGGGGAATTTGAGGGATAATAGCGCCTGATTGCAGCTTGCCGCGCTTTCCGCTATACTCCTCCTGCTACAATACCTTCGTTCTGAATATCTGTAAGGAGCATCAAAATGAATCGCATTAAGTATGTCCTAGCGCTGCTCACGCTATTGGCGCTATTTCTCGGCGCCTTCGCAGGCCTGGCGCAAGACGAAAAAGTGCTGGTCGTTGGTTGGAAGGAACAGACAGACGCCTACGACCCGGCCAACGGATTCACCCATTCGACGCATATTGTCAATCACGTGACCTACAGCCAATTGGTCACCTTCCCTGACGAAAACGCCAGCGAGATTCTGCCCTTGCTCGCCGCAAGCTGGGAGATTTCCGAAGACGGGACGGTCTACACCTTCTCGCTCGACCCGGACGCCGTCTTCGCCAATGGCGATGATGTCAATTCCGACGATGTCGTGTTTTCCTGGAACCGCCTGAAGCACCGCGACGGCAACCCGTCGTTCCTGGCTGATGGCATTGACGCGGTGGAAGCGATTGACGACGACACCGTCGCCGTCACGCTGCCGGCCCCGCGCCCCTCCTTCCTGTCGGAGATCACCAGCGGCGTCTTCAGCATCACCAATGCTGATGTCGTCCGCGCCAACGGCGGCACCGATGCCGAAGACGCAGCCGAGACCGATACCGCCGGCGCCTATCTGGACAGCACTTCGGCCGGTTCCGGTCCCTACGTGCTGGATCTGTGGGAGCCGCAGAATCGCACGGAACTGGTCCGCAATGACAACTTCTGGGGCGAGCAGCCCTACTTTGATCGCGTGATCTTCATCCACATGCCGGAAGGCGCCACGCAGAAGGCCGCCTTGGAAGCCGGCGATATCGATCTGGCTCTTGATCTTAGCCCGGATCAAGTCGCGACCCTGGAAGGCAATGAGGACATCAATATCTTCAGGGGACCTGGCGTTCTGACGCACTTCATCATTATGAATACCGATGAACAATACAGTGGTCCCTTTGCCAACCCGACGGTGCAGCTTGCTGTGCGTTACGCGCTGGATTACGAAGGCTACAAGACACTTTGGGGCGGCGTTAAGCCCGCTACAAACATGACCGCGGGCTTCTTCGGCAACCTCGGTGAAGAAGCCGCCTTCTCGCGCGATCTGGACAAAGCGCGCGAACTGCTGGCTGAAGCCGGATACCCCGATGGGCTTGATATGCTGCTTGAGTATCCCGACTTTGGCGCTGGCGGCGTCGACTTCAACACCAACGCCCAGAAGATTCAAGCCGATCTTGCGGAAGTTGGCATCAACGTGACGCTGCAGCCGGGCGAGTTGCAAGTGGCGCTTGACA